>DAIOWC010000010.1:8949-49972 GCA_036758685.1 Streptosporangiaceae bacterium | reverse complement strand
CTCGTAGGTGCCCTCGTACTCGATGGGGTTGTCGGTCGCGAGGACCACGAACGGCTGGGGAAGCCGGCGGGTGACGCCGTCCATGCTGACCTGGCCTTCGCCCATGGCCTCGAGCAGCGCTGCCTGAGTCTTCGGCGGCGTCCGGTTGATCTCGTCGGCGAGCAGCAGCTGGGTGAAGACCGGGCCGGGCCGGAACACCATTTCCCCGCTTCGCTGGTCGTAGAGGGGAGCGCCGACAACGTCCGATGGCAGCAGGTCGGGCGTGAACTGGATCCGGGCGAAGTCCAGGCCGAGCGTGGTCGCGAAGGACCGCGCGATCAGCGTCTTGCCGAGGCCGGGAAGGTCTTCGAGCAGCACGTGCCCGCCGGCGAGGATGCCGACGAGCACCAGTTCCACGCTCCGCCGATGACCGACCACGGCGCGGCCGATCTCGGCGAGCACGGCCGCGCAGCGCTCGGCTGTCTGGCCGGGGGTCAGAGTCAGGTCGGTCACAGGTGCTCCAGTCGGTCGAGTAGTGCGGAAAGCGTGCGCGGCGGGATTCCGCGGCTCTGCTGATCGGGCGCCGGCGGGCGGGTCGGGTCGACCCAGTACCACAGCTGAGCATCCTGGTCATGTCCGCGGGGGGACCAGGGGGGTCGTCCCCCCGGGTCAGCACCGCTGTTCGGCAGCAGCAGGCGGCGGGCGGCCTCCGGGTCGGCGTACAGGCTGATGCCGTGCCGCTCGGCCAGCCGCGCCGCGAGCAGGTGCTGGAGGGTCAGCCGGAGCTCAAGCTCGTAGCTGGACCGGTTCCGCGTCGCGTCGCTGAGGCCACCGCGCTTGCGCCAGAACCCGACGATGCTGGACCGGCCGAGCTCATCCCAGCGCTCGTTCTCCGGCTCGGGGGCCTGATCTGGGGGCGCGAGAGAGCGCAGCACGGCGAGCGCCAGCAGTGCGAAGGACCCGAGGACCAGCAGCATCACCTGGGCGCCGGCCCAGGCGTACGCGCCCGCGGCGCCCGCGGCCACCAGGATGGCCGCGATCGTCAGCTCTGGCTTGCTTGCCTGCCACCCGTCGGCTGGCGGTCGGCGGCCGGGACTGCGGGCGGTCACGGCGCGGCCGCCGGCTCGGACCGCTGCCTGGCGCCCGCATCCAGGCCGGCGAGGATGGCGTCGAGCGCGCGCAGAGCCGCATCCCGTGCCGCCGGCGGCACGGGATGCGTGGAGAACCTGGCCTCGTAGAACAAGCTCGTGAGCTCGGCGGGGGCGCCGCCGCGGAGGAATCCGGCGACCGATGCCCGGCTGAGCAGTTCGTCGGGCGTCTCGGCATCCCCGCGGGCAGCGCCGGCCTCGGCCAGGCTGTGCTCCATGGCCAGGTAGCAAGCGATGATCGCCATCCGCGCCTCGGTCAGCTCGCCCAGCGCCTGCCGGCCGGCCTCGGCCGCCTTGCGCAGGATCGCGTCCTCGTCGTCTTCCAGGACGAATTCGGGCTCCCGCCGCCGGCCGCCGCGCCGCAGCATGATCACGAGGATGGCTATCGCCAGCAGGACAAGGACCGCCAGCAGCACGTACACGAGTATCGAAAGGTTCGGCGTGCTCTCCGGGACCACCCGGAAGTACTTCTTCGGGCCCTTCGGCAGCGCCGGCAGCCTGAACTTGATCGGCTTCGGATTCGACGGGGGCTTGAAGCGGATGAGCGCCACCGCACCAGCGATCATGGCGAGCAAGATCACGGGACCCAGGACGCCGCGCAGTCGCGCCGGGGTGGAGCCGGCAATGAGTATCGGCCGCCTCCGGCTCAGGACTCCCAGCGCTGCCAGCAGGGCGGCCAGCGTGACCTCAAGCGCAATGCCGATCGCGAAGCCGTGGGCGTGCAGCGGGCCGCCTGCGTTCTTGGGCCAGGCAAAGGCGGGTCCGGCCCGCACCGCGACGATAACCACCGCGAGCAGGAGGATGGCGAGGAGTACGCGCGCGCCGTGGCCGGTCTTTTCCATCGACGGCGGCCCCGTACTCGGCTTGGCCCCGTTGCCCACGGTTGCAGGTCCCTTGCTCGCTGCCGGCATTGCCCCGGTCCGGCATGCTCCTCAAACCATACCGTCTCGCGTAGCGAACCGGGTCAAGACGGACGCCTAGCGGAGCGGGCCGTTCTGCAAGATAACTCCGTACGTTCTCGGACCGGTGCCGGGCTGGTCACCGCCGGCGCACAGGGAGCTCTTGGTGCCGGGCACCGCCGTCACGTTGCCGCAGAACCCGTCAGCAGCCTGCCACTTGCCATCCGACCACAGGGCAATGCCGGCATCGATCCAGACGCTGGCGGTGCCTGCGGCGGCCGCACCGGGGTGGTTCACCAGCCAACCGGAGAGAGAGTTCAGCTCGGCTCCATACCCGCGCGTTCCAGCGCAGCAGCCTCGCGTCCTGTCGCCTGACGTTCATGATCTCCACCAAGACGTTGCGTGGTGACGATGCGCTGAGGTCGGCGTCAGCGACAACGACCGGATGCGGCGAGCTCATCGTGCGCCAGGCCGAGCCCGTCCATGTCTGCACGATGAGCCGGTTCGGGCGCCGGTCGACGGTGGCGTTCTCGATGCGCCAGAGTTGCGTGCCGACGGCAGCTAGCTTCCCTCGCCCGTACGGGTTCGGGTAGGCGGTCCAGGTGCTGCCGTTCCAGTGCAGGAGACGGCCACTGCCGAGCTGGACGAAAACGTCCGCCGGCCTGATGGCGATGACCGTGCCAAGATCGACTCCGCGAAGCATGCGGATCCAGGAGCGCCCGTTCCAGCGGTACACCAAGCCCTGTCTGTTGTCGGTACCTGAGAGCCAGCCAGCGAGCCAGACGTCCGACGTTGACAGGCCGGAGATCGCCACGCCGTACAGGTGCGGCGGTACCGGCATCCGGGTCCATCGTTTCCCGTTCCAGTGCGCGACGTAGGACGACTGCCCCGTTGTGCCGAGCCCCCAGGCCGCCCGAGGACCCGCCGCGGAGATCTCGGAGTAGTCGGCAGGTCGTCGGCAACCGCCGGGCCGGCTGCGCTGAACGTCAGCGCCGCGGCGAGGAGACAGCCGGCGGCCCGTGCCAGTGTCTTCCTTCGCACGCGGCACCTTCCCCCGAAGCGTTCCTGCGATTGCGAACCTAAGCCGCATCAGGATCTTATTTCGCAACTAGGGCGGCGTCTTCGGTCCCGGTTTGGTACACCGTAGGGGCGACCGGGTCACCACCGAGATGCATCGCGTATCAGCCTGCAGGTTGATGACGGCAGCGGCGGCGACTGGAATGGTTGTGGCCGGATTCAGTAAGCGCCTGGGGGCAGCGTGCGCGACGTCAGCGTGGCAGCAGGCCCTCCGAGCGGCGCCCGATCCGCATGAGCAGGCCGGAGGAGAAGTGACCGCGACCGACACACGGCATGCGGCCGGGAAAGCATGGACGCCGGATCCCGGCGCCGTCATCCAGGCCGATGCCCTGACGCTGCGTTATACCGCGAAGATCATTGCGCTCGACGAGCTGACCGTGAAGATAGCGCCCGGCATCACCGGGCTGATCGGCGCCAACGGCGCCGGCAAATCGACGCTTATCAAGATTCTGCTCGGCTTGCTGCCGCCGACCGCCGGCCACGCGGCCGTCCTCGGCCGCGACTGCGTCACGAGCGGGTACGAGATCCGGACGCTGACCGGCTATATGCCCGAGCACGACTGCCTGCCGCCCGACATGTCGGCGACGGAGCTGGTGACCCACCTTGGCCGCATGTCCGGGCTCCCGGCCACAGCGGCGCGGGAACGAGCCGCCGACTCGCTGCGGCACGTCGGCCTCTACGAGGAGCGGTACCGCCAGATCGGCACCTACTCCACCGGCATGAAGCAGCGAGTAAAGCTCGCGCAGGCGCTGGTCGGTGACCCGCGGCTGCTCCTGCTGGACGAGCCGACCAACGGCCTGGACCCGGCCGGCCGGACCGCGATGCTCGAGCTGATCGGCCGGATCGGAGCCGAGTTCGGAATCTCGATCATGGTCGCCTCGCACCTGCTCGGGGAGATCGAGCAGATCTGCGATCACCTCGTCGCGATTGAAGGCGGCCGACTGCTGCGCGCCGACACGATCAGCTCGGTGACCCAGGCGAGCGCGGTGCTGCTGGTCGAGGTGGACGAGGGCACCGAGCAGCTGGCCGCTGAGCTGACCCGGCGCGGGCTGAGCCCGGTCGCGTACGAGCGCGGCCTGCTGATCCAGCTGGCGGGCGATGAGACCTATGACGCGATCCGGGATGCTGTCGCCGACCTCGGGCTGCCGCTCAGCCGCATGGAGCGCCGCCGGCACCGGATCGAGGAGCTGTTCAGGACTGACCCGGCGCTGGCCGGCGAGACGATTGGAGTCGGCAGTGTCAGCTGACGCGCAGGCCGCCGGCCTCCCGGCACCGCAGGTAGAGAGCGGTGTCATCCACGACATCGGCTACCGCCGCTATGACGCCCAGCGGCTGGGCCGCGCGCAGATCGTACGAGCACTGACCTGGCACAGCCTGCGTTCCGCCTTCGGGATCGGTCGCGGCGCGAGGGCGAAGATCTTCCCGGTGCTGCTGTTCGTGCTGATCAGCCTGCCCGCGGTCGTGAACGCGGTGGCGATGGCCACCAACCACGGCCAGGGCGCGATCGTGACCTACGACGACTACATACCGTCGCTGCGCGCGGTCTCGATGCTGATCTTCATCGCGCTTGCCGCGCCGAACCTGGTATCCGGCGACCTGCGGTACCACACGCTGCCGCTGTATTTCGCCCGGCCGATCAGCCGGATCGACTACCCGATGGCCAAGCTGGCGGCGTTCATCATCGCCTGCCTCGTGATGCTCGAGATCCCGGAGATCATCCTCTACATCGGCATCGTGACTCAGGTCCACGGTGCCGGGCAGGTCTGGGACCAGACCAAGCAGCTCGGACCCGGCCTCCTGTACGGGGCCGCCTGGGCGGTCCTGCTCGCGAGCATCGGCCTGCTGCTGGCCTCCACGACCGGCAAGCGCGTCTTCGCGATCTGCGCCGTCGGCATCCCGCTGTTCTTTAGCTACATCGTCGCCAACGTCCTGATGCATATCGGCCAGCAGGCCTTCGGGCCCGCCGGACCGGGTCAGCCGTCGGCCCTGTCCAGCCTGGCCGGGCTGCTCAGCCCGTTCACCTTGCTGGGCGGCCTGCTGCACTGGCTGCGAGCGCCCGTAAGTGCTCTCGGACCCGGTCACGCTCAGCAGACGATCATCGGGAACTACGGCCCCGTCTACGGGGTGGTCTTCGTACTCGTGCTGGCGGTGGCCATCGGCGGCCTTCTCGCCCGGTACCGGAAGGTGGCTGTGGCGTGACCACGATCGAGCTGAAGAGCGTCTCCCGCTGGTACGGCAACGTCGTGGCCGTCAACGACATCACGATGTCGATCGGCCCCGGTGTTACCGGGCTGCTCGGCCCTAACGGAGCCGGCAAGACCACGCTCATGCACATGATCGCCGGCTTCCTGCAGCCATCCCGCGGGGAGATCACCATCGCGGGCGAGAGCAGCTGGCGTAACCCGGCCATGTTCCGGCGGGTGGCGCTGGTCCCCGAGCGCGACTCGGTCTACGCCTTCCTCACCGGCAAGGAGTTCGTCCTCGCCACGGCCAAGCTCCACGGGCTGCCCGAACCCGAGAAGGCGGCGCGGCGGGCCATCGAGACGCTGGAGATGACCGACGCGCAGGACCGGAGGATCTCGACCTACTCCAAGGGCATGCGCCAGCGGATCAAGGTTGCGGCGGCGATGGTGCACGATCCCGAGGTCATCCTGCTGGACGAGCCGTTCAACGGGATGGACCCGCGCCAGCGGCTGCACATGATGGACCTGCTGCAGGCCGAGGGGGAGCGCGGCCGGGTCATCGTGTTCAGCTCGCACATCCTCGAGGAAGTCGAGCGGCTCTCGGGCATCATCCAGGTGATCGTCGGCGGACGCCTGGCCGCGTCTGGTGACTTCCGCGCGATCCGGCGGCTGATGACCAACCGGCCGCACGTGTTCCTGGTTTCCTCCTCCGACGACCGGGCCCTCGGCTCCGCGCTGATCGCCACGCTGTCGGTGGGCGCCGTCGAGCTGACGCCGAAGGGCCTGCAGGTCCGCGCCTCCGACTACGGGACCTTCACCAGGGAGGTGGCCGGGATCAGCCGAGACCACGGCATCAGGCTGACCCAGATCATCCCGGCCGACGAGTCGCTGGAAAGCGTCTTCACCTACCTGCTGGCGTCATGATCGCCGCCGGCTCACGCGAGAGGACTGGGGCACCCATGTCGGGCCTGATCAACGGCGTCATCATCAAGATCACGCTGCGCGCCACGCTCGGCCGCCGGCGGGCCTGGCTGTTCGGGGCGCTTGCGATCCTCCTGATCGCCATCTCCGCGCTGCTCAAGGCAACGGCCAACAGCCCGGTGTGGCCGCCCGAGGTTCTGGGCCAGGTCGGCTATCTGGTCCTGGCGCTGACCGCGCTGATCGTCGGCGGCAGCGTGATCGGCGCCGAGGTTGAGGACGGCAGCATCGTCCACCTGCTCGCCACGCCGGTCAGCAGGCGGACGGTGGTGTTCAGCAAGTACCTTGTGGCGCTGGGCCTGACCATCCTGTTCGCTTCGGTGCCGGAATACATCGCCGGCGCGATCGCCACCGGCGCCGGGAGCAAGCTCGCCATCGGCCTGTTTGTCGGCTCCCTGGTATCCGCGGCCGTCTACTGCGCGCTGTTCGTCACGCTGACGGCGATGTTCAGCCCGGGCCGGGCGCTGGCGACTGGCCTGCTCTACATCCTCGCCTGGGAGGGCCTGCTGGCCAGCCTGGTGCCCGGCGTAGCCCTGCTGTCGGCCAAGGAATACGGCCTGGCGGTCGCGAATGCGTTTGCCAACAACAGCTCGCTCAACGCCAACCTCAGCCTGGGCACGGGTGTCGGGATGGCCATCGCCGTCACGGTGCTGGCCATCATTCTCGCCGTCAACCGCCTGTCCGAGTTCTCCCTCAAGGGGGACGTCGCCTGACGCGCGGCTATCGCGGCGTGCTGTCGTCCGGCACGAACGCCGGTCCGTGGCCGGGGATGATCACCTGCGCGACGGCCAGGATCCGGGCGCGGCTGGCAGCCAGCACCGCCAGGTCCGGCGCGAACGGATCGGCGGCCGGGCCGTCCGCGCCCCACCAGGCGTGGGTGCAGGCCTGCACGCCCTCCGGAGTCGCGGCCAGTGTGGTGATGTCCTGCGGCGTGTGGCCGGGGGTCGCGATCAGGCGGACCGACGGGCTCAGCTCCGCGCCGTCGGCGTCCCGGCTGATCCAGCGGTCGCCGTCGTAGATCGCCCAGTGATCGTGGATCCGGGCGGCGGGGAACAGTGCCGCGTTGACCGTGTGATCGGGATGGTGATGGCTGAACACGACGTCGGTGACCGCGCCCGGGGTCACGTCGTTCCTGACCAGCTCGGCCAGCAGCGCTTCGCGTGAGGCCACCATGCCGGGGTCGACGATGATCGTCACGTCGCCGTCGCGGATCAGGGTGACTGAGCTGCCGACGTGCTCGCCGTCCGCTTCCTCGCGCGCGTAGCCGGCCGCCAGGACGCGGACGGACGCCAGCGCGGCACCCGGCCGATCGGTACCGCTCACGAAGCGGCTGCCTTCGCGGCTGCCTTCACGTCCTTCTTGTAGGAGCGGACAGCCGCCAGCGAGGACTCGTCAACGATGTCCGCGACCGAGTAATGCGAGCCCTCGTGGCCGAAGTGACCGGCGGCCTCGCGCCAGCCGGCCGGCCGGACCCCGAGCTGCTTGCCGAGCAGGGCCGTGGTGATCTGGGCCTTGTAGCCGCCGAAGCCGGCCAGCTTCGACAAGCGGGCGATCAGTTCCTGGCCGGTCTCGACGCCGGTCCAGACCCCGGCGGCATCGCCGTCGTACTGGTCGACCAGCTGGCGGGCCAGCTCCTGGGCGCGCCCGGCCATCGCCCGCGGGAACCGGTGCAGGGCCGGACGCTCGGAGAAGATCGCGACGAGCGCGTCCGGGTCGAATTCGGCCAGCTCGGCCGCGGTCGGCTCGTGCCCGAGCCTGCGGGCCAGCTCGTAGGGCGAGCTGAACGCCTTCTCCAGCGGGACCTGCTGGTCCAGCATCATGGCGAGCAGCAGCGCCAGCGGGCTGCGGGACAGCAACTCGTTCGCCTCGTCCGAGACGGGCAGGTGCAGGGTCATGGGGAGCCTCCGGGGTCAACGATGCCCATCATCTACCATCGGGTTCGCGTTAGTGATGCTGGCGGGTCAGACGGTCACCGGCCAGACGGGAACACTCGGGCCGCCGGGATAGTTCAACTATGTGGGGAACGTCGTTCCCAAGAGGGAGTCCGTTATGACACCGCGCGTCAGGTATGGCATCTTTGGGATTGTCGGGGTCATCGGGCTGATCTTGCTCTTCACGCATCCGCTGATCGGCATCGTGCTGATCGCTGCCGCGATCGCGATCCCCGTCGTCGCCTACCGTGCCCTGAGCCCCGGGCAGCGGCGCCGACTGCGCGAGAACCGCAAGCGCAGGCAGATCGGCGGCTAGCTCGCAGGACAAGGCCAGACCTCATTCAGAGCAGCGGGTTCTTCGTGCGCAGCTGCGGGAACCGGCTGAAGTCCCGGTCAGAGGTCCACAGCTCGCGGATGCCGTGACTCAGGCATAGCGCTGCGACCCTGGCGTCGTGGACAAGCGGCCCGGTCGCCTTGGCTGGCGTTAGCAGCGACCGCAGCGCCGGCCAGTACGTGTCCCCTTCGCTGAGCGATACCGCCGACGGCGCTTCCAGCCAGGCCTCGATCTGAGCGATTGCCTGCTCGGGGGTGCTCGGCGGGTCGTAGATCCGCGGGTGCGTCACCACCGCGTAGAACTCATGCACGCACGGCCAGGGCAGCGCCCACGGCGCCGGGCTCTCGGCCAGCTCACGGATCGCGGCGGCGGCGGCCGCGTTGAACTCGGAGTCGCGCCGGTGGGCGTAAACCAGGATGTTGGTATCGACGGCAATCAACGCGTGCCGCCATAAGCGGCATCCCGGATCGCTGCCCAGTCGGCCCGGGCGAACTCCGGCCGCAATCCCCGGCCGGGCACGCTTGCATCTCGAAGCTCGAACCGCTGGGCGCGGCGATGCCTGCCGATCACCGCCCGGAGGCCCTCCTCCATGACCGACTTGAGCGTGGTGCCCTCGGCCCTGGCGATCTCCTGGGCCTCGCGCAGCAGCTCATCGGGAATGTCGACGGTGGTCTTCATATGGCTAACCGTACTACGAAGTATGGCTAGCTATATCGAGGCACGAGCCGTTGTCCGCTACCCCCGGCTCGGCTGCCAGAACGCCGGGAACTCGCGGGGAGCCTCGGGCCCGACGTACCGGGCCAGCGGCCGGAAGATCTTGTTGTTGTCCTGGATCTGCTCCATCACGTTGGCGATCCAGCCGACTATCCGGCTGCAGGCGAATGCCGTCGTGAACAGCTCCCTGGGCAGCCCGGCCGCCTCGAGCACGACGCCGGCGTAAAACTCGACGTTGGCGTACAGCTCCCGGCCCGGCTTGAGCTCGGCCAGCAGCGCGACCGCGGTCTTCTCGACCTGCTCGGCGAACGACACTCGCTCGCTGTGCAGCTCCTGGGCCACCTCGTGCAGCAGCTGGGAGCGCGGGTCGACGGTCTTGTAGATCCGGTGCCCGAACCCCATCAGCTTGTCGCCGTGCTCGATCGCGTGCCGGAGCCAGGGCTCGGCGTTGTCGGGCGAGCCGATGGCGTCGAGCATGTCGAACACCCGGGCCGGCGCGCCGCCGTGGTAGGGACCGGACAGGGCGCCGATCGCGCCGGTGATGACCGCGCCGAGGTCGGCGCCGCTGGAGGCGATGACCCTGGCAGTGAACGTGGAGTTGTTGAAGCCGTGGTCGATCGTCAGCATGAGGTACCGCTCCAGCGCGTAGGTGCTGCGCTCGGCGGGCTCTTCGCCGGTGATCATGTAGAGGAAGTTGGCGGCGTAGCCGAGGTCGGGCCGTGGCGGTACGACCTCCTCGCCGATGGCCAGGCGGTAGAGGTGCGCGGCCAGCGTCGGCATCACGGCACTGAGCCGCGTGGCCTGGGCCAGTGTCAGCTCGCTGCTCTGATCGATCCACGGCTTGCAGCCGATGGCCTGCGCGGTGACCGACAGCGCAGTGCGCAGCGACTCCAGCGAGCCCTCCCGGCTCAGCCGCGCGATCGGCGGGAGAAGCTCGGCGATGCCGTCGGGCAGCGGCCGTAGCCCGGCCACCTCGGCGGAGAACGCCGCCCGCTCATCCGGCGTTGGCAGCTCGCCCCGGAGCATCAGGTGCCAGGCGTCCTCGAAGTTGCCGCGCCGCGCGATGTCGACGGCGTTGTAACCGCGATAGTGGTAAAAGCCCAGGCGGCCAAGCACGTCGGAGACTCTGGTGCTGGCGACCGAGACACCCGCGAGGCCCGGTGCGGCCTGGTACGGCTCGGCGGCGGCAGGGGCGCTGGCGACCGAGTTCGCTGGAGCAGTCATGACGTCTCCTTCGGCTAAGGAAACCGGTCCTTCAGGCCAGGGCCGGGCTGCGGTTCTATTATCGGTAGACACTGTACTGGTCTGTCAATGTTGATCAAAATCAACTATGATCGGGCGTCAAGCTGCCAGCGGATCCGGGCAGGCGGGGCACGGAAGGGAGCCGAGGTGACGGAGTGGATCGGGGCGGCCGAGGCCGCCGACCGCCTGGGAATCAAGCCCGCCAGCCTCTACGCCTACGTCAGCCGCGGCGTCCTGAGCCGCAGGCGCGATGCCGACGGCCGGGTCAGCATGTTCGATGCGGACGAGATCGCCGAGCTGGCCCGCAAGGGCAAGCCGCGACGTCCCGCGGGCTCCTCTGAGCTGATCATCGAGACCGCAGTGACTGAGATCACCGAGCACAGCCTCCATTACCGCGGCCTGGATGCCATTGGCCTGGCCCGCCACCGCAGCTTCGAGGACGTCGCGAACCTCCTGTGGGCCGGGAGCCTGCCGGACGACAGGACCCCGGGGATCCCTCGTTCCCATTCCTGGTGGAAGGCAACCCCGGAGGCGCTGACGGCCGCCGCCGCCGCTCAGGCCGCCCTGCCTGCCGCCACGCTGCCGCTGGAGCGGCTGCAGGTGATCGTCCCGGCGCTGGCGGCGACCGACCAGTTCCGGATGCATCTTGATCAGCCCGCCGTCATGGCGGCGGGGAAGGCCCTGATCGCGGGCATGGCGGGGTCGCTGCCGCTGGCGGGCGGGCGGCCCCGGCCTGGCGCGGGGCCGGACGCGGCCGCCGACGGCGGCTCGATCGCGAGCCGGCTGGCCGCGCGGCTGTGCACGGGCCCGGTGCCCGACGGGCTGACCGCCGTGCTCGGCGTCGCGCTCGTCCTGCTCGCCGACCATGAGCTGGCGGCCTCCACGCTCGCGGCCAGGGTCGCCGCGTCCATGCGCGCGGACCCTTACGCGGTGGTCGCGACCGGGCTCGGGGCCATGGGAGGTGCCGTGCACGCGGGCGCGGCGCTGGGCGCCGAGCTCATGCTGAGCGCCGCGGCGACGCCAGCTGACGTGCCGCAGGTCGTGGGCGACGTGCTCCGCCGCGGCGAACGGCTGCCCGGCTTCGGGCACTTCGTCTATAAAGGCGGCGATCCGCGCGCGAACCTCCTGCTCCAGGTCACGACGGACTTCGCGGCGGACTCGCCGCGGCTGCCGGTCGCGGCGGCGGTGATCGCCGAGGTGCGCAGGCGCTCGCTGCCCGAGCCGAATATCGAGTTCGCGCTCGCCGTACTCGCGGATGTGGCCGGCATGACCAGGGGGTCGGGCGAGGCGATCTTCGCGGTCGCGCGCACGGCCGGCTGGCTGGCGCACGCGCTCGAGGAATATGAGCGCAATGTGCCGATACGTCCGCGCGCGGTTTACATCGGGCCGGCCGCATCGTCCTGACTGTCGTGCGGCGATGCATCGGTACGTGCAGGCCGCGTGTGTCGCGCAAGCGGCGCGGGCACAGGACTAGAAGTGATCGAGATCGTCGCCATCGATACGCCCTCGCTCGGCGACCGCGGCTACCTCGCCACGGACGGGGAAGTCGCGCTGGTGGTGGATGCCCAGCGCGATTTCGACCGGGTCACCGCCGCGGCCGCGGAGCGGGATATTGCGATCACGCACGTGTTCGAAACTCACCTGCACAACGACTACGTGACCGGCGGTCTCGCGCTCGCCGCGGCGGTCGGCGCGCAGTACCTGGTCAGCGCCGAGGACCGCGTCGAGTTCGAGCGCACGCCGGTCGCTGACGGTGACGTGATCGACGTCGGCGGCATGCGGGTGCAGGTGATGGGCACGCCCGGGCACACGTTCACCCACCTGGCGTACGCGCTGGCCGATCGCGCTGGCCGCGGCGACGTGCTCGCCGCGTTCACCGGCGGCTCGCTGCTGAACGGCAGCACGGGACGCACGGACCTCCTCGGCGCGGGCCATGCCGACGAGCTGAGCCGCGCTCAGTTCGGCTCCGCGCACCGGCTGGCCCGCGAGCTGCCCGGCAGTGCTCAGGTCTGCCCGACGCACGGATTCGGCAGCTTCTGCTCCGCCACCCCGGCGACCGGCAGGCAGTCGACCCTCGCCGACGAGATGCGCGCGAACCCGGCGCTGACCAGCGATGAGGACGCCTACGTCGAGCACCTCCTGGCCGGCCTCGAGCTGTACCCGGCGTACTACTCGCACATGGGGCCCGCGAATGCCGCCGGGCCGGCCGCGCCCGACCTGTCCACGCCGCGCCGGGCCGACCCGGCCGAGCTTCGGCGCCGCATCGACGCCGGCGAGTGGGTCGTGGACCTGCGATCGCGCACCGCGTTCGCGGCCGGTCACCTGCGCGGCTCGCTGAACTTCGGCTCCGGCAGCGGCCTGGCCACCTACCTCGGCTGGCTCATTCCCTGGGGAACGCCCCTGACCCTGATCGGCGCCAGCCCGCAGGACGTCGCGGACGCGCAGCGCGAACTCTGCCGGATCGGCATCGACGCGATTACTGCGGCCGCGTCCTGGCCCGACGCGGGCCTCGCGAGCCAGCCGCTGGAGACCTACCGGACCGCCGACTTCGGTGCTCTGGCGGCAGCGGCTGGGAACGACGACGTCGTCGTGGTCGATGTGCGCCGCAGCCGCGAGTGGCAGCGATCGCACCTGAAGGTCGCCATGCACATCCCGCTCCACGAGCTGCCGGCCCGCCTGGGCGAGATCCCGGACGGCATGGTCTGGGTGCACTGCGAGGCTGGTTACCGGGCGGCGGTCGCCGCCTCCATGCTGGCGGCGCAGGGCCGGCGGGTGGTCGCGGTCGACGACCAGTTCGCCGCCGCCGAGGACGCCGGACTCGCGACCCTGGCCGGCCCGTAGCGGCCGGCCAGGGCCTCGGCGCAATGGCCACTTGGCGTGACGACGTAAATTAGCTGCAATTAGTGATACATGGCGGATGTGGGACGGAGTACGCCATTATCCGCTGTTGCAGACGTATTGGCCGAAGCTGTTGTAACCGCAAGTCTGCTGATAAGCATGGTCGTAAACAGCAGCGTCAATGAGCAGCGCAAAGCACGAGGCGATAATCGTGCAGATAATCACCGGCTTGACCCAGGACGGTACGAATCGGCTAGAGCCGGGCTTGCTATCCCGGCGGGCGATGCCGAGGGCAATCAGCGACGTCAACAGGCCCAGGGGCCCGTACAGCCAGCAGATGCAGGATGCGATCGCCCAGCCCTTAGCCTGGGACACGGACCTCGAGATCGTCGCCGTGACGGTTGGCTGGGCCTGGGTTACGGTTGTGGCGGTATCGGCCGGAGTAACTGGCCGAGACTGTTCCTGAGGTACGGTCGCGGCCCGGGCAGGCGCTGCCCTCGCGGTGATCACCGCCGCGACTATGCCGCATGCGCCGGTGATAATAGCCGGAATTAAGACAACCTCAAGACTGGTGTTCATGGCGACTCCCCCCTTTTCCTTCGGATTCAATCACATCACGGTCATGTAGTTCGCCCGTCCGGCCGCTATTGGTGGAATCGCTCACTACGAACGGGTGCGGACCGCGGCCGTCTGGGCTCTTTACCCGACTGGGACGGCGGCTGGGCCAGGCGCAGCGGCTGCGCCCTTGGCGGGGCTTCCGTCCGCGACACCGCGGGCCCGGGAATCTCAACGGCCAGCTGGGCATTATGGCCAGCAGGACACTTCTGCGCAGGGGAGAACTGCGATGGCCGTACGCCGCCTGAACCACGCCGTGCTGTATGTCGAGGACCTGGATGCGAGCGTCGATTTCTACACCGACACGCTCGGGTTCGAGGTGCGGACCGAGATCCCCGGCCGGGCCGCGTTCCTGCGGGCCCGGGGGACCGAGAACGACCACGACCTCGGGCTGTTCTCGGTACCTGCCGGGAAGCGGCCCCCGGAGCCGTACATCGGCCTGTACCACCTGGCCTGGGAGGTTGGCACCCTGGCCGAGCTGGCCGAGGTGCGCGAGCGGCTCGCGGCCAGGGGCGCGCTCGTCGGAGCCAGCGACCACCGGGTCTCCAAGTCGCTGTACGCCAGGGACCCGAGTGGCATCGAGTTCGAGGTCATGTGGCGTGTCCCGGCCGACGCCTGGGAGCAGGAGATGAAGTCCGGCGCCATGATCGCGCCGCTGGACCTGGAGGGCGAGATCGCCCGCTGGGGTGACCAGGTCACCGGCGCCGCCGCGGGCTCGGTGACCTGACCCGGCCTTGCTGACCCGGCCGGACTGATCCGGCTGCCCGCCCGCTCAGGGCAGCGGGATCACCGCACCCTCGTTGGCCAGCAGGATCTCGCCGCCGAACTCCTCCCCGGCCTCGCTCAGGCTGGCCGCCCGATCGGTGCCGGGCCAGAAGTGGGTCAGCAGCAGGCGCCGCGCGTCGGCCTGTGCAGCCGCCCGGCCCGCCTGCAGGGCCGTCAGGTTGAGCCCCTGGGAGGCTTGCCCCCGGTCACGCGAGGTGGCGTCGACGATGTAGAGATCGCAGTGTCGGCCGAGATCGGCCAGGCTCGGCACCGGCCCGGTGTCGCCGGTATAGGCGACCGTCAGGCCGGGCGCCGTGAGCCGGACCCCGGCATTGGGCACGTAGTGCGGCAGCGAGATGCTATCGAGCCGGAACGGCCCGGCGTCCTTCGTCGGCGCCGGAATCGGATGCCAGTCGAAAACCTTCGTGACCGCCGTGCGGTCGCCGTCCTCGAGCTCGACCAGCTTGGTGACCACGCCGTCGGGGGCATACAGCGGGAGCGGGGCCGCCCCGCGGCTGCCGAACCACCGAGCCCGCATGAGCGCATGCAGGTCGATCATATGGTCGGGATGGTGGTGGCTGATGATCACGGCATCCAGGCCGTCGGCGACCGGCGATCCGAGCGCCGCGAGCAGCCGCGACGCCGTGCCGTAGCCGAGGTCGATGGCGATCCTGGCGCCGTCGTGCTCAAGCAGGAATCCGGCGCAGGCGCGGCCCGGCTCGGGCCAGGCTCCGCAGCCTCCGAGGACCGTCAGCTGGCTGGGCATGGGAGGCTCCGTGGGTCGCCGCGGTCAG
The DNA here is from genome assembly GCA_036758685.1 of Streptosporangiaceae bacterium. Classification (GTDB taxonomy): domain Bacteria; phylum Actinomycetota; class Actinomycetes; order Streptosporangiales; family Streptosporangiaceae; genus JAJYUU01. The sequence goes on along the minus strand of DAIOWC010000010.1, from coordinate 34,475 downwards.
GACTGGCCGGCGGGCAGCTCGGTGCGGCCCTGATCGGGGCCGGGCGGCCGCGTGCTCACTTCGATCGTGCCCTTGTAGCCGAGCCCGCGCACATGCACGACCGGAGCGTCGGCCGGCAGGCGGCTTTCGAGGTCCTCCTCGGCTGACCAGCCCTTGCTGACGCCGAATCCGTCCAGCTCGACGCGCACCCCCGGCGGCACGAGGACGTCCACGTTGGACTTGTACGCGACCACGCGCATGGTCGTCACCGGCCCGGCCAGGTCGGCCGCGCGCAGGTCGAGCCGGCCCGATCCCTTGTAGACCACCGAGGTGAAGCGCTCCGGCACGCGCCAGCGCCCGCCGCGGCGGATCGAGCTCTTGTACGCGATCGCGAGCCGGCCCGGACGCGGGGCCGCGGCGGCCACGCTCGCCGATGGCCGCGGCGCGGCGGCCGGCAGATCGGCGGTCAGGACATCCAGCTGGGTGCTCACCCGCGCGGTCAGCGCGGCGCGCATGCGCTCGTCGAACTCGTCGTCATCCAGCAAGCCCTCGGCGAAGGCGTCCTGGAGACGGTGCGCAACGGCGTCGCGGTCGCGGTCACCGACGCGGACGCCGGGGGGCTGACCGGGCACGGGCTCGGGCGGGCCGGCTGGCTCCATGAGCGACCTCCTGGCTAAGTCGAGATGTATCGTGTCCAGCGTACCGCTAGCCACTGCGCGCCAGGCTCGCGTAGAGCCGGGCCGTCTGCTCGGCGATGGCGTCCCATCCGAACTCGGTGACCGCCCGCTCGCGGCCCCGCGCGCCCATCTCAGCCGCCCTGGCCGGGTCCGCCATGAGCTCGTTGATCGCCCCCGCGAGCGCGGCCTCATCGTCGGGCGGCACCAGCAGCCCGGTGCTCCCGTTCGCGACCACCTCGGGGATGCCGCCCACGGCCGTGGCCACCACGGCGGTGGCGCAGGCCATGGCCTCCAGGTTGACGATGCCGAGCGGCTCGTACAGCGACGGGCAGGCAAAGACGGTCGCCTGGCTCAGGATCTGGATCACCTCGGTCTTCGCGAGCATCCCCGGCAGCCAGATCACCCCCGACCTGGTCGTGCGCAGGTGCTCGACCAGGCCGCTGACCTCTGCCTGGAGTTCGGGCGTGTCCGCCTGGCCGGCGCAGAGCACGAGCTGCGCCTCGGGGGCGAGCTGGTCGGCGGCGCGCAGCAGCACCTGCAGCCCCTTCTGCCTGGTCACCCGGCCGACGAACACGACCGATGGCTGGCCGGGATCGATGCCGTAGCGGTCAAGCACGTCGCGGCCGGGGTCGGGCGCGTACTGCTCGGTGTCGATGCCGTTGTGGATGACGTGCACGCGGTCGGCCGGGATGCCCGGATACGTCATGAGGATGTCGGCGCGCATGCCGCGCGAGACCGCGATGACCGCGGTCGCGGATTCCATCGCGGTCCGCTCGCACCAGCTCGAGATCGCGTAGCCGCCGCCGAGCTGCTCGGCCTTCCAGGGCCGCATCGGCTCGAGCGAGTGCGCGGTCATCACGTGCGGGATGCCATTCAGGAGCCCGCTGAGGTGACCGCCGAGGCTGGCGTACCAGGTGTGGGAGTGCACAAGGTCGGCGCCGGTCGTCGCGGCCGCCATGGACAGCTCGGTGGAGATGGTCTGGATTGCCGGGTTGGCGGCGGCCAGCTGCGGCCAGGGCCGGTGCGCGACCGCTCCTGGCCGGTCGGCGCCCTGGCAGTGCACGGTCAGATCGACCAGGCCGGCCAGCGCCCGGGCCAGGTACTCGACGTGGACTCCCGCCCCGCCGTAGACCTCGGGCGGGTACTCACGGGTCAGCATCGCGACCTTCAGCGGCGCTCCGTCGCGCGCCGTCATAGCGGCACTGCCTGGCCCTTGCCGACGACGGTGATGCCTCCCTCAGACACCACGAAGCCGCGCGCCCGGTCATGGTCCTTGTCGACGCCGATCACGGCGCCCTCGGGGACTTCGACGTTCTTGTCCAGGATCGCGTTCTCCACGACCGCGTTCCTGCCGATCTTGGTGTTGTGCAGGATTACGGCCCGCTCCACCCTGGACCAGCTGTTCACCCGTACGCCGGGCGAGAGTACGGAACTGCGGACCAGTCCGCCGGAGACGATGACGCCGTTGCTCACGACGCTGTTGATGGCCCGGCCGACGCGGTCGCCGCTGTCGTGGACGAACTTGGCGGGCGGCTGCGATGGCACGTAGGTGAGGATCGGCCACTTGTCGTTGTACAGGTTGAAGATCGGGTGGACCGCGCACAGGTCCAGGTGGGCGTCGAAGTAGGAGTCGAGCGTCCCGACGTCCCGCCAGTAGCCCGCATCGCGGTCCTCCGCGCCGGGGACCTGATTGTCGAGGAAGTCGTAGACCTGCGCGGCGCGATCCCGGACGAGCATGGGGACGATGTCGCCGCCCATGTCGTGCCGGCTGCCGTCGTCGGCCGCGTCCTTGCGCAGCGCGTCGATCAGCACGTCGGTGCTGAACACGTAGATGCCCATGGACGCGAACGCCATATCCGCCCGGCCCGGCATGGCCGGCGGGTCGGCCGGCTTCTCCAGGAAGGCCTCGATGTCCCGCCCGTCGGGCGCCGCCCTGATCACGCCGAACGCGGTCGCCTCCTCCCGCGGGACCGGGATCGCCGCGACCGTCACGCCGGCGCCGTTCTGGATGTGCTGGTCGATCATCTGGCGCGGGTCCATCCGGAACACGTGATCGGCGCCGAATACCGCCACGATGTCGGGCTGGTCGTCGAAGATCAGGTTCAGCGACTGGTAGATCGCGTCGGCCGAGCCGGTGTACCAGTGCGGGCCGAGCCGCTGCTGGGCCGGCACCGGCGTCACGTAGTTGCCCAGGAGGCTCGACAGTCGCCAGGTCGTCGTGATGTGCCGGTCCAGGCTGTGGCTCTTGTACTGGGTCAGCACGCAGATCCGCCGCAGGCCCGCGTTGACCAGGTTGGACAGGGCGAAGTCGACCAGCCGGTACAGGCCGCCGAACGGCACCGCGGGCTTGGCCCGGTCGGCCGTGAGCGGCGCCAGCCGCTTGCCTGCCCCGCCCGCGAGGACCATCGCCAGGACCCGCTCGTCAGCAGGCAATCTCGCCTCCCCTGCTATCGGCCGCCGTGGCCGAGTCGCGTATCGCCAGCCTTCCCTGGTTGCCGATACTGCTACCAGTCTGGTGGGTGAACGCGGAGAAAAGTATCCCAGCGCGATATGCCGGGCGGTGTCGCCTCATCAGACAGGAGACTTTCCGTCCGGAGCGGACGTTTTCTCTCCAGTCTGATGAGGGGCCCGGGTGTATAGGCCGCGAATCGGGCGCCGGACGTGGCTGTGCGGGCGGGCGAGATGCGGCGGCGCGGCAAGAGCGGGGAGGGGCGAGCGCAGGGCCAGCTACGCCGGGCGGGTTACGCGGATCTTGGACTGCTCGTGGCCCGTTTCTTCCCAGTCCGCCATGTACTCGGCCTCGAGTCCGTGGGAACGCGCGAGGTCGATGAGCGTCTGCGCCCGGTAGTAGAAGTCCTCGCGGAGCACCTGGTGCTCGCTGCCATCGGTCTTGTCGAAGGTGAAGTCGAAGATCCCGCCCGGTGTCATGATCCGCCCGACGTGGGTCAGGCACTCGTCGATGACCGACAGCGGGGAGTGCGAGAACACGCTGTGCGCGTGCACGACGTCGAAGTGGTCGTCGGGCAGGAAGTCCAGCTTCAGATCGCTGACCAGGGCGATGTACGGCATCTTGCGCTGCAGCCCGTACTCGCCGACGGTCTTCTGCGCGGCCAGCAGGATGTCGGGCGAGATGTCCGTGCCGTAGTAGTTGCCGCTGTCCAGGTAGTCGATGAACAGCCGCCCGGCCCGCAGGTTGCCGCAGCCGATCTCCAGCATCCGCATGTCCGGCTTGAGGCCGTGCTTCACCAGGTAGTCGAACTGCATCTGGCCGATCTTCAGCCAGGACTCGCGGGTCTTGCTGCCGACCGCGGCGTCGCTGCTGCGGGCGGTGTCCGACCGCATGACCGCGCGGTAGTAGCTCACATGGTCACGGGTGGTCAGCCACAGCCAGGTATCGCGGCCGCGGCGCCGGGCATAGCCGACGATCCGGTCGGGATGCTGGACGGCGTAGCCGACCTTGTAGACCAGGCTGGAACGATCTTTGGCGTGCACAGCCCAACCCTAGGGCAATCCGGGCCAGCGAGCGGCTAGACGGGCGTGCCGTCAGCCTTGCCGGAGCCCTTGTGCTGGCGGCCGGAGGTTGCCCTCGTTGCCAGCAGCTTGGCGGTGCTCACGCCGACGCCGACCACTATGCCCCAGATGAGAGCCTCACTGAGCGCGACCTGCGGGTCCTCGGGGTGCTCAGGCGGCTCCTTGCCGGTGATCTTCTTCCAGGCCAGGACGAGCACCTTACGCGCGACGAAGGTGGCAGCCGCCCCGGCCAACGCGTTGACCACCTTTGAGCCGCCGCTGCTGCCCTTCTTTGCCGCCATTCCTGAGCCTCCTCGCGCCAAGGTTTCGGGGGCGCCAGTGGGAATCATCCCATGCTGACGTGGCCGACGTGATCAGCGGGCCTTGATCCGCGGATGGCGGCGGCGAGCTCGTCGGGATGCCGGGTGAACAGCAGCCAGTACGGCGCGTCCGAGTCGGGCGCCGTGACCTCGATGTAGACGGCCCGGTGGAGGTACGGCCGGATCAGCAGATAGGCCCGGGGGTCGGCTCTCGGTCCGCGCAGAGCGCTGGCCTGCTGCTCGTTGAGCTCGCGGACCTCGCCCGTCGCCGCGAGTGGCAACCGGGCACCCCCAGCCCACAGCTCGCCGCCGGAGATCTCGATCTTCGCCCGGCCCCAGTTGTGCAGGAAGGCGCCGGTCACCGCGAACAGAACGGCATAGGTCACCCAGGCGATCCAGAGCGCGAACCCGAACCAGACGATCGAGCCGAAGATGAACATGGTGAACATGCCGGTGATCCACCATGAAACCGGCGCGCGCAGGCGCTCACGGTAGCTGTGCATGGCCCCAACGTACTTGGTTACATTCATCTCCATGACCGGTAGCGAGGCTCCGCCCAGCACTGAGCCGGAGCCCGTGGGGGCGCCCGCGCCCCGAGCTGGGTTGCGCGCGGCGGCGCGGCGCCTCTTGTCCCGCCCGCCGGCCGATGGTTCGGCGGAGGGGGACCAGGAAGCGGCCGGGGCCGGAGGTCACGCCGAGGCTGGTGAGCTGCCCGCCCCGGACGCGCAGGTGCCGCGCCTGCTGCGGCAGCTCGCCGCGTGGTCGTGGCGGCTGCTCCTCACCGGGCTGCTGATCTATATCGTGTTCCGGCTCGCGGTGGCCCTGCGGCTGGTCGTGCTGCCGTTCATCGCGGCGATGCTGCTGACCGCCCTGCTCGAGCCGCTGACGTCCAGGATGCGGCGGGGCGGCATGGCCAGCCTGCTCGCGACCTGGTGCACGTTCATGCTGGCGATCGTCGTCATCGCCGGGGCGATCTTCCTGTTCGCCGACCGGGTCAGCGCCGATTACTCGACTCTGGTCTCCGAGGTCACCAGGACCGCGCGCGAGGTGCAGCACTCGCTCGCCGGGCCGCCGTTCCACCTCAACGCCAAGCGCCTCCAGGCGTACTACAACGACCTGACGAAGTACCTGTCCCAGCACAAGGCCCAGATCGCCGGCACCGTGCTGACGGGCGGGAAGTATGCGATCGAGCTTCTGGCCGGCGTCGTGCTGACGCTGTTCATCACGTTCTTCCTGCTCAAGGACGGGGCCAGGATCTGGACCTGGCTGATCAAAGGCCTGAATCCAGAGGCGCATCGCCGGGTGTCGGCCGCGGGCGACAACGCCTGGCGCGCGCTGGTGAACTACGTCCGCGGCACGACGGTGGTCGCGGCGATACACGCTCTGTTCATCGGCCTGGCGCTGTGGCTGCTCGGGGTCCCGCTGCTCGTCCCGTTCATCGTGCTGATCTTCCTGGCGGCGTTCGTGCCCATCATCGGGATACTCGTGGTGGGGGCGCTCGCGATCCTGGTCGCCCTGGCCACCAAGGGCTGGGTGGCCGCGGTGATCCTGCTCGCCGTGTTCCTGCTCGAGAACCAGATTGAGGGCCACCTGCTGCAGCCGCTGGTCGTCGGCCGCATCGTGAAGCTGCACCCGCTCGCGATCATCCTGGTGCTGGCGGTCGGCGGAATCATCGCCGGGATCCCGGGCGCGATCGTCGCGGTGCCGTTCGCGGCGGTGATCACCTATGCGTGGCCCGCCCTGCGATCGCCCCCGCCGCCGGGATAACCTGCCGCGGGGCGGCCGATCGGGAGGACGAGATCATGACAGGCGACGGGGCCGGGCCGGGGACGGTGCAGGTCCTGCTCAGACGGCTCGACGAGGGCCTGCCCGTGCCCAGCCAGGCGCACCCAGGCGACGCCGGGAGCGATCTTTACGCCGCGGCCGACGTGGAGCTTCCACCAGGGCAGCGGGCGATCGTCGGCACGGGCGTTGCCATTGCCCTGCCCGATGGGTATGCCGCCTTCGTGCATCCGCGCTCGGGCCTGGCGGCAGAGCACGGGGTCACGCTCGTCAATGCGCCCGGCACGGTGGACGCGGGGTACCGTGGCGAGATCAAGGTAATTGTGCTGAACACCGACTGCGAGCGCACGGTGCGGCTCAGCCGCGGCGACCGAATCGCCCAGCTCGTGATACAGCGTGTTGAAAAGCCGAGCTTCTTGGTGGTTGAGACCCTGCCGGGTTCGCAGCGAGGCGCCGGCGGGCACGGGTCCACCGGGGGATACGCGACAGCCGACCGCTGACCTGCGGCGGCCACAGTGTCCGGCTGGCCGCGGGCCGGCCGGGAGTAAGGAGCGTGCGGGGTGTTCCGACGGCGTAGCCGCGATGACACGGCACCGGCAGCACCCGACGGCAGCGAGGACGAGTACGTAGCTGACGACGGGCCGGCCGACGACGATGACTTCGCCGACCAGGACGACGAATACGACGAGGACTACGACGACGAGGGGGACGAGCCCGCCGAGGGCGAGGAGGCGCACGAGGACGAGGAGGCCGCCACCCCGGGCCGCCGCGCGGCCAGGGCCGAGCACCACGACCTCAGCGACCCGACGACCTGGACGAGGCTGCGCGACGCGTCGGCCGCCGAGGCCCTGCACGCCCGGTCCGAGGGGCCGTGGGACAGCGGGGACGACTTCCCTGAGGCCGAGCGGATCGACCTCGGCAGCGTGCTCGTTCCGGTCCGCGACGGGTCCGATGTGCAGATCGGCTTCAGCGAGGAAGCGGGCGTCACGATAGCGGTGGTCGCGGGGGACAGCGCGCTGCAGCTGCAGGCGTTCGCCGCTCCGCGCACCGCGGGCCTGTGGGACGAGGTCAGGCCGGAGATCGCCGAGGAAGTCGCTACCGCCGGCGGCCGCAGTGAGGAGCGGGGCGGCCCGTTCGGTCCCGAGCTGCTGGCCTGGCTCGTGCCGCAGATGCCCGAGGGCACGCCGCCCATTCCACCGCAGCCGCTGCGGTTCCTGGGCGTCGACGGGCCGCGCTGGTTCCTGCGCGGGCTGATCAGCGGGCCGGCCGCGCTCGACGATGAGCTGGCCCGGCCGCTCGAGGAAGCCTTCGCGGGCGTGGTCGTGGTCCGCGGCGACCACGCCGAGCCGCCGCGCAAGCCGCTGGACATCCAGCTGCCCGAGCAGGCCAGGCAGCTGTTCGAGAGCCAGGTGGAAGCAGAGCAGAACGGCATGCCCAACCCGTTCGAGCGCGGTCCGGAGATTACCGAGACCCGCTGAATCCGGCCGGCGCCGGGGCACCCGCGTTCCCGCAAAAAAGTCAGCCGCAGAGCAGCCGGGCCAGCTCGCCCTCGACATCCTGGCTGGTCACGAACAGCAGCTCGTCGCCGGCCTCGAGCGGGTCCTCGCTGCTCGGCACGATGACGCGCCCGTCGCGGAGAATCGCGACCAGGGCGGTGTCGGCCGGCCACTCGATGCCGCCGACGTGGCGGCCGGCAATGGGCGCGTCCGCGGGCATGGTGATCTCCACCAGGCTCGCCTCGCTCTGCCGGAACGTCATCAGCCGGACCAGGTCGCCGACGCTCACGGCTTCCTCGACGAGCGCGGAGAGCAGCCGGGGCGTCGAGACCGCGACGTCCACGCCCCACGACTCGTTGAACAGCCATTCGTTGCCCGGACCGTTAACCCGCGCCACGACCCTGGGCACGCCGTACTCGGTCTTGGCCAGGAGCGAGACGACGAGGTTCGCCTTGTCGTCGCCGGTAGCGGCGATCACGACGTTGCACCGCTCCAGCCCGGCGTCATCCAGCGAGCTGATCTCGCAGGCATCGGCGAGCAGCCACTCGGCGCGCGGCAGGCCGTGCACCTTGATCGAGCCGGGGTCCTTGTCGATGAGCAGTACTTCGTGCCCGTTGTCCAGGAGTTCCTTGGCGATCGAGCGGCCGACGGCGCCGGCGCCGGCAATTGCGACCCGCATTAGTGAGATCCCCTTCCGGGCGCGGGATTGGCCAGCGCGGAGGCGATCTGGCCGAGGGTGGCATCCTCGGCGACGACGTGCAGCACGTCACCCTCCTGGAGCACGAGGTTCGGAGTCGGGATGATGGCCTCGCCCAGCCTGGCGATGAACGCGATGCGGGCGCCAATGGCGTTCTCCACGTCGCTGACCTTCTCGCCCAGCCAGCCGTCGTCGTAGGCGACCTCGGCCAGGGCGATCTGGCCGGTCGGATCGCGCCAGAGGGACTCGGCGCCCTCGGGCACCAGCCGCCGGAGCATCTGATCGGCGGTCCAGGCCACCGTGGCGACCGTGGGGATGCCCAGCCGCTGGTAGACCTCGGCGCGCCGGGGATCGTAGATCCTCGCCACGACCCGCTGGACGCCGAAGGACTCCCTGGCCACCCGGGCCGCGATGACGTTGGAGTTGTCGCCGCTGCTGACCGCGGCAAAGGCCGCCGCGCGCTGGATCCCGGCCTCGGTGAGCACGTCGCGGTCAAAGCCGATGCCGGTGACCTTGGTGCCCTTGAAGCCAGACCTTAGCTTCCTGAACGCCTCGGGGTCCTGGTCGATAACGGCGACCGAGTGCCCAGCATCCTCGAGGCTGTGCGCGATGCTGGAGCCGACCCGCCCGCACCCCATGATCACGATGTGCACGTGCTTCCTTCCACCCGGAGCGGTGCAGTCACGGTATTCCCTGCGGCCCAGGGCTAGCCAGACCGTACCCCGACTCCGCACCCGCGCACCGCCAGGGCAGCATGTTGCGCGTGACCACCGCCGAGAGTTCGCCTCCGTCAGCCGGGCAGGTGCTCGAGCTGGCCGTCGGGGATGTCGTGCATGGCGGCTGGTGCGTATGCCGCCAGAATGATACGGGCTGGGTGATATTCGTTCGGCACGCCCTGCCGGGCGAGCGCGTCCGGGCCCGGATCACGCAGGTGACCTCGAGGTTTGCCAGGGCCGACGCGGTCGAGATCATCGAGCCGTCAGCCGACCGGGTGCCAGCGCCATGCCGGTACGCGGGTCCCGGCCGCTGCGGCGGCTGTGACTGGCAGCACGCAACGCTGCCCGCCCAGCGGCTGCTGAAGGCCGCGGTCGTCGCCCAGCAGCTCAAGCGGCTGGCCGGCCTGGATCTTCAGGTGACCGTCGAGGCGGTGCCCGGTGACTCCGGCGGGCTCGGCTGGCGGACGTCGGTGTCCTTCGCGGTCGACGCGGCGGGCGTGGTCGGGCTGCACCGGCACCGATCCCGGGAGGTGATCGGGGTGTCGCAGTGCCTGATCGCCCATCCGCTCGTGGGCGAGACGGGCGTCCTGGCCCGGCGGTGGCCCGGCGTGCAGGGTATCGAGGTCGACGTGGTTCCGGATTCCGGGGAACGGGGGGTCCTGGTGTCGGCCCGGCGCCGTCCCGCTGATCTGCCCGGGCTGGATGAGCTGGCGGCCGACTCGGTGCAAGTCGGCCGCACGCCGGTCCGGGGCCGCGGCTACCTGGCGCACCGCGCGGCCGGCCGGGACTGGCGGGTGAGCGTCGGCGGGTTCTGGCAGGTGCACCCGGGCGCGGCCGACCTGCTGTCCGGCGCCGTGCTGGCCGCGCTTACCCCCGCGCCGGGCGAGGTGGCGCTGGACCTGTACTGCGGCGCCGGGCTGTTCGCCGGGGTGCTGGCGGCGCGGGTGGGCCCGGCGGGCGCGGTCGTGGCGATCGAGGGGGACGCGGCGGCCGTCCGGGACGCCCGGCATAATCTGCGCGAGTTTCCGTGGGCGCGCGTGCACAAGGGTGATGTCGCGGCGGTGCTCGGCCGGCTCGGGACTCTTCGCGACGGCGCGGACATCGTGGTGCTCGATCCGCCGCGGACCGGCGCCGACCGGGCGGTGGTCGACGCGCTGTGCGACCGGCTTGCGGGTCGGCTGCGCCGGATCGCCTACGTGTCCTGCGACCCGGCCACGCTCGCGCGTGACCTGCGGCTGCTGCTGGACGGCGGCTGGCGGCTGGACGGGCTGCGGGCGTTCGACGCGTTCCCGATGACGCACCACGTCGAGTGCCTGGCGACGCTCGCACGCGACTGACACCCCGGCCGGGTAGCTGCCGCGGCGGCGGTCGCGCAAGGATGTCTGCATGCGACTGCGAATCTTCACTGAGCCGCAGCAGGGCGCCGACTACGCGACGCTGCTGCGAGTAGCTAAGGCAACCGAGGACCTGGGTTTCGACGCGTTCTTCCGGTCCGATCACTACCTGAAGATGGGGAAGGTCAGCGGCCTGCCGGGCCCGACCGACGCGTGGATCACGCTGGCCGGGCTGGCCGTCGAAACCGAGCGGATCAAGCTCGGCACGCTCATGAGCCCGGCCACGTTCCGCTTTCCCGGGCCGCTGGCCATCTCGGTGGCCCAGGTCGATCAGATGAGCGGCGGACGGGTCGAGTTCGGCTTCGGCGCGGGATGGTTCGACGCCGAGCACGCCGCGTACGCGATTCCGTTCCCGTCGCTGGGCGAACGGTTTGACCGGTACGAAGAGCAGCTCGCGATCATCACGGGCCTGTGGGAGACACCCGAGGGCGAGCAGTTCAACTTCGAGGGCAAGTACTACACGGTGAAGGACTCGCCCGGCCTGCCCAAGCCCGCGCAGCGGCCGCGGCCGCCGGTGCTGCTCGGCGGCTCAGGGCCGAAGCGCACCCCGCGCCTGGCCGCCAGGTACGCCGACGAGTTCAACGTTCCGTTCAGCAGCATTGACGACACAGCGGCGGCGTTCGGCCGGGTCCGTGACGCGTGCGCCGCGGCCGGGCGCGACGCGGCCTCGATGACCTACTCGGCGGCGCAGGTCGTCTGCTGCGGCCGGGACGACGCGGAGATCAGCAGGCGGGCCGAGGCGATCGGCTGGAAGGTCGAGGACGTGCGGGCGTACGGTCTCGGCGGCACGCCGGCCGAGCTCGCCGAGAAGATCGGCAAGTACGCCGAGATCGGTGCCGAGCGGATCTACCTGCAGGTGCTCGATCTGCACGACCTCGACCATCTGGAGCTTCTGTCGGAGGTACAGGCGCAGGTCGCCTGAACCGCAGAGGCTTTACAGAGCAAAGGCTGAGCGGCGGCTGACGGCTGCCTGTCATCCTTGGCCGCACCGGCATCGACGTGCGGCAAGGAGGCTTGCGGTGGTTCGTTTTCGGGCTGGGCGGCTTCTGGCCTGGGTGGCAGGTGCCGTGGTGGCGGTCGCGGTCATCGCGGTCGGCGGCGCCTTCATCTACATCCACTTCATCTCCGGGCCGGCGCCGGCGCCGCTCAGCCTCAAGCCGTCGGGCGCCGCTCCGGCCGAGCCGGTCGCCGCGACGGGAACGCTCGCGGGCAGCTGGCACGTCGCGGCCGGCTCGCTGGTCGGCTACCGGGTGAACGAGGTCCTGGCCGGCCAGAACAACGTCGCGGTCGGGCGGACGAGCCACGTCAGCGGCACCCTGACGATCAAGGGCAGCACGGTGACGGCGGCGTCGTTCACCGTGCCGATGGCCACCATCGCCAGCGACGAGAGCGAGCGCGACGCTCAGTTCAACGGCCGGATCATGGACACCTCGGCCTACCCGACGAGCACGCTCGTCCTGACGGCGCCGATCAACCTCGCGCCGGCCCCGGCCGCCGGCGTCGTCCGTACGTATCACGCGACCGGGAAGCTGACCATGCACGGAGCCACGCGGCCGGTCACGTTCAGCCTGCAGGCCGAGCGGACCAGCGCGGGGATCGAGGTGTCCGGCTCGATCCCGGTCCTGTTCTCCGACTGGGACATCTCCAACCCGAGCTTCCCGCCGTTCGTGACCACCCAGAACCACGGTGAGCTGGAGTTCCTCATCAAGTTCGCCAGCTAGCGCTCCGCCGAGGACAGGCAGAGCCGGGCGCCGACGGCCGCGAGCGCGGCCAGTGGCAGGGTCACCGCGATGCGCTGCACGAGCCCGTCCCAGCTCTCCTCCGGCGCGCTGTAGAACGCGACGAGCAGCGCCGCCGAGATCGCTGAGGCCGCCAGCAACGGCGCGGCCAGGCCCGACCAATGACGATCGGGCCGGAAGCGCCGCGCGAGCAGTACCGGCGCCGCGATCATCAGCACGTAGGCGGCCGCGCTCACCACGTTGTGCGCCTGGTTGTGCCAGGACTGCGGGCCGGCAGTCAGCAGCGCATGATCGCGGCGCAGCAAGCCGGCCGCGATGACGAGCACGCCCGCGATCTGGATCGCCGTCGGTCCGAGGCCCGCCCGGGCCTGCCCGCCGAGCGCGCGGCGCAGAGCCGCGCCGAATGCCACCGCGCCGGCGCCGAGCAGCAGGAAGCCGGTGATCATGATCCACGGGTCGCGCGCGTTGTCGCCCGCCAGGCCGCTGATCTGCACGGCGGTGGCCGACAGGCCGGGCTGGCGCAGCGAGGCGGCGATCCACGCCAGCGTGAAGGCGACCGGGCCGAGCAGCCCGGCCAGCCCGCCGGCCCGGACCCAGCCGGGTACCGGATCGGCAAGCCCGGCCCGCTCAGCGGCCGCCGTCAGCCCACGGGTCGTAGTCGACCTCCAGCGTCTCTTGCTCCGGCCGCTCCGCGGCGGGGACATGGCGGAGGTTCAGGCGGATCCTGGTCCAGTTGTAGGCGCGGCCGCGCATCGAGTCGACCAGGATGTCGGCGGGCTCCAGCAGCGCCGCCGCCTGCGGGTGACGCTCCTTCCAGCGCTCGAGACCGGCTAGCGCCTCGTCCTTGGTGGCCGCGCGGGCGATCTCGATGAGCGGCGCGGAGGTCCGGCGCCGGCCGGCCGGCCCGCTGGCCTTGCCCGGCGCGGGCGCGGGAACACCGGCCGCCGTCGCTTCCCCGGCCGGCGCGCGCCGCTTGGATGGCTGCACGCGCGGCTGCTCGCCCGCCTGCTTCTCGAAGTGGGGCGGCCAGGGCGCATCCGGGAGGCCCGCCGCCTCGTCCCGCGCGGCGAGCTCAAGGAGCGGCTCGAGGCTGCCGGCCACGTCGTCGATGCCGGCGCCGACGTCGCCAAGCTCGGCGAAGCGCTCCGGGACCGTGTCGATGGTGAACGCGGCCGGGTCGCAGCCGGGCACCTCGTCCCAGCGCAGCGGGGTCGAGACACGGGCGTCGCGGGTGGGTCGCACCGAGTAGGCCGACGCGACCGTGCGGTCCTTCGCGTTCTGGTTGTAATCGACAAAAACGCCGTGGCGCTCCTCTTTCCACCACCGGGACGTCGCTTCCGCAGGCGCACGCCGCTCGATCTCCCGCGCCAGCGCGACCGCGGCTTGGCGGACCTGCGTGAACGTCCACCTCGGCTCGATCCGGGCGTAGACGTGGATGCCGCGCGAGCCCGACGTCTTGGGCCAGCCGGTCAGCCCGAAGTCGGCGAGCACCTCGCGTGCCACCAGCGCGACGCTCACGATCTGCGGCCACTCGACGCCGGGAACGGGATCGAGATCGACGCGCAGCTCGTCTGGACGGTCGAGGTCGTCGGCCCTGATGGGATGCGGATTGAGGTCGATGCAGCCCAGATTCACGACCCAGGCGAGGCCGGCCGCGTCGTTGACGACGATCTCCTCCGCGGTGCGGCCGGACGGGAAGCTGAGCACGACGGTTTCCAGCCAGTCGGGCGTGTTGGACGGCGCCCGCTTCTGGAAGAACGCGTCCTGATCCGCGCCGTGCACGAACCGCTTGAGCACCATCGGCCGGTCGCGCACGCCGGTCAGCGCGCCCTCGGCCACCTTCAGGTAGTAGCGGACCAGGTCCATCTTGGTGTGCCCGGTGTGCGGGAAGTAGACCTTGTCCGGGTTGGACACCGTCACCGAGCGGCCCGCGACCACGATCGTTTCCTTGCGATCCGCCATAGCGACACCATAACTGGCAGCTCAGCGACGGAACGGGATGCGTCCGCAGTGCGTCCGATCGGCATGAGGACATACGGCGTGGTCATCGGAGGCGCGGCGCTGTGCCTGCTCGCTGCCGCGTGCGGCTCGGTCCCGGCAGGCAGCGCTGGCTTAACGGCCCGGGCGCCGAAGCCCGCCCGGCCCGCCGGGCCGACGCTGGCCGGCAACAAGCGGCTGGCGGAGGCGGAGGCGAAACGGCTGGTCTCGCTCGCCCCGATACCGGCCGGCGCGGTGCGCATACGTTCGGCCCCGGCGGCGCTGCCCGGCCCGGTCATGGGCTCGCCGGAAGTCGCCTCCAAGGCGGACCGGACGCGGTACTGGCGGCTCCCGATGTCCTTCACCGCCGCGCGAGTCTGGATCACCACGCACCGCCCGCGCGGGCTGAGGACTGACTCGCAGGTGGCGTCGTTCAGCCGCATCAGCGAGCTTGCGGGGTATGGCTATGCCGGCCCGGCCAGCCCGGCGTGGGCATCGGCCGAGCTAGACATCGGCGTCGCGCCCGCGGCGCACGGCCAGAGCCTTATGCGCGCCGACGGCCTGGTGGTCTGGCTGGACCCGGTGCCGGGCAAGGACACCCTCGCGGGTCCGCGGCTGCGCGTGCTGGTCACAGACCACTGCCCGAGAACCGACCACACCGTCGTCGGCGTGACGAATCCGGGCACGGCTCTAGACCATGCCCTCCTCCCGGCCGGTCGGCCCAACGCCGGGCTCGAGTGCTACTACTTCGGCCTGAACACCCGCCCCTTCCAGCTTCGCCAGCAGGTGCGGCTGGA
This sequence comes from Streptosporangiaceae bacterium, assembly GCA_036758685.1. Lineage (GTDB taxonomy): Bacteria > Actinomycetota > Actinomycetes > Streptosporangiales > Streptosporangiaceae > JAJYUU01. Next base: position 19,391 of record DAIOWC010000010.1, on the reverse strand, counting down.
CGCGGCGCAGGCGCGCCGGGTCGCGGCGTCAATGGCCAGGATCCCGCTGAGCTACGAGATCGGCGCGGTCGTCAACTGCCCGATGGACGACGAGTCGGCCGAGGTGATCGCGCTGTCGTACCCGCACCGGCCCGACGTCGACCTCTGGGTCGCGCTCAACGGCTGCGGCGGCGTGTCCAACGGCTACATCACGTCCGGGTTCCGGTAGTGGCTGGTCGACGCGCGCATTGCGGCCGACGGCGGTGACGACGATCACCGCGGCCGCCGCCCCGGCGGTCAGCCAGCTGACGTGCTCGCCGAGCAGCAGGGCCGACCAGCCGAGGGTGAGCGCGGGCTGGGCCAGCTGCAGCCGGCCGATCCGGGCGACGCCGCCCCGGGCCAGGCCGTCGTACCAGGCGAAGAATCCCAGGCACATTGGCACCAGGCCGACGTAAGCCAGCCCGAGCACCGCGCCTGCCGTCACGTGCCGGGGCGGGCTCGCGACCGCCGCCGCCAGCGTGACGGGGAGACTGAGCGGCAGGGAGATGATCACGGCCCAGCAGATGACCCGCCAGCCGCCGTACCGCCGGGCCAGCATGCCGCCCTCGGTGTAGCCGATGCCGCCGACCGCGACGCCGGCGAGCAGCAGGACGTCCGGGGCGCGCAGCCGTCCGCCGCCCTGGCTGACGGCGAAGCCGACGACGACGACGAGGCCAAGGCCGAGCGCGATCCAGTAACCAGGACGCGGCCGCTCGCCGGCCCGCAGCACCGCCATCCCGGCCGTGGCCGCCGGGATCAGCCCGGTGAGCACGGCGCCGTGCACGCTGCTGACGTGGCGCAGCGCCAGCGCCGACAGCAGCCCGAAGCCGACGCCGACGGTCGCCGACACGACCAGGATCTCCCGCCAGGCTTCGCGCGGCGGCAGCAGCTTCTCGCCCCGCCCGGCGAGCACGGCCGCGGCCAGGACGGCCGCGATCACGGTGCGGCCGACACCGACCACGACGGGGCTGAACGAGGTCTCGGCCGCGGTCGTCGCCGGGAACGTCACGCTGAACGACAGCACGCCAAGCCCGCCGAGTAGCACCGGCGACGCTTCCCAGCGAGACGGAGAAGTGCTTCTATTAGACCTCATGAAGGACGATAGCACTGAGAGCCCGGTTCAGGCTCGCCTGGAGGCCCTGGTCAGGGATCTGCCGCCGGACACCAAGTTGCCGTCATACCGGCAGCTGCAGGAGCGCTACCACCTGAGTCCGGCATCGGTGCAGCGGATGCTGGCTGACCTGGCCCGGCAAGGACTGCTGATCACGCGGCCGGGCAGCGGCACGTTCACCGCTCCCCGGCGGGCCGCCCGCCAGGCCGCTGATCTGTCCTGGCAGACGCTCGCCCTGGGCAGCCGCGCCGGGCTCGGGGCGGATCTGGAACGGCTGGTCGACCCGCTGCCGCCGGAATTGATCGGGATGTCCAGCGGCTTTCCTGACGAGCGGCTGCAGCCGGTCGGGCTGCTCACCGCGGCGGCGGCACGGGCCGCGCGCCGCCCGCGGGCCTGGAGCCGGCTGCCTACCCAGGGCCTGCCCGAGCTGCGTGCGTACCTTGCCGCGGAGGCGGGCGGCGGTCAGCTGACCGACCAGAACGTGCTGATCGCCTCCGGCGGGCAGGCCGCGCTGTCGGCCGTGTTCCGGCATCTGTGCTCACCGGGGGAGCCGGTCATCGTGGAGTCGCCCACCTACGTCGGCGCGCTCGCGGCCGCGCGCGCAGCCGGGCTCGTGCTCGTCCCGGTGCCGGGCGACGAGGACGGGGTGCTGCCCGACGTGCTGGCCGACGCGTTCGCCCGGACCGGAAGCCGGATGGCCTACCTGCAGCCGCGCTACGCGAATCCGCACGGCACCGTTCTCGCCCCGGACCGCCGCGAGCCGGTGCTGACGGCCGCGGCCCGCGCAGGCGCGTTCCTGCTCGAAGACGACTGGATGCGGGACTTCGATCTCGCGACGTCGCCGCCGCCGACGCTGATCAGCGCCGATGACGACGGCCACGTGATCTACCTGCGGTCGGTGTCCAAGCCGGTCGCCGCGGGCCTGCGCGTATCCGGGCTCGCCGCGCGGGGTCCCGTCCTCGCCCGGCTGCGGCGCGGCCGGATCAGCGACGACCTGTTCGTCGCGCCGATCCTGCAGCAGATCGCGCTGGACGTGCTGACCGCGCCCGGCTGGCCGCGGCACCTGGCCGGAGTAAGGCGGCGGCTGCGCGAGCGCCGGGACGCGGTCGTGGCGGCGATCAGGGAACTGCTGCCGACCTGCAGGCTGGACCTGGTTCCGGCCGGCGGAGTCCACCTGTGGCTGCGACTGCCCGACGGCTGCAATGACGCCGACGTCGCCGACGCGGCCGCCGCGCGCGGCGTGGCCGTCAACCCTGGCCGCTCGAGCTTCCCCAGCGAGCCGCCAGGCCCGTTCCTGCGGCTCAGCTACGCGGGCGAGGAGCCGCCCGCGCTGCGCGAGGGCGTGCGGATACTGGCCGGGGTGATCGGGGGCTAACGCGGCGGCGCGGCTCACACCTCGAACGTCTGCCCGTCGTGCACGGCGGGGAACGCGGCCGAGCCGGGCCGGCCGAGCATGTCCGGCGACATGTGCGTGAGCACGGTCTGCGTGGCCGTGATCTCGGCGGCATGCGCCGCCAGCGTCCGGTAGTCGAGGTGGTACCGGATCGGTCTCTCGAACGTGTACGCCTCGGCCGCGAACAGGCCTGCCCCGGCGGCGGCGTCGGGCAGCGCCGGCGTCCACTCGGTGTCGCCGGAGTAGGCGAAGCTGGCGGTGCCGTCCTCGACGCGCAGCGCCAGCGACGGCGCGCCCGACTCGTGCACGACCGGCCAGCAGCGCACCCGCATCTGGCCCGCGTCGATGACGTCGCCAGGCGAGATCTCGCTGACCCGCACCTCGAACCGCCGCGCGACCTGGCTAGAGCCCGGGTACAGCACCTCCATGGCGCTGGTCAGCCGCGCGCCGGTGCCGACGGGCCCGATGACGTGCAGCGGGGCCGTGCGCCGGCGGAACTGCCCGTCCAGGATCAGGAACGGCAGGCCGCCGAAATGGTCGCCGTGCAGATGGGTGATCGCGATCGCGTCGATGGCCTGCGGGTCAAGCTGCTGTGCCCGCAGCGCGGTCAGGCTCGTCGCGCCGCAGTCGACGAGCAGGTGCTGCCCGCCGGAGGTGACGCTGATGCAGGTCTGCCAGCGTCCGCCGCTGCCGAAAGCATCCCCGCTGCCCACGAACCGCACCTGCACGGACCCATAATGGCGGGGATTGGCGCTCGCAGACCGACCGGGCGCCGGGAAGGCCGGGATGAGCGAAACTGACGTGCCCAGGATCTCCCCGCATCGCGTCTCTGCCGAGCCGGCGGCGGTCCGCGAATGGCTCGACTTCCACCGCGCGACGCTCCTGCGCAAGTGCGCCGGGCTCGACGACGAGCAGCTCAAGCGGGCGTCGTGCCCGCCGTCGAACCTGACCCTGCTCGGCCTGGTCCGGCACATGACCGATGTCGAGCGAGGGTGGTTCCTGCGCGGCGTCGGCGGCCACAGCGAGGCCGAGGTCCCGCCGCTGTACTACAGCGACGAGGAACCCGAGGGCGACGTCGAGGACCTGGACAGCGCCAGCACCCAGGCGGTCTTCGCAACGTACGAGCAGACCATCGCCGAGATCCGCGCGGCGACCGCGGACGCGGACCTGGACGCGACGTTCACCAGGGGCAGCTCGCCGTTCTCGGTCCGGTGGGCGTTCCTCCACATGATCGAGGAGTACGCCCGCCACAACGGCCACGCCGACCTCATCCGGGAGCGCATCGACGGCGCGACCGGCCAGTAGGCGCCCCCGGCACAGCGTCAGGGAGACGCGAGAACCTCGTCCAGGGCCTGGAGGAGGAGATCGGCGTGTTCGCGCTGGAATACAAGGGGCGGACGGATCTTGAGCACGTTTCCGGCCGGGCCGGTCGCGCTGAGCAGTACTCCCCGCTCGCGCATCGCCTCGGTCACGTTGCGGGCGTTCCCGGCCGCTGGCCCGCCCGCCTCATCGACTAGCTCGACACCCAGCAGGAGACCCTCGCCCCGGACGTCCCCGATCAGGGAGTGGCGTTCCGCGAGCGCCAGCAGGCCCTGCCTGAGGTAGGAGCCGACCTTCGCGGCGTTGGCCAGCAGGCCCTCATCCTCGATGACGGCCAGGACCGCGAGCGCGGCCGCGCAGGCTACCGGGTTACCGCCGAAGGTGCTGAACAGCTCGACCTCTTCGGGAACCGCCGCGAGCAGCTGGGACCTGACCACCAGGGCGGCGACAGGGAAGCCACCGCCCATCGGCTTGCCCATCACCACTATGTCCGGCGTGATGCCTGACGCCTGAAAGCTCCACCGGTGCGTCCCGGACCGGCCGTGACCGGCTTGCACTTCGTCGGCCACCATGAGCGCTCCCAGCCTCCGCGCCCGCCGGGCCGCCTCCCTCAGGTACTCGGGCGGGGGCGACAGGATGCCGTCGGCGGTCAGGGCCGGATCCAGGTACAGCGCGGCGAAGCCGCGATCGCCGAGCGCTCGGGCGGCGTCATCGATGTGCGCGGCGTACCGCTGCGCCCACGCCTCGTCTTCCCGGCGATACGGGCCGCGGTACCCGTCCGGTGCGGGGATCGTCGCGACGTGGGCCGGCTGCTCCCCCTTGGCCCACTCCTCGGGGGACAGGGCGTGAGTGGCCTCGGTCAGCCCGTGGTAGGCGCACGCGGTCACGACCGCGCCGGCCCGGCCGGTGGCCGCGCGGGCGATCCGCCAGGCTAGGTCGTTCGCTTCGCTGCCCGAGTTGACGACAACGACGGCGTCAAGCTCCGGCGGCAGGGTGGCTTTGAGTCGTTCGGCGAGCTCGACGATCGCCTCGTGCAGATAGCGGCTGTGGGTCGCGAGCAGCTGCTGCTGCTGCGTCACCGCCTGCACGACCCTTGGGTGGCTGTGCCCGACCACGGCCACGTTGTTGTAGCAGTCGAGGTACCGCCGGTCGTCGGGGTCGAACAGCCAGACGCCCTCGCCGCGGACGAGGTGCACCGGCTGGGAGTAGAACAGCGGCGAGCGGGGCAGTGCCCGGCGGCGCCGCTCGAGCAGGTCACCGGTGGCCGACCGATGGTAGGGGAGCGGGCGGCAGGCCTCCCGGAAACGCCGCCCGACGGCGTCGATCCCCACCGCCTCGATGGCGTCGAGGAAGGCGCGGGCGCCGGGCTCGCCGCTCGCTGCGTACGCGGTGTTGTCCGGGTACAGCCCGCGCCGCCAGGCAGTGATGGTGACCTCGGTGGCGAGCCTGGCCGCCACCAGGTCCGCGAGCAGCCCGGCCTCCTCGTCTTCGAGCGGCGTCACCGAGACGTAGCCGCCGATGATCGCGCCGGCCGCCTCGATCGCGTCGTCACGGCCGTGGAGCACATCGGCGACTTCGACGGCGAGATCGCAGATCAGCGGCGCATGGGTCATGTCCCCGAAGTCCACGATCCCGCTGACCAGCAGGTCGTCGTCGAAGAGCACGTTGTCGAGGCTCATGTCGCCGTGGATCACCTGGGCGCGAAGCCGCGGCAGCACCGGAGCCACCCGCGCCTCGAACCGGTCCATGATCCGTTCCACCTGAGCCCGCCGCTGGCGGTCGGAGACATGCGTGAGCAAGGGGCGGATCTTCGGGAACTGGGCGATGTTCCACAAGATCTCGTAGTCGGCCGCCGGGTGGAAGAAGCCACGCAGTGCCCGCCCCAGGCGGGCCGTGATCTGCCCGTGGGACCGGATTGCCTCAGTGCTGAGCACTGTGTTCGCGGTCACCCGCCCGGGCAGGAACGTGAAGAGCCTGGCCGGGTAGATCCGGCTCCCGGGCCCCGGCACCTCGAGCCAGGATTCGCCCGCCGGTGCCGGCAGGACACGCATGACCGGAAGGCCCGGATCCACCCGCTCGATGTGTCGCAGGGCGGCGGCTTGCATCGCCAGAATGGGCTCGTCATCGGCCGGATTAGAGATCTTGAACAAGTAGCTCTGGCCGTCGGCCGTGTCCACGCGGAAGTTCTGGTCCCGTTCGCCCGCCAGCGGCTTCAGTGATGACGATTCGACGCCGAAGCCTTCCCGCAGGATCTGCCTGGCGTCCTTCTCGTCGAAGGCTGGCGGCGTGCTCTCCAGCGGGTCAGGACGCTTCACCATAGGCCCGAAGGCTATCCTGCATGGCCCCAGCGTCCCACCAGGTCAGCGCGGCTGGCATCGTAGACAGGCGGAAGAGCACTGACGCGACGAGGAGGCAGTCATCTCCACCGACGAGCTCACCGGGGTAACCGGCCTGACCCTCGATGATGTCCGGGCCGCGGCGGCGCGCCTTGACGGCGTTGCGCACCGGACGCCGCTGCTGACCTCGGCCACGCTCGACCGTGAGTGCGGCGGCCGGGTCCTGCTGAAGGCCGAGATGTTCCAGCGCAGCGGCTCCTTCAAGTTCCGGGGCGCGTACAACCGGCTGAGCCAGCTCAGCGAGGACGAGCGCGAGCGGGGGATCGTTGCGTACTCGTCCGGCAATCACGGCGCCGCGGTCGCGCTCTCGGCCAGGCTGCTGGGCGTCGCCGCGGTGATCGTCGTGCCGGCGACCGGGTCCGCGGCCAAGCTGGCCGCGATCCAGGGGTACGGCGCCGAGCTGGTCAGCTACGACCCGGCAACCCAGCGGCGCGAGGAGGTCGCGGCGGCGATCGTCGCGGAGCGGTCGCTCACGCTGATCCGGCCGTTCGACGACTACGCCGTCATGGCCGGGCAGGGCAGCGCGGGCCTGGAGATCTGCCGCGACGTCGCCGACCTGGACCGGGTGCTCGTGCCGGTCGGAGGCGGCGGGCTCGCGGCCGGTGTGGCCACGGCCGTGAAGGGCGTTCAGCCGGGGGCGGAGGTGTTCGGCGTCGAGCCCGAGGGCGCGGCGGATACGAGCAAGTCCATCCGGGCGGGGCAGCTGGTGAACATCGGGCAGGCCGTCACGATCGCCGACGGGCTTCTTGCGACTCAGCCAGGGAGCCTGACGTTCGGGATCAATGCCCGGCTGCTCGCGGATGTGGTGACGGTGACCGAGGAAGCGATCGTGGACACCATGCGGTTCTGCTTCAGCCGGCTCAAGATCGTCGTGGAGCCGAGCGCGGCGGTGCCCCTGGCCGCGCTGCGCTCCGGAGCTGTCCCGGCGACTGGCCGCACCGTGGTGGTGCTGTCGGGCGGCAACATCGCTCCGGCTGACTTCGCGCGCATCATCAGCTAGGAGGGGCTGTGCCGGCCCGGGGGGACGACCCCCCGGAACCCCCCGCGGGCGAACCTGCCAGCCGGAGCGCCATGTCGACGTAGCGGTCCTGCAGGTCGGCCAGCGGGACCGGATAGTCGCCGCGCGTCCACTCGCTGATGTTCGCGCACAGGGTGCCGATCGCGTTGGCCGTGAGCGCGGCACTGACCCGGTCCTGGCCGCCTGGCAGGGTGAACACGCCCGCCCTGGAGCCGGCCAGCAGCACCTCGGCGAACCGGCGGCGAAGCTGGCGGCGGATGTCGGTGATCTCCCGCCGCCGCTCGTCGTTCAGCCCGGTGAACTCGCGATTGGCCACGAGCGACGGCTTGCGGTGCAGCGCCACGTAGCGGACCAGGAAGCGAACAGCCGCAGCCAGCTGGGCTCGCGGGTCGTCCCCCGCGCCGGCCACGGCTGCCGCCAGGCCGGCGTCGGTCTGCAGGTGCACGTCGCGCACGAGCACGAACAGCAGCTCTTCCTTGGACCTGAAGTGGTTATAGAGCGCCCCGGGCGTCAGCCCGCAGGCCGCAGTAATGTCACGCACCGTAGTCGCCTGGGCGCCGCGACTGTAGAAGAGCTCAATCGCCGCATCCACGATCCGGCCCTGCAAGCTGGTCCCGCCGATCGGCAGCCTGGGGTCAGACCCGGGGGGCATGGTGGCGGTCATGGCGGCGATGTCGTCCTTGAACGGTTCGTGGGCAGGTACGTATTTTGACGCCTTCTCCGCCACGCTGGTTGTCAGCGAAGGCTTGACATCTGATAGCTGGCCAGCGTACGACTATATAGCTGTATGAACGCTTGTTTACGTCATGCAGTTGTGGCGCGTCCGCAGTGACGGCCGCGGCAGCGTGCCATACGACCCGGGCCGACTCCCTCCTCCCGGCCCGGGTCCGGCAGCGCCCCTCAAGCAGCCCGTTCTGATGGCCCGCCCGGTGGTGTAATTCTGACCGGTTCGCGGCATATGAAGCCGTCGGCCGGCCGCCGGCCCGGTTACAGACAGTGACTAAGTCCTTTCCGGGTCAGGCGGTCACCGGAAGGTTCGCGAGCGCAGCCTCGATCGCCTGGTCGCTCAGGGACAGATCCCGCAGCTCGCCCGCCAGGTACTCGCCATAGGCGGCCAGGTCCAGCAGGCCGTGGCCGCACAGAGCGGTGAGGATGACCTTCTCCTCGCCGGTTTCCTTGCAGCGCAGCGCCTCCTCGATGCAGGCGGCCACGGCGTGCGTCGGCTCCGGCGCGGGCACGATGCCCTCGGTCCGGGCGAAGCGCAGGCCGGCGGCGAAACACTCGTTCTGCGGCTTGGCCACTGCCTCGATCAGGCCCAGCTCGTAGATGTGCGACAGCAGCGGCGACATGCCGTGGTAGCGCAGGCCGCCGGCGTGAATCGGGTCGGGCACGAACTCATGCCCGAGCGTGTGCATCTTCAGCAGCGGGGTCAGGCCCGCGGTGTCGCCGAAGTCGTAGGCGTAGATCCCGCGCGTGAACGACGGGCAGGCCGCGGGCTCGACCGCGCGGATCACCGGGTCCATCCGGCCCGCCAGCTTCTCACGCAGGAACGGGAACGCCAGCCCGCCGAAGTTCGACCCGCCGCCGGTGCAGCCGACGATGACGTCGGGGGTGTCGCCCGCCTCCGCCAGCTGCTTGATCGCCTCTTCACCGATGATCGTCTGGTGCATGAGCACGTGGTTGAGGACGCTGCCGAGCGCGTACCTGGTGTTCGGATCGCTCGCCGCCACCTCGACCGCCTCGCTGATGGCGATGCCCAGGCTGCCGGTCGAGTCCGGATGCGCGGCCAGCACTGCCCGGCCGGACGCCGTGACCTCGGACGGGCTCGGGTGCACCGTGGCGCCGTAGGTCTCCATCAGCATCTTCCGGTACGGCTTCTGGTCATAAGACGCCCGGACCATCCAGACCTCGAGGTCAAGGCCGAACAGGGCGGAGGCGAACGCCAGCGCGCTGCCCCACTGGCCGGCGCCGGTCTCGGTCGTTAGCTTCGTCACGCCCTCCGCGGCGTTGTAGTACGCCTGCGGGACCGCGGTGTTGGGCTTGTGTGATCCGGCCGGGCTGCCGCCCTCGTACTTGTAGTAGATCCGGGCCGGCGTGCCCAGGTCTTTCTCCAGCCGGCGAGCGCGGAATAGCGGTGTCGGCCGCCATAGCCGGTAGACGTCCAGGACCTCCGTCGGAATCTCGATGTGCCGTTCCGGCGATACCTCTTGCGCGATCAGCGCGGCGGGAAACAGCGGGGCCAGATCTTCGGGCCCAACGGGCTGACCAGTGCCGGGATGCAGCGGTGGTGGCGGCGGCGAGGGAAGGTCGGCGATGATGTTGTACCAGTGCCGCGGCATTTCCGACTCCTGGAGCAGGTACTTCACCTGGTGATCCATAAGGTCCTCCGCTTACTCGGCTGAATCCGTGGAAGGGATCGGGAAATGTCCCGGCAGCGTTAACGCTAGCGGACGGGTATCGGGCCAGGAAGTGCGGCTATTTCGGCCTGAGCATCGCGCCCGGGAGGGTCTGGCCAGCGGCTATGTCGCCACAAGACGGGTTGCGACCGGTTGGCGTGCATGCAATCGTTGGCCGGTGGGCCTCAGCACGAGCGCACTGCGCCGCAGCGATCTGCCAGGCCCGCAGGTGATCTCGGTGCGCTTGTGGTGGTGGCTTGTGGGGGAGTGGCGGCAGAAGTGAAATTCGGCCGTAAGTCCGATGACAAGCGGGCTCAGTCCGAGCCTGCCGCGGAGGAATGGCTGAGCGAACTCCGGCCGGTCCGGCCGGATGCGCTTACCGCCGCCGACCGCGATGCCGTGCCATCCGAGCGCCGTCGTCCGGACGCCCGCTTCGACACCCGGCCGGTCGCGGAGTCCGGACAGCCGGCCCGGCCGCCGGCGGACGGCTGGCGCAACCCTGGTCCTCGCTCCTCCCGGCCGCGCGGTCCCGAGCCGGACACTGCCGGGATGCTCGCGCATCGCGGCGGGAAGCCGTCCGACGGCACGCAGGGCGGGCGATTCGAGCGCCCCCAGCGAGGCGACGAGGGGTGGCGGGAGACGCCACGTCGTGACGGTGCCGACCGGGGATACGGTCCCGGCCAGGGGAACGGTCCCGAGCGGGGGAACGGTCCCGAGCGGGGGAACGGTCCCGACCGGGGGAACGGTCCCGACCGGGGGAACGGTCCCGACCGGGGGAACGGTCCCGACC
>DAIOWC010000010.1:6216-8849 GCA_036758685.1 Streptosporangiaceae bacterium | reverse complement strand
CGGGGGAACGGTCCCGACCGGGGGAACGGTCCCGACCGGGGGAACGGTCCCGACCGGGGGAACAGCCCCGACCGGGGATACGGTCCCGACCGGGGCTCTCGTGACGGCCGGGCCAGGGACTACCGGCCCGATCGTCGGCCGGATGACCGGCTCGCCGGCTTCCAGGACGAGCGGGCGGCGTCGCCTCGGGACATGCAGCCAAGGCCAGCCCGCGATGACTCGTTCCCGCACCAGCCGCGGGACGGGCGCGCCGGGCCGCCTCGCGCCGATGGGCCGGGACCCGCGCGTGATGCGCGGCCGGGTCCGCCGCGCCGCCCGGCCGACGGCGGAACGCCAGCCTCGCCCAGGAACGGACGGCCGGGTCCGCTGCCTCCGGCCGGAGCGCCGGGGATTCCGCCCGAGTACCGGCAGCCCGCGGATCGGCGCCGGGAGCCGGACCCTAGGGGCGCTCCCGCGAACAGGCCCCGTGACCCGCGGTATGACGGCGGCCAGGGATCCGGGCGGCCGGACATCAGCCAAGCGCGGCGGCCGCCGGTTCCGCCGCCGCCGCCGCGGGACACGGGCCGGGCCAGACCGCCAGAGCACGGCGACCGCCTCATGCCCGGTGGTGATGGCCGCAGGCCTGATCCGCAGATGCAGCGCGATGTCTCGGCCTCGGAGGCTGACGGCTGGGCGGACCATCACCGGGACGCGCGCGCCCGCTGGCGCGCCGAGCGGACGGACGGGCCCGATCCATCGGGCCGGTCGTTCGACGCCGACTTCGGCGAGGCCGACGGCCGCAGCTTCGTGCCACCCGACTTCGGGCCGCCCAGTCTCGCTCAGCGCGGGGTCGTCGACGAGGACAACGAGGTGACGAGCCCGCTGCCGGTCTACCTGCCCGGCACGGGGATGGGGCCGAACGGAGCGATGCCTGCCGGCGGAGTGCCGCCGCCCGCAGCCCCGCGGCGTGCTGGGTCACTGCCGCCAGTCGGTGCACTGCCGCCGCCCCCGCCCCATCCGAACGGGCCCGTGCTGCCCGGAGCGTCTGCCCTGCCGGGCGCGACAACGCTGCCGAGGCCCGAGCCGGTGGCGGCGCCGCGCGGCCCGTTCGAGGCCGCCCGGCCGGGCCGGTCGGTCAGTGCCAGCGGGTCGGTCGAGCCGCCGCCAGCGGAGCCGGCAGAGGACGATGCGGGCGCGTCGCGGCCAATCTCCCAGGCGGCAAGCGCGAAGCTCGAGCAGATCAAGGATCTGTACCTGACGGCAGAAGCGATCGGCGAGGATGCGCTGGATAAGCACTTCGACCAGGTGAGCCAGCGCCAGCGCGAGCTGATCAGGGAGTTCTTCGAGCGCTCGGAGCCGGCGCAGGATTCCTGACGCGCGGTCAGGCCGACCGCTCCCACCTGGTGCGGAACGTCTCACGCAGGTGCGCCGCATCCGCCTCGGAAATCTTGATCAGATCGGCCCCGAGATCGCCGTATTCCCACTCCACGATCGCCGAGTCCGGTCGCCACCGCAGGTCGCGCGTCAGCACCTCGTCGACCGGGCCGCTCGCTTCATAGGTGCGCCGGGCGAGTCCCGACGGCCGAGGCCCGCCTGGTCCGGCAGCGACCATGGCGTAGTACTGGACCTCCGCTGTCACCTGGTCTCCCGGCCGAAGTCGGATATCTCGGCCCAGCCACGCGGCGCCGTCGCGACGGCGGCCGCCCGCACCTGCCGGGCACGCAGCCGCGCTCGCTCGGCGGCCGGGGTCCTCGGGTCGGTGATCACGACGTACGTCTCGTGCGTTCGGAGGACGATGTCCCAGCTGGCGTCGGTGTGGAACTGGACCTCGAACGACACATCACTGGCCGGGTCGCGCCACCGGCTCCACACGCCCTTGTACTCAGGGCTTTCCCACCGGTTCCGGCGGGCCTCGAGCTCGAAGCCCTGCGCCTTGAGCTTGCGGTGCACGAGCCACGTGCCCTCGGTGTAGTAGTCCGGGTCGAACGCGAACGCATACCGCAGCCCGTCGACGATCCCCGCCGCGAGTTCCTCCGGCGTTCGGCCGGGGTGACGCTCGATGAGCCTGGCCAGCTTCGCGGCCATCCGCTCGGCCGACTTGAGGCTGTCAGCTTCGCTCCCGGGAGCCAGGCCGCCGCTCGGAAGCTGGGCGGAGATGCGCATCATCGCCGGCGTCAGGCCGCCCTCGCCGTAGCCGCCGAACATGTTCTGGCCCTCGGCGGCGCGGAACGCTGCCAGCATGCCCGTCACGAGCCGCCGATGATCGGCCGGGAGCCGCCCCGGGCCCGTCTCGGTGTCGCCGCGCCGAGGGAGGCCGTTAGCTGTCGCGTCGCCGTTGCGGTGATCGGCCGCACGCCCGTTGCCGTCCGCTGGTCCGTGCCGATCCGGCCGGGCTTCGATGCGGTGCGGCATCGTCAGCGGATCGCTGCGGCCGTTCGTGGTCTCGGGGGCGCCGTCGCGGTCTGGCGGGCCAGTGGTGGCGGTGGGCGCGGCGTAAGGGTCCCGCCACGAGATGGCTGGCGGAATCACCGGCGCACCGCCGTTGCGGCTGGCATCCGGGCCGGGAGGGGCCTCGGCTGGCGCCGGGTCGCGCTCTGCGGAGGCATCGAGCACGGCGGGGGTATCGAGCACGGCGGGGGTATCGAGCACGGCGG
>DAIOWC010000010.1:0-6116 GCA_036758685.1 Streptosporangiaceae bacterium | reverse complement strand
ATCGAGCACGGCGGGGGTATCGAGCACGGCGGGGGTATCGAGCACGGCGGCGGAGCGCCCGTTGATGGACGGGGCCTCGTGATCGCGCAGGCGCAGACCATCGGCGGCTTCACGCTCGGGTGCCGGCAGGCCGAGCTCGAGCTGCTTGAGCCGGTGCGGCACTGCGCGGACCACGCCGCCATCGTCAAAGGGCGAGGACGGATGGCCGTCCGGCAGCCGGTCGAGGCGCGATCGAAGGTCGGTGATCGAGCCCGCGACCGGCCGTCCGCGCACGTAGTCGGACTCGCGCTGGTCACGCTCGCGGCGAGGAACGGCTGGCGCCGCTGGCGGTGCCGGTTCGGCTGGCGGCGCCGCGGGACGGGCAGCCGGCGCGGGCTCGGGCTCGGCCTGGACCGAGGTGGCGAAGACGAGCGGTGAGTCACCGGCAGGCGGTGAGGTGAGGTCGCCGGGCGCCGGAGCGGCGGATGCCCCGGGCTCGGGGGTTGCCGTCGCCTCGGCAGCGGGTGGCGGTGCGGTGCTGCTGGGCTCGGCCCGCGCCGGTGCGACTGGGTCGGCCGGGGCGAGAGGCGCCACGGGAACCGCCGTTCCCGAAGCCTGCGCGGGGAGCGGCAGCTCGCGGGAATCCGGTCGCGGCGAGTCGATTGCGGCCGGGAGGGGGCGGGCCACCGGCGCGGGCAGCGGGTCAGCGGGCGCCGGGAATGCGCGGACCGCGGGCTGGTGCAGCGGGCCGCTGGCCGGCTCCGTCCGCGGCGGCGCCTGCGCCGGGGGCAGGAGGTCGCGTGGCGGAGGCGCGGTCGCCCGCGGCGGGAACGGGTGCGAGTCGCTCCGCGGTCCCGCGTCGGCCGGAGGCGGATAGATCTTCGGCGGGCCGGCCGGGCCGGGGAAGGGGCGCGCCGGCGGCGCGAGGCTCGCTGCCGGCCGGGCGTCCTCGCCAGGCCGCGCGTACGGGTTACGGCTCATGTCGGGGGCCAGCCGCGACGGCGGTTCGGGCCGGGCGTGGTGGTGCTCGCCCGAGGGAAGAATGTGGCCGGGCTCGGTGGGGGCGCCAGGAGCGGCGAACCGGCCCGGCGGCTCCGGCCGCCGTGGCTGCTCATAGCCGCCCGGAGGTTCTGGGCGGCGGTGCGGCTCGCCCCGCGCGGGCGGCTCGCCGCGGCCATTGGGCTCACCGCGGCCCGGCGGGCGGACTGCGTGCCCGTTCTGGTGCGGGAATTCCCAGGGCCGGTCGGGCGGGGCGGCGGAACCACCGGAGTCCGGGCCCGCGCCGCCGCCAAGTCCGAAGGTGCTCAGGTCAATGCGCGGCAAGTCGACGGTCTGGTCGCGCGGGTCCTCCGGTAGGTCCCACGGCTGAGCCGGCCCTGGCATAAGCGCATTCTCCCGCCTTCTGGCGATCCGCTCATCGTAATGCGAGTTCGGGCCCCGCCGGATCGCCTCGCGAAGGGTCAGCCGGGGACAGCGGGCAGAATGCACCCCATCGCCGTGCCCAGTCCGATTCTGGCGCCGTCCGCGCCCGGCGCGAACGCGGTGATCGCGAGTTCGTCGCCGTCCTGCAGCCAGCTGCGCGTGGTGCCGTCCGGGAGCGAGATGGGCTCGCGCCCGTTCCAGCCGAGCTCGATGAGCGAGCCCCGCTGGCCGGGATCGGGGCCGCTGACGGTGCCGGACGCAAAGAGGTCGCCGGTCCGCAGGCTGGCCCCGTTGACCGTCATGTGCGCGAGCATCTGGGCCGGGCTCCAGTGCATAGTCGAATACGGCGGCCTCGAAATCAGCTGGCCGTTCAGCCGGACCTCGAACTCGATGTCCAGGCCCCAGTTGGCCGATTCGGTGAGATAGCCGATCAGCTCGGTGTCCCGCGACGGCGGCCGGACTCGGGCGTGGTCCAGCGCCGCCAGCGGCAGTACCCATGGCGACACGGTGGTGGCGAACGACTTGCCGAGGAACGGGCCGAGCGGGACGTACTCCCAGGCCTGAATGTCGCGAGCCGACCAGTCGTTGACCACGCAGACGCCGAAGACATGCTCGGCGAATCGATCGGTCGGCACCGGGTCTCCGAGGTGGCTGTGCGCGCCGACCACGAAGCCGAGCTCGGCCTCGAAGTCGAGACGAGCCGACGGCCCGTAGGACGGCGCTTCGGCACCGGGCGGCTTGGACTGGCCGCACGGACGGCGCACCGGCGTGCCCGAGACCACGACGGTGCCCGATCGCCCGTGATAGCCGATCGGCAGGTGCTTCCAGTTCGGCGTCAGCGGCTCGGAGTCAGGCCGGAAGATCCGGCCGATGTTGCTCGCGTGGTGCTCGGAGCAGTAGAAGTCCACGTAGTCGGCGACCGCGAACGGGAGCCGGAGGCTTACGTCCGCGGCCGGCACGAGGAGGTCCTCGACCGCGCTCTGGCACTCCGGCGCCGTCAGCCACCGGATGATTTCGGACCGCACCTGGGCCCACGCCGCGTGCCCGGCCCCGAGGAACTCATCGAGGCTGCCGTCCTGGAACAGGTGCGCCCGCCCCGGCATCAGCCTGTCGGTGGCAGCGGTCAGGTCCAGCACGCGGTCGCCGACGGCCACGCCGACCCGGTACTGCTCGGCATGCTGGGCAGCGGTGTAGGAGCCATAGGGAAGCGCCGCGAGGCCGAACGGGTGCTCCGGCGGTATCTCCAGCCAGTCCTCCGCCATGCTGCCCCCTCCGCCCGTTAGTCCGCGCTGACCAGGCCAAGCGTAACGAGATCGGCCACGGGCTCGTCGGTACTGCAGGTCCCGAACGACGTGAACAGGCCCCTGACCTCCGCCGCCGCCTCGTCGCCGAGGGCACTCACGCCCGCCGCGACCCGAGCCCCGTCCTGATCGGCCAGGGCCTCGGCCACGCCTGCCTCGCTTGCGCCGGCGAGCGCGACGGCGACCGCGAGCAGCACGTTCAGGAAGCCGTGGTGCTCAAAGCCGGTGTCGGCGTCCCGGTGCCGCACCGCGTGGTGCAGGCCGGCGGTGCACTTGAACGCCACCCGCTGCGCGGCCAGCATGACCAGGCACTCCGCCAGCGTCCGCTCGTCCGGGAACGCCTCCGCGGTGGTACCGCCGGTACGCAGCTTGATGAGGTACCGGTGCTCATCGGCCGCCCGGATGGCCTCCGGCGTGAGCTCCGCCAGCGGCACCTCGATGAACGCGGCTGCCCCGGCCAGCGGGGTCCGGTCGAGCGCTGCGGCCACCTCAGCGACGGCATCGGCGCAGGCGAGCGGGGCGTCCGATGACGGCGGCGCGATAGGCAGCTCGACGGCGCGCAGCCGCAGGCGCGGGTCGGCCGAAACCGCGTCGACCGCCGAGTCCAGGCTGGCCGCTCCGGCCGGCAGCACGAGCGCGAGGTCCAGGGCCGCGAAGCCGCCGATGGTCAGAGCGAGTGACAGCTGGCCGATGCGCGCGTCGGCGCAGACGAACGGCCCGGACATGGAGCCGTACCAGGCGGCCTGGTGACGCAGGTGACCGGTCACCGCGTCGCCCATCGCCAGCGATGCGGGCGGGAACAGCGACGCGTCGTCGAACAGCCCGCGGAAGATGCCTGCCATTGAGCGTTCAGCTTATTGGGACCGCTTGTCAGTGGATAGCGCTGACTTACGGTCCCAGTAACCCAGGCGGTCGCCTGGCGCGGCCGTTCCGGTTTGCCTAGTATCAAACCGTGACTGAACGTTCAGACAGCATCCCCGCGCGGGCGCAGGTGGTCATCGTCGGCGGCGGCGTGATCGGCTGCAGCATCGCCTACCACCTGGCACACCTGGGCTGGACGGACGTCGTGCTGCTTGAGCAGCACCAGCTGACCGCGGGAACGACCTGGCACGCGGCCGGTCTCATCACCTCGGCGGGCATGACCGATGAGACCTCGCTGTTCTTCAGCCGCTACTCCCGCGACCTGTACGCGCGGCTGGAACAGGAGACGGGGCACTCGACCGGCTTCCGCCCGGTCGGGCACATCTCGATCGCAACCACCCCCGAGCGTCAGGAGGCACTGCGGCGCGAGGCCCAGTGGATGCACGGGTTCGGCGTGGCCGACACGGAGATCTCGCCGCGGGAGATCGCGGAAATGTGGCCGCTCGCGCGAACCGACGACATCCTGTCCGGGTTCTACGTGGCCGACGAGGGGCGGGCCGACCCGGTCGGCGTGGCCACCTCGCTGGCCAAGGGCGCCCGGCAGCTCGGCGTGCGGATCATCGAGGGCGTGGCGGCGACCGGCGTCGAGACCCGCGGCCGGCGGGTGACAGGCGTGCTGACCGAGGCCGGGCGGATCGAGACCGAGACCGTGGTCAACTCGGCCGGGATGTGGGCGCGCCAGTTCGGCGCGCTCGCCGGGGTCAGCGTCCCGCTGCAGGCGGCCGAGCACTACTACCTGCTGACCGACACGGTGCCCGGCATGGATCCCGACCTGGCGGTCATCGAGGACCCGGATAGCTACGGCTATTACCGGCCCGAGGGCGACGGGATGCTCGTCGGCCTGTTCGAGCCCGAGGGTGCGCCGTGGTCCCTCGACGGAGTCGCGCGTGACTTCAGCTTCGGCAAGCTCCCGCCGGACTGGGACCGCATGGAGCGGTTCCTCGGGCCGGCGCTGGCGCGCATCCCGTGCCTGGCCGAGACCGGGGTGCGGACGTTCTTCTGCGGGCCCGAGTCATTCACCGCCGACGTCAAGCCCCTGATCGGCCCGGCGCCCGAGCTTGACGGCTACTTCGTCGCCGCGGGCCTCAACTCCCTCGGCATCCTGTCCGGCGGCGGCGTGGGCAGCGTTGTGGCCTCGTGGATCGTCGACGGCGTGCCGCCCGTCGACACCGCGCACATCGCGATCGACCGGACGGCGACCTACGAGACGTCGCGCAAGTTCCGGGCCGAGCGGACAGTTGAGCAGCTCGGCGTGCTGTTCGGCGACGCCGTCTGGCCATCCTGGAAGCCATCCACGGGCAGGAACGTGCGCCGCTCGGTACTCCACGATCGCCTGACGGCGGCCGGCGGGCATTTCGCCCAGTCGGCAGGCTGGGAGTTCGCCGAGTGGTACGCGCAGGCGGATGAGCACCCGGTCACGAGGCTCGGCTTCGGCCGCCCGGAGTCGCACTCGGTCGTGCGGCGCGAGCACAACACGATCCGCCACGCCGTGGGGATGATGGACATGAGCCTGATGGCCAAGTTCATCGTGGCTGGCCCCGGCGCCGCCGCCGTGCTCAGCCGCCTGTCGGCGAACAACGTGACCGCCGGCCTCGGCCGCATCGTCTACACCCAGTGGCTGGACGAGGCCGGCGGCATCGTCGCCGATCTCACCGTCACCTGGCTCGAGCCGGAGAAGTTCCTCGTCGTGGTGAGCGACGTCATTCACCGCCGGATCGAGCCGCTGATCCGGCGGGCGAGCCGGCCGGGGGAGATCCTCACCGTCACCGACGTGACCTCGGGCACGACGCTGATGTCGGTGCAGGGTCCGGCCAGCCGGGAACTGATCGGCAGGCTGACCGACGCCGACCTGGGCAACGAGCCGTTCCCTTATATGACGGCCAGGAACATCCACGTGGGCTATGCGCCGGTGCTCGCCATCCGGGTGACCTATGTCGGGGAGCTCGGCTTCGAGCTGCATGTGCCGGCCGAGTACGCGGCCGGGGTATACGACGACCTGGCGGCGGCCGGGCGCGACCTCGGATTCGCGCCCGTGGGGCTGAGCGCCATGTCGGGGCTGCGGCTCGAGAAGGGCTACCGCGACTTCGGCGTGGACATCGACAACACCGATAACCCGCTTGAGGCGGGGCTCAGCTTCGCGGTCGCGTGGGACAAGCCCGGCGCGTTCATCGGCCGCGATGCGCTGCTGCGCGCACGGGCCGAGGGGCCGCCCCGGCACCGGGTGGTGGGATTGCTGGCCGAGGACCCGGCGGTCGACCTGTTCGGGAACGAGCCGGTGCGGCGCGACGGGGAGTGGGTCGGGTACGTGCGGGCCGCCGCTTACGGCCACACGGTCGGCGGGGCCGTCGGCCTGGCGCAGGTCGCCTGCGCCGACGGGGTCACGGGCGAGTGGCTCAAGGGCGGCGAGTTCCGGGTGCAGACCGGTGCCGGTGACGTGCCGGTTCAGCTGCAGATCGCACCCTTCTACGATCCGCAGCGGCTCAGGATCCTGGC
>DAIOWC010000009.1:4084-51367 GCA_036758685.1 Streptosporangiaceae bacterium | reverse complement strand
GTCGTGCGTGGGCCGGGCGGGCCAGAGCCACGGCGTGGTGATCGCCGGAGGGTGCCACTGCGTGTAGAGCCCGTAGACGCCGGCGATCAGGTAACCCGTGGGGCCCGTCCATGCGAGCCCGCCGCCAAGCAGCACCGCGCACAGGAGACCGAGCCCGGTCACCCCGGCCACGTTCCGGAGCACGCCGAGGGTGCCGCCGCTCAGGTGTGCCCCGTATCCAGCCAAGGACAACGCGAGGACCGCAAGCGCGGTCAGGGCGAGCGTGGTCGCCAGCCGCAGGGCCGGTAGCCACCGGCCGGCGACGCGCTCGGCCTCCCCGAGGGGACTGGCAGTCGTGATGGCGATCGTCGCCGCCGCCAGGCTCTCGACCACCAGCGGAAGCTGCAGCGCGCCGTAGGCGTCCCAGTGCCCGATGAGCGCGATCCGCAGGGCCACGCCGCAGCCGATGATCACGGCCGCGGCGCCAGGGACCCGCCGGCTGGCGGCATGCAGGCGGACCACGCGGGCCAGGGCGCGCCAGCCGGGCCGACTGCGGCCGACCAGGCCGGCGACACTGGCCGTCAGTCCGGCGCCTTCGGGCCCGACATGGCCACTGGCGTTCTTGACGTCGGCGGTCATGGGATCTGCGCCAGCGTGATCTGGCCGGCCCGGAGCGCCGGCAGGTGCGTCATGAGCCAGCGGTAGCGAACCGCGGCCGGCAGTGCCCTGAACCGCAGGGCCACGGCGAAGGCCTGCGAGCCCTTGGGTGCCAGTAGTTCCTGGTACCCGGCCGCAGCCGACCCGGAGCCAGCCGACCCGGGCCCAGGCGACCCGGCCGCAGGCGACCCGGGGCCAGGCGACCCGGCCGCACGCGACCCACGGCCAGGCGATCCGGAGCCCGGCGAGACGATACCAGGCGGACCGATCACGCGCTCGGGCGTCGGTCCGCCCACCACCGCTTTCTGCCCGGCGGCAAACAGCAGCCCCGTCCAGACCGCCTGCTGCGCCGGCGTGACCCCGGACCCGTTGCCGACGACCCGCGCCAGGATCTCCGGCGCCGTGCTCGATGCCGCCTGCGCTGCCAGCTGGCTCGTCGTCAGCGTCGGTCCGCCCAGCTGGTCAGGCAGCAGGATGCGCATGACCGACGCCTGACCCGAGCCCCGCGGCGGCTGAGTCAGGCTGATGGCAACGGAGTTACCGCTGCCCTGCTGGTAGGTCGCGCCGACCTCGATGATCCGGCCCGGCGCGCCCGGCAGGCCCGCCACCTCGTCGATAACGGGCCGGAGAGCTGTCGCCACTGCTGGCAGGTAGCGCGCGTAGGCCGGGTTCAGGCAGATCGGGATCGCGGTCTCGCGGCAGACCGGCGTGTAAAGAATCGGCCGGTCATTGGCGGCATCGTGCAGGGCCGGGATCGCGATCATGCCGTGCGGATCGAGCCTGCTCGTGCCCGCGAGCCGGACCGCGGTCCCGGCCGCGAGGAGGCCGGCGACCGCCACCGAAGCGGCCGCGATCCGCACCCGCCCCGCGCCGGACGCCCGGCCCAGGGCCAGGGCGCCCAGTACCGCCAGCGTGAGTCCGCTCAGGAACATCAGCTGCGCGATCGACAGGTCAGGCAGGTAGGGGTAAAAGGTGGCGACGCCAGCGTCGGGCCCGGCATCCCAGGGACCGGTCACGACCGGCGAGACGTACCAGTACGACGTGGCGCCGATGATCAGCTCGGTGCTCAGGGCCAGCACGAAGAACGACGCGATCCCGACGACCGGCGCGGTGAACCGGCCCGGGATCAGCACCCCGGCGGCGAAGCCGAGCGCCGAGAAGGCCACCAGAGCGCACGCGGCCACCGCGACCGGCCACCACAGCGGCCCGCCCCAGCTCGCCTGCCTGGCCGTGACCCCGTAAACGACGGCCAGGCAGCCGAGGTATCCCGCCAGCGCCCAGCAGGTCGTAGCGGCCCAGGTCACGAGCAGGCGCGACCACGGCGGCCGGGCGACAGTGGCGACGAGGTCGGTCGTGCGCCGGCGGGCTTCCCTGGTTCCCATCCAGGCGGCCGCGCCGACCACCGGCGTGATGAAGTCGATGACCGCGCCGCTCTGCAGGCTGGCCGCCCGCAGGTTCCACATCGGCGCCATCGCCATCGTCTTGCGATAGGTGGTGAGCCAGAACAGCACGGCGACCACTGGCAGCAGCCACATCATCGCGTTGTGGCGCAGCTCCAGGCGGAGGAGCCGCCCCGCGCTGGCGCCGGGCCTGCGGTCTGAGCGCAGCCGGGCCGCGGGCTTCCTGGCTTCGGGCACTGCGACGCTCATGACCGCGCTCCCTTCAGCACCGCGCTGTAACCGCGCTCAAGCGGCGCATCGCCGGCCGCGCCGGCGCCCTCGCCGCGGTCCGTCAGCTCGGCCGGCGAGCCATGGAAGACGATCTTCCCGGCGTCCATGAGCGCGACCTGGGCGCACGCGGCCCCGACGTCCTCCACCAGGTGAGTCGAGACGACTACGGTGGCGTTCCGGCCCAGGTCACGCAGCAGCGCCCGGAAGGCGACCCGCTGCTCGGGGTCGAGCCCGGCGGTCGGCTCGTCCAGCAGCAGCAGCTCCGGGTTGTTGACGATCGCCTGCGCGATCCCGGCCCGGCGCAGCATGCCGCCCGACAGCGTCCGCAGCCTGGCCCTGGACTTGCCGCCGAGGTCAACCCGCTCGATCGCGGCCGCGACGGCCGAAGGGATCTGCCTGGCCGGCATCTCCTTCAGCAGCGCGAAGTACTCCACGAACTCCCGCACGGTGAAACCCGGGTAGTACCCCAGGGCCTGCGGCAGGTAGCCGAGCCGGCGGCGGATCAGCATGCGGGGCCGGTACTGGCCCGGATCCTCGCCGAGCAGCCGCATGGTGCCCGACGTGGGCGGCATCGCCGTGGCCATCATCCGCAGCAGCGTGGTCTTGCCCGCTCCGTTCGGCCCGAGTAGCCCGAAGACGCCGGCGTCCGTGTGCAGATCGACCCCGGCCACGGCCTCGTTCCCGCCATACCGGCGGCGCAGGTTGGTGATCTCGATGTTCATGATGGCCAGGCTGCCGTCCCGGCCCACCCCTGGTCGTCACGCCTGAGCGGTCAATCGGCGGCCCGACTGCTACCCGGGTATGCCCACACTGGTGTGACGATCGGGCGGCCGCGGCGACCTACGCTGGGATCATGAATCGCGAGCCCAGAGCCAGGCTGATCGCGCGCGCCGCGGCCAGCCCGGTTGCTGCCGGGCTCGTCGACGCGCTGACCGGATCCGACCCCTCTCCGTCGCGGCGATGGCGCTCTTCCGAGGAACGACAAGCCGCCGTGGCCGGTCTGGCCCTGGCCACGCTGGTCTTGTGCGTCCTCAGCGTGGCCAGCGCGCACCCGGTCGGCGGGCTACGGCTGCACGGGCCGACCGGCACCGGGCCGGGCGAGGTCCTGCGGGCCGCGGTCGCGGTGGCGGCGGTAGCGCCATTCCCGCTCGCGGCCCGTTACCCGCTGCTGGCCTGGCGGGTCGGCTGGCTCGCGCTGCTGCTGGTGCCGCAGGTGCCGGCCACCTGGTGGGGCGGTTGGCCGTGGGGGCCGCCGCAGGTGGTCGCGCTGCTTGTGGCGCTCTGCGTGGCGGGCCTGCGGCACCGCCGGGCGACTCTGTGGTGGATGTTCGCCCTGACCCTGATCCCCTGGTGGCTGTGGCTCGACGCCGATGTGGCCAATCACAACGGCCCGATCAGCGCCACCATCCTCATCGCCGCCGGCGTGGTCGCGGTGGACAGCATCGCGCTCCGGCTTCGCGCCCAGCGGGCCCTGGTGGTGAAGACCAGGCAGGCCGAGGCCGAGCGCGCCCAGAGGGCGGTGCTCGAGGAGCGCGCCCGGATCGCGCGTGAACTGCACGATGTCGTCGCCCACCACATGTCGCTGATCGCCGTTCAGGCCGAGACCGCGCCCTACCGCCTCACCGACCTGCCCGAATCCGTCCGGGCCGAGTTCGGGTCGCTGAGCGCCGCGGCCCGCGAGGCGCTCTCGGATATGCGGCGGCTGCTGGGCGTGCTGCGACACCACGAGCCGGCCGGGCTGTCTCCGCAACCGCAGCTGTCCGACCTGCCGCTGCTCGTCGACGCCGCCAGGCGGGCGGGGGTCGCGGTCGAGCTGTCGGTCCCGACTGCCCTCGAGCCGGTACCGGCCGGCGTGGGCGTGTGCGCCTACCGGATCGTGCAGGAGTCGCTCTCCAACGCCAGCCAGCACGCGCCCGGCTCCGCCGTCACGGTCTCGCTTGGTCAGGACTCCGGCTCCGTCCAGCTGCGGGTCGCGAACGGACCCGGCGGCACCGCGCATCCCGGCGAGCCCGACCGGGCGCCCGGCCAGGGGCTGACCGGCATGCGCGAGCGAGTGGCGCTGCTCGGCGGCTCGCTGTCGGCCGGCCGGGCTCCCGACGGCGGGTTCGTCGTGTCGGCCGTGCTCCCGTTCGGCAAGACGGCGTGATGACCGGGGGCGCGACGACCCGGTGCCTGATCGCCGATGACCAGGCCATGGTGCGCGAGGGCTTCGCCGCCGTGCTCGCGGCTCAGCCCGACCTGCACGTCGTCGGGCAGGCGGCCGACGGCGCCGAGGCCGTCCGGCAGGCCAGCCAGCTGCACCCGGACGTCATCCTCATGGACGTCCGGATGCCGGTGATGGACGGGCTGGAGGCGGCACGCCAGATACTCCGTGCCGACGCCGGAATGTCACCGCCGCGCGTGCTGATGCTGACTACCTTCGATCTGGACGATTACGTGTACGCGGCGCTGCGGGCCGGGGCCAGCGGATTCCTGCTCAAGGACGCCACCGCGGCCGAACTGGTCCAGGCCGTGCGCGTAGTCGCGGCGGGCGATGCGCTGCTAGCCCCGTCGGTGACGCGCAGGCTGATCGCCGACTTCGCCCGGCAGCCGCGGACGGACCCGCCGCTCCCGGCGGCGCTCGACGTCCTGACCCAGCGGGAGACCGAGGTGCTGCGGCTGATCGCCCGCGGTCTGTCCAACACCGAGATCAGCGACACGCTGGTGATCGCGATGCAGACCACCAAGACCTACGTCGGCCGCATCCTGGCCAAGCTCGACCTGCGGGACCGGGCGCAGGCGGTTGTGCTCGCCTACGAGTCGGGGCTGGTCACGCCCGGTGCCGGGGAAAGCTAGGGCCGCTGAAGCCGGTCGAACTTCGGCGGGCGGCGCTCGGTGAACGAGCTCACTCCCTCCCGGAAGTCGTCGCGCCCGAAACTCTCCCGCATCAGCCCGCGGGCTTCTCGTTCCGCCGCGAGCAAGCCTCCGTGCATCTGCTGGTAGACCTGCCGCTTCATGATCGCCATCGCGGTCGGCGAGGACGTCGCCGCGAGGTTGCGCACGTACTGCTGGGCGTGGGTCAGCACAGCCTCGCGCGGCAGGGCGGCATTGACCAGCCGCAGGGCGGCGGCCTCGGTGCCGGTGACCTTGCGCGAGGAGAACAGCAGGTCGAGGGCCACGGCCGGGCCGACAAGGCGGGGCAGCAGCCAGCTGATGCCCCACTCGGCGATCAGGCCGCGCTGGGAGAACGCGGTGAGGAGCACCGCGTCCTCGGCCATGAACCGCAGATCACAGGCCAGCGCGATCGGCACGGCCATCCCCGCCACCGGGCCGTTGATCGCGGCGATGACGGGCTTGGGCACCGACAGCAGGTAGGTGTGGGTGCCGAGGTACAGGTCATCTCCCGACGAGGGGTCGCCAGGGCTGGCGGCGAGTTCGTCGGCCAGCGTCTCGACCTCGTAGGTGCCGGAGCTGAGCGCTGACAGCCGGCTCATGTCGGCTCCGGCGCAGAACCCGCGGCCGGCTCCGGTGATGACGATCCCGATTACGCGGGGGTCGTCCTGCGCGGCGGCGACCGCGTGGCGGACCTCGAGCCCCATCCGGTCAGTCCAGGCGTTGAGTACCTCAGGCCGGTTCAGGGTGATGGTCGCGACCGGGTCGTCGACCTCGTACAGAATCTCCTCGTACAGGGTCACCTGGGCCTCCTGAGTTGGATTAGCGCCTTGCGTGGATGCTAGCCAGGAGTATCGCCCTGGTCTCACTTCGCTCGCCACGTCTTTCCACCGCTGAGCGCGGAGCGCACAATGAGGCCGTGACCGATGGGCAGATGGGAGTGTGCCCGCAGTGCGGCAGTGCCGCCGAGGTGCACTCGATCGATGAACTGGCCGCCATCACTCGTGCGCGGCTGAACACGCTCCAGCAGCAGGGCGGCGGCCAGCAGGGGTTCGGGGGCGAGCCGCAGCAGGGGCCGGTGCCCGGATGGGCAGCCGAGCCGCAGGCCGGCGCGCCCGGCGGACGAGGCGGCGGCTGGCAGGGCGGCGGCTGGCAGGGCGGCGGACGGCAGTCGCCGTGGGGCGTGGCCAGGGACATGGACTTCGGCGGCTCGGTGGCCGATGACATCGCCGGGGCCGCCGTCGCCGGGGCCGCGGGAATGCTCGCGCGGGCGATCGGCAAGCGGGTGCAGAAGGCGATGAACGAGAAGGTCATGCCGACCGTCAATGCGCGGGGCGAGGCGATGGCGAAGGAGCAGCTCGCGATCGCCGAGCGCTACCCGAACCTGCGGGCGTGCATGGCCGACCACGTCATCTTCCTGGAAGGCGGCAGCCGGGTGGTGCCGATGAAAGAGGTCAACCTCGGCACCGTGACGCTGGCGCAGGCCGATCAGCTCGTGGCCAGGCTGCAGGGCTGACGCGCGCGGCACGGCTGGCTGGTGATCAGCGCCAGCTGACGCCAGCGGCCGGGTCGCTGACGTTCAGGTGCCCCTGCACCCGCGCGAGATGAAGCCGCATCGCCTCGACCGCGCGGCCGGAGTCACGCGCGCGCAGCGCATCGACGAGCGCGCGATGATCAGCCTGGTACTCGTTCCGGCGCTCCGCGGATGCGCTGCGCCGCTTGAGGTCTCCCCAGACCTGACCGTGCCGGGCCTGCTCGATCAGGTCGTACAGGGATACGAGCAGCGGGCTGTGGCTGGCCGCCATGATGCACCGGTGCAGGGCCAGGTCCCAGGTCTCGAATTCCTCGAACGTGGCGGCACGATCGCCGCCCGCCAGACAGCGCTGCATCTCCTCCAGATCGGCCGCGGTCGCCCAGGCCACGACCAGTGACATGGCCGGCGGCTCCAGCAGCCGCCTGATCGTCATCACGTCGGCCGGCGCGAAGTCCGCCGCGTGCGCCGGAGCGCCCGCCGGTCCCGCCGTCACGGTGCTGGCCCGGGGCGACGGTCCCCTGGGGCTCTCCGCGGAGGCGACCGGCCCGTCGCGCAGGAATGTTCCCCGGCCGACCTCGCGGGAGATGTGGCCCTGGGCCTCGAGTATCGCCAGTGCGTGCCGCACCGACGACCGGGTCACGCCGAGATCGATACTGAGCTGGCGCTCGGTCGGGAGCCGGCCGCCGGCCCGCAGCCCGGCCGCGCGCGAGCGGCTGATGATGGCCTCGGCCAGTCGCATGCCCCGCTCGGTGTGGGAGTTAGCGCCCGACCCGCCCGCCTCTGGCGCCGCTGCTGCCATTCCCGCCCCGCCCTCCCAGAAGCTCAACCAATCGTACCAATTTTTACCACAGACGAATCAGTAGACGCCAATCATCGTTAACACCCGCCCTTGACCGAGTTTGGCACTCGACCTATGCTCAACCAATCGGTTAGGTCTAACCAATATGCCCATTCGCGCCAACGGGATCCCCGGAGGTTCTCCCATGAGGCTTGCCACCCTGGTCACGCCGCGCGGATTGCGCCTGCATGCGAGGACGCGCACCGGCTACGTGGACGTAGCCGACGGCCTTCGCGATCCTGAGCTGGCATCGCTGCGGGCTGTCCTCGAGGCGGGGGCCATCGAGGCCATCCGCGGTCTGCTCGACCGCGACGGAGCGGCGTTCAGCCCGGCCGAGTTCGGCCCGGCGGTGCCGGAGCCGCGCCGGATCCTGTGCCTCGGCGTGAACTACCGGGAGCACGCCATCGAGGGCGGCCGCCAGGTGCCGACCTGGCCGGAGGCGTTCGTCCGCGGTGAGGGCAGCGCGCTCGGGCCCTACGCCGACCTGGTGAAGCCCGCGCTGACGAGCCGGTTCGACTACGAGGGCGAGCTCGGCCTGGTCATCGGGACCGGCGGCCGGTACATCCACGCCGATAAGGCACTCGACGCGATCGCCGGCTACGTCGTGCTCAATGACGCCACGGCGCGTGACTGGCAGCGGGCGGCGACGCAGTGGACCGGAGGCAAGAACTTCGAGGGCACGATGCCGATCGGCCCCGAACTCGTCACCACCGATGAGGCCGACGTGTCCGACGCCGCCCTCACGACGACGCTGAACGGCGAGGTCATGCAGTCGGCACGCACCTCCCAGATGATCGTCGATATCCCCAGCGCGATCGAGTTCTTTTCCTCGTTCACCCTCCTCCGGCCCGGTGACGTGATCGCTACCGGGACGCCCGGCGGCGTCGGCTTCGCGCGGCAGCCGCCGGTATGGCTGCAGCCAGGCGACGTCATCGAGGTCACCGTCGAGGGCGTCGGCACGATCCGCAACCGCGTCATAGCCGAGGAGACCGACCTCGGCGGCTGGAAATGGCGGCCGCCGGGCTCGACCGACGTCGGCTTCTGACGCTCGCGCACTGGATTCGCATAACGGACTTTTAACCAACCCGCAATGGAGGCGACGGAGGATGACAAGGCTCGCGGGGAGATCAGAAACGACCTTGAGACGCGCTGGACGTGCCCTCGCGATCGGAGCTGCCACCGCACTTGCGGCCGGCCTCGCGGCCTGCGGCAGCACGTCGTCCGGCGGCAGCAGTTCGGGGCCGATTGTCTTCGCCGATGTGGCCCCGTTCAGCGGCCCCGACGCAGCGCTCGGACCGACGTACCTGGTGTCGTGCGAGGGCACGGTCAACGCCATCAACAAGGCGGGCGGCATCCTCGGCCACAAGGTGAGCTGCACCTCGGCCGACACCAGGGGCGACCCGGCCGACGCGGTGCCCGCGGTTGGCAGCCTGCTCAGCCGGACGCACAACCTGGACCTGGTGATCGGGTGCACGTCCGACGAGGCCGCCGCGGTCGTGCCGGTCATCAACAGCCACAAGACCGTGATGTTCTGCATGACCGGCCAGTCCGAGTTCGACCACGTGCACTACGCGTACTTCTACCGGCTCGTCCCGCCCGACCTCGCCGAGTCCTACGCGATGACAGTCATCGCGCAGAATCTGGGCTATAAGAAGATCGCCCTGGCCTTCGGCAACGACATCGGGTCGCAGACGTTCGTCCAGCCGGCGATCTCGGCTATCGCCAAGGCGGGCATGACGCTCGTCGCCAACGAGACGCTGGACCTGACTGCGACGACGTTCCGCACCGAGGCGGAGAAGATCGTGCTCGCGCACCCCGACGCGATCATGACCGAGGCGCTCGGGTCGGCCGACCCGACCCTGTTCGCCGAGATCAAGCAGCTCAACGGCGGCAAGATGATCCCGATCATCGGCACCTCGGCGGCGATCTCCCCGGCCTTCTTCACGGCGTCGGCCCGCGCCGTCGGAGCCGCTGACTTCGCGGCCAACTTCCACGCCGACAACCTGGTCACGGCGACCAGCGGACCGGCCTACGATGCCTTCACCCAGGCGCTGCTCGCGGTCAAGGGCAAGGTCGCCAACTCTCAGACCGGCGACTTCAGCACGTACTTCACCGCGCCCGGTGCCGTGCACCTGTATGACGGCATGAACCTGGCGGCACTGGCGATGGTCGCCGCCGGCAGCACGGAGACCTCGAAGTGGCAGCCCTACCTCGAGACGATCGGCGACGGCGTCCCCGGCGCCGTCGTGGTGAACTCCTTCGCCCAGGGCGTCCAGGAGCTCAAGGCCGGCAAGAAGATCAGGTACGAGGGGCCAGGCGGGCCGACGAGCTTCGACGCCTTCCATGACTCCCCCGGGATCTTCCAGATCGACACCTACACCGCCTCCGGGTCGGTGACGGTGTCGGGCAACATCACCGCCGCCGAGCTCCGCGCGGTCTCTGGATGACCTCCGAAGTCCAGGCTGGCCCGGCCGCCGCGGGAGTCCCGCGCGGCCGGGCCGCTCGTTCCCGCATCACGGCGGCCGCGGCATGACGCTCTTCGTGGCCTCCGTCGGTTTCGGTCTCATCACCGCCGCGGTGCTGGCGATCGCGGCCATCGGGTTCACGCTGCAGTTCGCGGTGACCGACGTGCTCAACCTGGCGTTCGCATCGGTCATGACCGCCGGGGCGTTCGTCGCCTACTGGATCAACCAGCTCGGCGTGTCGGTCTGGGTCGCGCTGCCCGTCGCGATGGCGGCCTGCGCGGCGCTGTCCGTCGTTCTCAACGTCCTCGTGTACGCGCCGTTCCAGCGGCGCGGCTCGTCGCCGATCACGATCGTGATCGTGTCGCTGGGCATGGCCCTGATCATCGAGTTCGGCATCGAGGCGATCGTGGGCGGCATCAACGTGTCGTACACGATGGGCCAGGGCCCGACGCTGCTGGCGGGCGGCCTGAACCTGACCGCCGTGCAGCTGGTCATCATCGCGATCAGCGTGGTCGTGATGGCGGGCGCGCACGTCCTCCTGCGCTACACCAAGCTCGGCAAGGCCATGCGGGCCACCGCGGCCAACCGGCAGCTGGCCCGCAACTGCGGCATCAGGACCGGCCAGGTCATCACCGTCACCTGGGCGCTGACCGGCGCCCTGTGCGGCCTGGCGGGCACCGTGTTCGCCATCGACATCGGCAGCTTCGGGCCGACGAGCACCGACATCTTCGTGGTCCTGATCCTGGCCGCGGTCTTCCTCGGCGGGCCCGGCCAGGCCTACGGCGCGATGCTCGGCGCGCTCCTGATCGGGCTGGCGACCGAGGTCAGCGCCGCCTACATCACGCCTGACTACAAGTACGTGATCGCGTTCGTGGTCCTGCTCGCGGTGCTCGCAGTGCGGCCATCGGGCCTGCTCGGCGCGCGCACAACCTAGGAGGGGCAGGAGCCGGATGACCTACCTGATCACGCTGCTGGTGTACGGCGCGGTCGACGTCATTGCCTGCCTCGGGCTGAGCCAGCAGTTCGGCGTGGCCGGCGTGACGAACTTCGGCTTCATCATCTTCCAGGCCGCGGGCGCCTATGCGGCCGCGGTCATGGCGCTGCCCTCCGACACGGCCAACGGTGGCTTCCAGCGCTACATCGGCGGCTGGAGTCTGCCGTTCCCGCTGCCCTGGATAGGAGCCGCCGCGGCCGGGGCGATCCTGGCGCTTCCGTTCGCGTTCCTGGTCGGCCGGCGCCTGCGCGGTGACTTCGCGGCGATCGGGCTGCTGGTCACGGCGGTCCTCGTGAACCTGCTGGTGATGAACTACGTGCCGTTGTTCAACGGGGACGCCGGCGTCGCGATCGTGCCCGCGCCACTGCAGTCGCAGGTCATGACGACAACCTCGAATGGCTATCAGTGGGCGTTCACCGCCGGGGTCATCGTCCTGGCCGGGGCCGTCTTCTGGCTGATGCGGCGGATCACCGAGTCGCCCTACGGGCGGACCCTGCGGGCGATGCGGGACAACGACAAGGTCGCGGACTCGCTCGGCAAGAACCTGCTGTCGCTGCGGACCGGCACGCTGGTGCTCGGCGGCGCGATCGCCGGCCTGTCGGGCGGCGTGCTGGTCAGCTACATCAGCGTGTGGTCACCGGCCGCGTGGACGTACGCGGAGACGATCGTGCTCTTCGCCGCGGTCATCATCGGCGGGCGCGGCAATCACCTGGGCGCGGTGCTCGGCGCGATCATTGTTCCCGTCGGCTTCGAGGAGTCGACCCGGCTGATCACCGACTCGAATCCCAACCTCCCGCCGAACCTGCTGCCGTCCCTGCAGTGGGTCGCCATCGGGCTGCTGATCGCGGTGTTCCTGTGGCTGCGGCCGCAGGGAATCCTGCCCGAGCGCAGGCGGGTGATCGCCATGCCCGCTCCGCCTGTGAGCAGTACCGACGTCGAGCCGCCGCGCGCGGCCGGCCCGGTGGACGGAACGGGGTCACCGGCCAACGGCGGCCGCGTCGCCGTGGCCGAACCGAGTCCGGCTCCGCCCGTTCCCGTCCCGTCCGAAACCAGCGGCGACGTGATCTTGCGGGCCAGCGGCGTGAGCCGGGACTACGGCGGCGTGCACGCGGTCGACAACGTATCCGTCGAGGTCCGGCGCGGTACGGTGACCGGCCTCATCGGCCCGAACGGCGCGGGCAAGTCAACGCTGCTCGCGCTGCTCGCCGGCACCGAGCGGGTGTCGGCGGGGCACGTCGTCTACCAGGGGCGCGACGTCACTGCGCTCCCGGCCTTCCGGCGGGCCCGCCTGGGCCTGGTGCGGACGTTCCAGCTGGCCAGCGAGTTCAAGCGGCTGACGGTGATGGAAAACCTGCTGTCGGCAGCCCCGGGGAACCGGGGCGAGACCATGCGCGGTGCGTTCGCCGGCCGCAGGTACTGGCGGGACGACGAGGCCGCCGCGGTCGCCAGGGCGGCGGAGATCCTCGGCCGGTTCGGTCTCGAATCGCTGGCGAACTCCTACGCGGGCGACCTGTCCGGCGGACAGCGCCGGCTCGTCGAGATCATGCGCGCCCTCATGACCGATCCGAGGCTGCTGCTGCTGGATGAGCCGATGGCCGGCGTCCATCCCGAACTGGCCCGCCGGATCGGGGACATGCTCACGGCGCTGAGCCGGGATGGCCTGACGGTGCTGATGGTCGAGCACGAGCTGGCGATCATGGACGAATTCTGCGACCCGGTGATCGTCATGGCCGAGGGCTCGGTCCTGGCCGAGGGCACGATGTCGCAGTTGCGCGAGCGGACCGAGGTCGTGGAGGCCTACCTTGTCGGCTGACCGCATCAGCGCCGAGGGCGTGACCGCCGGCTACGGCGGCGACCCGGTCATCCGGGACATCTCGGTCCAGGCCGCGCCGGGTCAGATCGTCTCCATCGTCGGCCCCAACGGATCCGGCAAGAGCACGCTGCTCAAGAGCATGGTGGGGATCGTCCGGGTCTCGGCCGGCCGGGTACTGCTGGGCGACCGCGTCATTACCAACCTCGCGCCCGAGGACGTCGCGCGGGCCGGCGTTGGCTACGTTCCGCAGACCGACGACGTCTTCGCGCCGCTCACTGTCAGGGAGAACCTGGAGATGGGCGGCTACCTGCTCGCCCGGCACGAGATCCCGGCGCGCATCGAGCACGTCTTCACGGTGTTCCCGCGCCTCGCCGGGATGGCCCGCCGGTCCGCGGGGAAGCTCAGCGGCGGCGAGCGCAAGATGCTGGCCATGGGCCGGGTCCTGATGCTCGAGCCGGCGGTCTTCCTGCTGGACGAGCCGACGGCGAACCTCGCGCCCGCCATCGCCCGGTCACTGCTCGAGGAGCACGTCCGCCATCTCGCCGAACGCGGTGCGGCGGTCCTGATCGTCGAGCAGCGGGCCAGGGCGGTCCTCGCGATCTCGGACCGCACCTACGTGCTCGGCGGGGGCGAGCTGCGCATGGAGGGAACGCCAGCGGAGCTGTCCGGCAGTCCCGAGTTCGTGGAATCGTTCCTTGGCGGCAACCGCGGCCGCGCCGTTCCCTCCGGGGAGGCGTAGCCCGTCACTTCCTGCTGAGGCAGACTTTCTTCGCTCCGGAACCGTAGGAACTCGAGCTCCTGCCCTCCCAGATAGTCCCGCTGACGCGCACGCCGTAGCACGGCGGCGTGAAGCTCATGCGGGAGATGTAGGTACCGAATGTCGACGGCGAACCGGAGTTGTACTGGAAATACTGCGAGCCCCGGCCGTAGCGGGTCGTGTACTGGAACCGCATCCCGTTCCCGGTCCAGTGCTGGCTGATGAGGACCTTCGACGCGCTCTTTGACCGGGCGCACTGGCGGGAGCGCGGGTGGTAAGCGCGGATCGTCAGCGAGAGGGTCGGGTCGGTCAGCGTCTGGTTCTTCCACACATAGGCGTAGTGGCTGCCGTCCGTTACCTTCCACAGGTTGTAGCTGATATCGCCGGTCACATCGAAAACGCCGCAGGCAGTCAGCTTCGTCGCCACGAACGTCCAGGAATGGTGGTAGGCAACCCTGAAGTGACCGACCTTGCGGGCGGTCGGCACCACCGCGCTGGCCTGCCCGCTGGCCGCGAAGAGACAGACCGGCGCAACCGCAGCGCCGACGATGCTGACTAAGGCCTGCCGCCTGCTAAATCGCATTTCTTCATCTTTCTGTAGTACGCCCAGGCTAGCGCGGGATCACCGGCAGCAGCAGATAGGACGGATTGTCGCCGCCGGACAGCAGCGTCGTTACCCCGCCGAAAATCTCTGGCGGCCGGTCGGCCGGGTCGTCGTGCACGAAGATGCCATGGCCGCGCATGGTGACCCCGAACGCGCTCGGCCACGGCCCGGCGCCCGGCAGCTCGAAGTCGCGGCCTCCGATGGTGACGCCGAGCCGGTAGCCGGCCGGGATGACGACCGAGGTCGGCCAGATCTCGACGTCCAGCTCGGCCGGCTGACCGGGAGCCAGCGGCTGCGCCTCGTCGTGCGGATGCCACGGCCGGCAGGGCAGGCTCCGCGCCGGATCGGTCTTGCGGTGCGAGGCCCGCAGCCAGCCGAAGCCTACGCAGCCCCGCGGATCCTGGCCGCTGACGAACGTGACGTCGCGACCCTCGGGGTCAGACACCCGCAGGGTGACGAAGACGTCCGCGTCGACCGTTGACGACGCGATGACCAGCCGGGCGGCGCACGGGCCGGTGATCTCCAGATCGGCGTCAAGCGGCTCGGTCCAGAACTCAAGGCCGGGGCCGAGCGCGTCGAACGACGCGCGGCACTGCTGGCCGTCGCCTGCCATCGCGAGCCGGCCGCCCGCGACGTCGAGGTGAAACCTGGTCCAGTCCGTCCGGGCCAGCGGCCACTCGCCCTCGGCCCGGTCCTCGAACGTGCCGTCGACCCGGCGCACCCGCAGTAGCACGGGCGGCTGAGCGTCCCAGCCAGTCTCCTCGCCGGCGAGGAAGTGGCCGAAGAATCGCTTCTGCAGGCGGACGCCGTAGTCGGTGTAGAACTCGACCCAGTGCTGGAGCCCGTGGACCTCGAGCCACTTCTCCTTGCTGCCGACGCGGGCGTAGGCCTCGAAATTGCCCCGCGTGTGCAGGTGATGGGCCCAGTTGGCGGCCGAGAGCACCGGCACGGTGATGTCCTCAAGCGCCGGGCTGCGCTGGGCGTAGTAGTCGTCGAGCAGCGGGCGGGCCAGCAGCTCGGCGGGAGTATCGGCCCGGTTCGCGCTTAGTTCCTGCTCCGTCAGCGTCGGCGGCCCGGCCGCGAGGCCGCCCGTGGCCCGATGCCGGGGCCCGCGCTCGCCGACGCCGTGCTGGACGCCGGCCACCTGCGGCGGGTACCACTGCCGGACGAACACGTTGAGGATGCCGCCGTGCCGGGTGAAGTCGCGGTAGAAGTCGCTGCCGCCCTCCCACGGGCAGATCGCGGTCAGGTGCGGCGGCCGCAGCGCTGCGACCTGCCACTGGTTGATCGCGTAGTAGGAGACACCGAGCAGCCCGACCTTCCCCGTGCTCCAGGACTGGATGGCGGCCCACTCGATGCACTCGTAGTAATCGCGGGTCTCCCGCGGCGAGAAGATGTCAAGGTACCCGGGCGAGCGTCCGGCGCCGCGCGAGTCGACCCGGATCACGACGTAGCCGTCCGGCACCCACTTCTCCGGGTCGACGGTCTCCCAGTTCTGATGCAGGCCGGACGAGCCGGCGATGGCGTCTGGGTGCTCGGCCTCCAGATTCGCCCACTGCCGCGCGAAGCCGTCCTGGAAGGCCAGCCACTTGGCGTACGGCCCGTGGGTCATGATCACCGGATGCCGGCCGTCGTCGTCCGGCCGGAACACGTCGGCTCGCAGCACGAGCCCGTCATCCATGACGATCGGGACGTCCCAGTCGGTCAGCATTCCGCCCGCCAGCCTCTCACGCGACGGCCGTACTCGGCTTATCGTGCCCGTTTGTCAGTGGATAGCGCTGATTATCGGTCCCGATGACGCGGCCCGCCCGCCTCGCCGGGGGCGTGGGTGGCCGCGGACCTGCTGCTCGAGTCCGCGTGGGCTAGCGGGGGACGGGGATCCGGGCCGACGTCATCGATGACTGCGCCCGCGCGAGCGCCGCGTAGACGCCGTCGCGTGCGATCAGCTCATCGTGCCTGCCGGTTTCGGCGATGCGGCCGTCGTCCATCACGATGATCAGGTCCGCGTTGCGAATCGTGCTCAGCCGGTGCGCGATCACGATCGTCGTGGCGCGGATCGACGCGAGGTTGCGGTAGACCATCTCCTCGGTGAGCGTGTCGAGCTCGCTGGTCGCCTCGTCGAGCAGCAGGATCGCGGGACTTCCGACCAGCGCGCGGGCCAGCGCGATCCGCTGCCGCTGCCCGCCCGACAGCGAGGCGCCGCCGTCGTGGAGCGGGGTGTCGTACCGCAGCGGCATCGACTCGATGTCGGCATCGATGCACGCGAGCCTGGCGGCCTCGACGACCGCCTCGTGCGGGAGGGCCGGGTCGGTCAGCGTGATGTTCTGCCGGATGGACGAGCCGAACACGTACGGATGCTGGGTTACGATCCCGAGCTGCGTGCGGACCGACCTCACGTCCAGGCCGGACAGGTCGTGGTCATCGAAGCAGATCCGCCCCTCCGTCGGCCGGTACAGGCCGAGCAGCAGGTGCGCCAGCGTCGACTTGCCCGAGCCCGACCGGCCGACGATGCCGACGTGCTGGCCGGGCGCGATATCGAGCGAGACACCCCGCACCACCATCGGAGACAGGGCGCTATAGCGGAACGAGACGCCTTCGGCCCGCAGCGCGCCTGCCAGCGGCGCAGCTCGCCTGAGCCGA
Organism: Streptosporangiaceae bacterium; assembly: GCA_036758685.1. Classification (GTDB taxonomy): domain Bacteria; phylum Actinomycetota; class Actinomycetes; order Streptosporangiales; family Streptosporangiaceae; genus JAJYUU01. The sequence continues at coordinate 34,545 of DAIOWC010000009.1, read as the reverse complement.
TGCGAGGGCTGCTCGGGCGGGGTGTCGAGCACATCGTTGATGCGCTCCATGTAACTAGCCAGCAGCTGCAGCTGCAGCCCGCTGCTGACCAGCGTCCCGAGCGGGCTGAGGAACCCCGCGGCCAGCGCGGCGGCCGAGAACATCGTGCCGAGCGAGATGTTGCCGTTGACGACCTCGAGCGCGCCGAGCAGCAGCACCAGGAGGGAGGAGCCGACCGTGAGCGTGTTCATGACCGAGTCCACCGCCGCGCTCAGACGGCCGCGCGCCAGGTCGATGCTGACCTGCTGGCGGAACCGGTCGCTCCAGTGCGCCGCCGCGCGGTGCTCGGCCCCGGCCGCCTTGAGCGTCTCGATCCCGGCCAGCAGCTCGTAGGCGTAGCTCTGCGTGTCGGCCTGGGCCTGCAGGCTGTCGGACATCAGCCGCCGGTTCCGGCGCCAGGTTGCGACCAGCGTGAGTACCTGGATCAGCGCCAGGACCAGGACGAGGGAGCCGAGCACCGGGCTGACGATGAACAGCAGGATGAGGTAGAAGCTGGCGAAGACGCCATCGAGGAGCGCCGACAGCGTTCCGCTGGTGAGGATCTCGCGGACCGATGCGTTGCTCTGCATCCGCATCATCAGGTCGCCGGACGAGCGGCGCAGGAAGAAGCTGTACGGCAGCTCGACCAGGTGGTCGACGAAACCCATCGTCAGGCCCATGTCCAGCCGCGTTCGCAGCTCGAGCAGGAGGTTGCCGCGCAGGAAGCTCGCCAGCAGCTGATACCCGATCACCATCGCCACCCCGACGGTGAAGACACTCAGCAGATGCCGGTCGTCTCGCGGCACGACCTCGTCGATGACGAGCGCGGTCAGCAGCGGGATCGCAAGTGCGGAGACCCGGAGGATCAGCGAGGTCACGACGACCCGGCTGAGGCTGCGCGCCTCGCCGAGCAGCGGGTGCAGGTAACGCCACGTTCCCCTGGCCGGCGGCCCGCCGGGCACGAACCCGGGTCCGGGCTCAAGGGTGATCGCGACGCCGGTGTAGGCCCGGCGGAGCTCGTCCTCGCTGACGAACCAGCGGCCCCGCGCCGGATCCAGCACGCTGATGCCCCGGCGCGTAGCTCCGTCAAGCACGACGAAGTGGCTGAACTCCCAGTGCAGGATCGAGCCGCGCGGCAGGAGGCTCAGCCCCGCCACGTCGGTGTGCACGCCGCGGGCGGCGAGGCCGTGGGCACGGGCCGCAGCGACAAGTGACAGCGCGGTGACTCCGTCGCGGCCGGTGCCGGTCATCGTCCGCAGCTCGTCGAGTGGCACCCGTTTGCCGTGGAAGCCGAGTGCCATGGCCAGGCAGGCAGCACCGCAGTCGGCCTCCTCCATCTGCCGCACCAGCCGGACGCGGCGCATCATGCCTGGGCCTGCCGCGTTCCGAGCATGACCTCGAACTCGGCCGCGACGACCGCGCCGACGGGCTCGTTGCCAATCACGATCGCCACGGAGGTGAGCCGGCTGCGGGTCCCGTCCGTCGTCGGCAGCGCCGCGCCAGCGGGCAGGCGCCCGGTCAGCAGGACGCTTGGCTGCGACGGTGCCGCCAGCCCGGCGTGCCTGGCGTTGCTCGCGTCGGCGAGCTGCAGCCGGGCATGGGTGAGTCGCACGCCGCCCCGCGATCCGAGCACTACGTTCAGGGTTCTTGCGTGCCCGAGATCGGGCACGACCGCGATCGGCAGCAGCGCCGCGAACCGGCCGCCGGGCTCGGTGACGACCGCCGTGCCGTCACTCTGCTCGGCGGTGCTGACTGTGCAGATCAGTACCGCCCCGGCCGCGACCAGGGCGAGCGCCACCAGGTACAGCCACCGCAGCCACGGCTCGCCCAGGCGGATCGGCACGCCCGGGCGCTGCGCCCCGCCGGACCGCGCGTCGAGGGCTTCCGCGCGGAAGATCGCCGGGCCGGGCACGGAGCCGGCCGCGGAAGCCGGGCCGGCCGGGCGCAGGCTCACCGGGCGCAGGCTCACCGGGCGCAGTCGCGCCGGCTCCGGGCCGGCCGATGCGGGCCGCCCCCGCGCCGGCCGCGGCGCCTGATGCCGGGCCGCCCGGGCAGGCGGCGGCGCCAGCTCCCGGCTGTGCCGGCCGCCAGCCCGCGGCCGGCCGCTCACCCCGTGCCGGCCGCTCACGCCGACCCTCTCGCGGCGCGGGACACGTACAGCCGGTCAAGCATCTCGTACAGCACCAGCTCCTGGGCGCGCTGCGCCGAGCGGAGCAGCCGGTTCACGTGCATGTGGGCCAGGCTCACCGCGACTTCCTCCAGGCCGGTCGCGGATCCGGGGCTGGTAGTCGCCAGCTCCCGGATCTGCGTTGCCGCCATGGCGACCGCGGCCGACCGGCGCGACAGTGCCTGGAGGCATCCGGCGATCGCCGGGGCCGGATCGGCGGGCCCGTCGAGCATGAGCTCCAGCGAAGCTCGTTCCCGCCGGAAGCGGGCGCCGACGGCATGCTGAAACGCGCCGTCGGCGCCAAACTCGCGGCCATATCCCCGGCGAGCGCCGCGGGCGATCGCGAGCTTGCGCGCCAGGCCGAGGCCAAGGTCGCCGAAGAGCTGATCGATGCCGCACAGCGCTACCCGCCAGCGGACGTCCGCGCCGGCGTCCCCCGGAAGCAGGCGCAGGATGTCGGCGACGGCCTGACTGTCGGCGTGAAAAATGCGCTCGGCGTAGGCGATGCCCTCGGGGCCGAGGTAGCGCTCGACTTCGCGTTCGTAGGTGTCGAGCTGCGTGCGCCACAGGGCACCCGACCGCGCCAGCGGCTCGGTCAGCGCCCGCAGCGCGGGCAGCATGTCGCCCAGCAGCACCTCGGGCGCGCCGTGCAGGCGAAGCCGCAGGTGCCAGTCGGGATCGCCGTACCTGACGAAGTGCCAGCTGTCGATGGTGCCCGCCGACTGCGCCGCTGACAGCATGGGCGCGACGGCGAGTACGACCTGGTCGGCCGCGGCGTGCCCGGTGTACAGCTTCAGGTAGAGCCAGTCCGATCCGGGCGGTAAGCGACGGGCGACGCCGCCGCCGGTCCGCCGCGCGGGCGTGCGGGCCGGCGGCCGGGCGGCCGGCCGGATCGCGGCGTCGACGTCCCCGTTGCCTTCCGACGCCCCGCCGACGGCTGCCGGTGCGGTCTGTACAAACGGCACGATCACCTGATGGGTGAACCCGCCCTCCGGCCCGGTCACGCAGAGCTGGCCGGGCTCTGGCAGCAGTTCGACCAGCGTTGCCGAGGTCTGGCGCCGAAGCTGATGGGCCAGCGCCTCGACGCACAGCACGTTGTCGAGGTCGGCAACGAGTTCGTTGTCGTCGTCCGCGAGCGCGACGAACCGCGGCAGCCCGAGGCGCTTCCTCAGGTCCCGGACGGCACCGAACTGGCGGGCGCCGCGTGGCAGGCGGAACGCGGCCAGCTCACGCCCGCCGAGGTTCCACATCGCCCGGGCCAGCACAGCGCGGCCGCTGGTCACCCGCGGCAGGAACGCGGCCGCCCGCAGCGGCCCCCAGTCCCACACCACGCCCGGGATCACGCCCTGATGCTGCAGCAGGCCAAGGAACCGGTAGACCCCGAGGCCCGCGCGGCCGTAGTTGTGGGCCGACGTGAGCCGGGGGATCACCTCGCGGCCCAGCATCCGCGAGCGCAGGACGATCCGCTCGCCCTGGACCGACACGAGCAGGTCGGAGAGCGGCAGCTGCCGGTCGGCCGCGGCACCCGACCGCCCGAGATACGGGATCTCGTACTCGCGGAGCACCGGCCGGCTCAGGATGTTGCCGGTCCGGCCCTGCGGCAGATGCACGATCTCGGCGAACACCGGGCCCGGCTCGCCGCGTTCCTCGTCCTGGAGATGGGCCTGCACATGCTCACGCAGCTCGTCATCGGCGTGGCAGAAACGGCCGAGCAGCCGCACGCCCGAGGGACCGCCGGCCGAGCCGAGCAGCACCTGGTAATCGCCGCCCGCGATCGCGTCCTCGGACTCGGCGACGACGGTTGCCACCACGTCGAATGCGGCCGGCAGCGGCAGGTCATCCGGGCCGCGAAGAGCGTCGGCTTCAGCGGGGTCGATCGACATCTCCCGGCCGCTCGCGGCAATGGCCTGCGACAGCTTTCGATAGAGGAACGAGTCCTGGCGGGTCCACATGCCCTGCCCGTGCTCGCGGCGTTCTAGCGGCAGGCCCGCGAGCAGCGTGGCGCCCCCGGCACGGCCGCCGCTCTGGCCAGGAGCCGGGAACCCGATCCCGGTCTCCTCGTCGAGCACCTGGGCCAGCGGCATCTCCCTCGTCTCGTACCTGCGGGCGAACTGCTCGCGGAAGTTCGCCAGCGCCCCGTCGCCACCCTGACGGGTGAGCGAGTGCAGCGTCTGCGCCCCGCGCAGGATGTCGGCCGCGACCGCGTCGCTGAGCGTGGCGCCGATGGCCGGCTTCAGCAGATCGACCTGCACGAACCGGGCCTGGTCGGGCGTGGCCGGCAGACCGTCGAGCCCGGCGGCGATCCGGCGGTAGCGGTCGGGCGAGGCACCAACGCCGTCGGCATCGATCGCCGCGAGACCGGCGAGCGCGTCGACGAGCGCGGTCGCGACCGGGGCCGTCGCGGGGGAGTCGGCCAGCGTCGCGGCCATGGTGTGGGCGGGCGACTCCGCGGTCACCGGCGGCTGGCAGTCCGCGACCAGCAACTGGCTGTCGACGAGCGCCGCCAGGAACTCGCCCGCCTCGGCGGCCCCGATGTCGTCGCTGGCCAGCGCGCCTGCCAGCACGTCCAGTCGCTCGCCGTCACGGGCACGGGCCAGGGTCTGCGTCAGGTACGGCGTCTCCTGCACGGCCACGAGGTGATAGGACCGGCCCGGCCCCTGGTCGCGGGCCTCCGCGTACAGGAGGCGGTCGCCGACCCGGTACAGGCTGGAGTTCGGCCGGTAGCGCAGGTCGGCGCGCAGCAGCGGGCTGGCCTCGATGGCGTTCGCCAGCGTCCACAGGTAGTCCATGTCCAGGCGGGTGTGCCGGTCGTAGCCGGCCCGGCCGGGCAGCCGCAGGCTGGTGGCGTCGCCGATGGTTCCGGTCGTGCACCCGGCGAACAGGCCGAACGGCGTCGGCCGCGCGGCCGCCCGCATGAGATAGGCGACGAGCGCTACCTCGGCGCGCTGGCCGCGCTCGCTGTCCGGGTCCTTCCGCCAGACGTCGATCGCCGCCTCGAGGCTCGGTGACGCCAGGTAGACGGCCTCACGGAAGGCAGGAGCGGTGACGATCTCTTCCAGCCTGGACCGCAGCCGCAGCCGGTCGCCGGTGATCGCGTCCTCGGGTGTGCGGACATCGCCTTCGCCTCGGCCCGGCCCGTCGAGCCCGGCTGCCCAGTCCGTGAGGGTGGCGAGCGGAAGCAGCGGGGTGCGCAGCACGAAGAACCCCGACGGCCGCGCGGCCGCCGCGGTGTCCGCGCTCATCGGGCGCTCACGGTGGCGTCCAGCCCGGTGCTGACCAGGAGCATCTGGTCCCAGACGGGCTCGGCGGGCAGCGACGCCGCCAGCAGCGCCAGTGCGATGCCGGCCGCGCCTTCCAGCAGGCCCTGGCCGTTCCATGGCCGGTCCGGGGTCGTCGCGGCCGGCTGGCCGGCCGCCATGGCGTCGACGGCCGGGCCGCACAGGGCCACCGTGCGCTCGGCCCAGGAAACCGCCGCGTCTGCCAGCACGGCCTCGCCGGTGAGCTGATACATCCGCCCGTAGAGGTGCGCCAGGCCCGCGGTGCCGTGGCAGAGGCCCGCGTCCGTAACGCCGCACTGCTCGGGCGGCCGGGCGGCGGCGCGGATCGCCAGCTCGATGCCGGCCAGTTCCCAGCCGGGCTCGCTCACGTCTCGCGCCGCGAGCAGCAGCGCCATCGCGACGCCCGGGTCGCCGTAGCACCACGCGGACCTGGCCGGCTCCGGCTCGGCGCCGGCAGCGATGAACGGCGGGCTCGTCTGGCCCGTCGGCGTCTCGATCAGGTGCGCCAGCATCCACTGGACGGCGCCGTCGAGCAGCGGGCGCGCGGTCGCCTCACCCGCCCCGAGCGCACACGCCCGGCCAAGCAGGGGCAGGACGCCGGCCATGCCGTGCGCCACTCCCAGATCGACGGCGCCGGCTGGGCACAGCTCTCGGCGCGGGCCGAGCAGCTGCGCGGGCGACGTCCACCAGTACACACCGTCGGCATCCCGGCGGGCCCGGCTTGCCAGCTGGGCCAGTACGCCCGCGAGGCACTCCGCCGCGGCGGGTCGCGGCCACCGGGCGAGGGCGTAGGTGCCGAGCCCGGCCAGCCCGTCGATCAGGTCGTACGGGCCGTCCTTCGGATAACGCCATATCGCCCTGGCCAGCGCCTCGTCGATGTCGTCATTCCGGTTTGCGCCGGGCCGGTCAGCGGCGTCGCCGTCCAGGAGCCGGTCCACGACGTCCGCCGCCCACGCGATCCCGGTGAATCCCGAGTACAGCGAGAGGCTCAGCGGCTGGCTCGCGAGCACGTCGACCGCGCCGTCGAGGCAGTGGTCGGCCCGCTCCCGTTCCGCCCAGTCCTGGCCCGCGTGGGCGGCGACCGCGTGGCCGACGGCCAGCCCCGCGGTGCCGGTCGACAGCGCGGCGCTGCGCTGGTCCGGTGCACGGGTCTGGGTCAGGGACTGGATGAGCACGGCAGCGCTCTGGATCGCTTTATCCCTTAAGCCGCCGGCAAGTAGCGGATGCCATCTCATTAAACGTCTCCAGGTAAATAGCTAATGGCAATCCGGTGCGGCGATGTCCCGGTCACCGCGGTGACCGGGACATCGCCCCAACCGTGCTTTCTTCCGCTCAGGCGAATCGAGGAGGGATACGCTGAGCGTCATTGCCGTACCTAACGCGCTGACGATCTAAAGGAGCGTCAGGACGTTAATGTGGCAGACCGCGCTTTCGCAGAGGACGCTGCAGCAGACGCCGCTGTTGCAGACGACGCTGTCCACGCACACGATGGTGCCCGTACCACCGACAACACCCGAAAGCTCCTGATCATCGAGGTTGCGCAGGGTCTCCTTAGAGAGCACCAGCTTCTTGGCCTGCTTCTCCATGTATTCTTCCCGTCTTTCCGACAATGGACAAACGGCTGTTAATTGCAGCAGCCGTTACTTGCGACAGGAAGACTACACCTCTGCAGGAGCTCGGCATCGTAATTCTTTGCCGTTTCCCGGATAGCGATTCAGGCCATTTCTGTATTGGACTTGAGCTTTATGGATGACAGCGGTAATCGGCGGTCATTACCAGGACGCAGTTGCTAGCCGCGGCCAGCAATTCCTGGATGCACGTGCGGGAAATCGGCAGTTGCCAGGCTGGGCGGGTGATTGCTTCAGGCGAGCGCGGCCGCGATGCGCTTCGCGGCCGCCTCCCCCGCGCGCTGCTTGATCAGACTCTCCTTGGCCGCACCGCGAACCACCAGCCGCGAGCCGTACTCGCTCGGACGAATGGTGACGGTCACGACCGCCGGATTCAGGTTCCCGAACCCCGCAGTGACCAGGCCGACGACTGCCACGGGCGCGTCCTGTCCCCCCGGCTCGGTCCGGATCAAAGCGCCCTGATCCGCGAGGACTTCCTCAGCCCGCTTAGTGGCGGCGGCCGGCGTCATGCTGACCTCAAGGTCGAGTTCAAGCACGTTCTTGCGCATCTTCCGGGCAGCGAACTCGGCGCCCTGGCCGCGTCCGACGGCAAGGCGGCCCAGGTCACCGACGGCGTTCACGAGAATCTCATCCTCGTCGGCGATCACTAGCCTCACCCTCCGATCGTGCGGCCGGACAAAAGGCGTCAGGACGGACTACTAACTGCAATCATGACGCCTGCGGCGGCGAGAGCTAGCTACAACCCCCCGAAGAAGTGCGCTACGTCGCTGGCCGCGTGGCCGATTGCATGGCTGGCATCGTCCACCCCATTGTTGAATTCGGTCGACTCGAAGTACGACACCGCCGCTCCGACGGCCGCGCCGACGCCAGCGCCGATCAGTGCTCCCGGCGGACCGCCGATCGCGAAACCTGCGGTGAAGCCGACGTCCATGCCGATACTCACGTTGGCGTAGGAGATGGCCGTGTCTCCGGCGGTCTGGACCGCCGACATCGCCACGCTCGCGCCGATGCCGTTGTCCGCCCGGTCGGCCGAGTAGTTCTGCCAGGAGCCGACCGCGATCGCCACGCCGGTGAACGCCTTGCCGGCGAAGTCGAGTGCGGGGCTGCGCCCTATCCTCCCGGCCCACTTCAGCTCAGGGTTGTTCCTGAGCGCGAGCATCATGTACGAGCCGTCCGAACTGCCCCCGCGGAGCATAGCGCTGGCCCGAGTCCCCGCCCCGCCGGTGCCGGCCAGCGCGCCCTGCACTCCGCCGCCCCAGTTGGCGGCGTTGCCGGCATCGTTGGCCATCCCCTCCAGGCGATGAATCAGCGCCATTTCCTGGGCTCTGGCGGCTGCTGCCGCCGCCGCCCGCGCCGCGGCCGCTTCCGCCGCTCGTGCTGCTGCAGCCTCAGCGGCGGCTTCGGCGGCAGCCGCCTGCGCCTCCGCGGCCGCCTCAGGGTTATAGCCCGAGTATCCGCCGCTGTAGCCGGTGTAGCCGGTGTAGTCGCCGTAGCCGCTGTAGCCACCGCCGCCGCCACCGCCGCCACCGCCGCCGTGGCTGCCGCCACCGCCGGAGCTCTGCTGGTAGTAGTGCTCGAGGTACTGGATCGAGCCGCACGGGCCGCCGGCGACGCAGAGCATCAGGCCCGATGGATCCGAGCCCTCGACCGGGTTGTCCGCGGCATAGGTATATCCGCCCAGTTCCTCGGGGCTGGTCGTCTCCAGGTCCGGATCCGCGCTGATGAAGCGCCCGAGTGTCGGGTCGTACTTGCGTGCGCCCACGTCGACGTAGCCGCTGTCTGGCTCCGTTGCCTTGCCGAGGAAGCCCCTGGTCGCATCCGGCCACGCCCCGCTCGAGCCGATGAGCTCACCGTACGGTGAGAACTCCTGCCGGCTGACGGCCTGGGTGGTGGCGTTCATCGCGATCACGGCAGTGCCCTGCGTGTTGTCGAAGAGGTACCACACGCCGGGGTCGGACGCCAGGGTGGAGCGCATCGCCACGGGAGATCCCGAGCCGCCCAGCGTGTAGTAGCGAATGGCGCCGAGCAGGACGGCCGGAGTGACCGCGGTATTAACGATGACCTCCGTGTCCCCGGCGAAGAGGGTGGTCTGGCCAGGGTCACGCCGGATCAGCTCGTTGCCGTTGGCGTCGTAGACGAACGAGGTTGTGCTGCCGCCCTGCGCGATGCTCGCCAGCTCGCCCGCGTCGTTCCACTGCAGCGTCTGCCCGGCGCCGGAGCTTGGCGTCCGCGACACCAGGTTGCCGTCGGCGTCGTAGCAGAAGCTGGTCGCAACCGTGCCCGTGGGACCGGTCGCCGAGGTGCTGGTCAGAGTGTGCGGCTGGACGCCCTGGTTCTGGCAGCTGGTGCCCGGAGTGCCGCCGTTGGTGTAGGTCGTGGTGGTGCCGGCCGTCGCCCCGTTCACCGGGTTGTCGGTCTCCGCCGTGCGGTCACCGATGGCGTCGTAGGAGTAGGACTGCCAGTACGCTTCCGGGCCGCTGGCGACGGTGGCCGGGTTGGCGGCCGGGTTCTGATTCGCGCAGTTGTCATTGGCCGTCCACGCCGTGGCCAGCTCGTCCAGGCTGTTGTAGACGAAGCACTGCTGATCGGTGACGGTGCTGCCGGTCTCCTCCTGCTGGTCGGTAACCGATACCGGGTTGCCGGACGGATCGTAGGCGTAGCTCGTGTTGTCGACCGTCGGACCAGGCGCCTGAGTACGCGACGTCAGCACGTCGGTCAGCCGCCGGGTCTGGGAGTCGTAGCTGTAGGTCTGGGAGGCGGGATTCGTCGACGGCCCGTAGGTGACCTGGGACAGTTCGGCAAAGTCGGTGTAGACGACGTTGCTGACGTAGGTCGCCAGGGTGCTGGCCGACGACGTCGGGTTGCCGAGCGCGTCGTAGCCGTAGTCGATGGTCTCGCCCAGGAGCCCGGCGACCTTCTGGTCGGTCTGCGAGATCAGGTTCTGGTCGTTGGTCGAGTAGGAATAGCTGGTGGTGTACGTGGTCGGCAGCGGCGCCTCGCTGGCGGGGAGCGTGATTCGCGTCCCGGTTGGCTTGCCCAGGCTGGTGTAACCGGTGGTGGCCACCGTGTAGCCGCCGGTGGTGCCGGGCACATAGCTGGTCTCCGACGTCAGCAGGCCCACCTGGAGCGTGTCGTAGAGCCAGGTCCCGAGCGTGAAGTTGTTGTCGCTCGCGTCCGTCTCCGTCAGCTTGCGGCCGAGCAGGTCGTAGGTGTAATCGATGGTGCTCCCGCGGGCGTCGGTCGTGGATGTCATGTCGCCCGCGTCGTCGTACGTCATCTTGGTGAGCCCGGTGTCGGGGTCGGTGTGGCTGGTGGTCCGGCCCAACAGGTCGTAGGTGTAGCTCCACTTCGAGTTGTCCGGGCCGGTAATCGTGGCCGTCTGCCCGTCCGGGGCATAGGTGTAGCTCGTCGTGTTGGTGGTGCCGCCGCTGACCGAGTATCCGGCCTGCGAACTGCCAGAGATCGTCAGCGGGGATGGCGAGGTCTGGCTGGTGTACTGCTGGATCGCGGTCGTCTGGCCGCGAGCGTTCACGACGGTGGTGGTGGGAGTGCTTCCGGTGGCCGGGACCACCGTGGTGGTGTCACCGGTGTAGGCCGTGGTCGTGGTCATGCCGGGCGTGGTCACGCCATCGTGCTCCTGGCTGACCAGGTCGGCGCGGCCCATCCCGTCATACTCGGTGACCGTCGTCGAGGGAATTGAGTTCGGCGACGGGAGGACCAGGGACGCGGACGGGCTGCCGCCCACGTTGTAGTTGTTGTTGGTCACCACCGGCCAGCCGTGCGAGTCGTACTGGGTATCCGAGACCAGCGTCGTGGAGTTCTCCGACGTGGTCTGTGTCTGCCGCAGCTGGAGCATCGCGTCATAGAGCGACTCCGAGACCGAGTAGGTGCCGTTGTCCAGCAGCGAGCTGGTCGTCACGACCTCCGGTTTGGTCTGGGAGATCACGTAAGAGAACAGCTTGTTAGCCGGCGCGTTGGCTGCCTTCGACTCATTCGGCTCCCACACCGCCGTGATGCGCCCGAGCGCGTCGTAGGTCACGTCGGTCTTCAGCCCGGCGGCGTTCACCTCCTCGACGGGCGCGTTCCTGGCGGGATCGAGCGTCTCCGTCGTGGTCTGGTAGGTCGGGCTGCTGCCGCTAGTCACCTGCGTGGTGGTCGTCATCTGGGTGGGAAGCGCCCCGCTCGCGGGTGAGTAGGCGGTGGTCGTCTCCTGGGCGAGGGAGGCGCCGCTCGGGCTGGTCGAGTCCGGGGTCCGGGTGACGGTCGCCGCCCGGCCGTAGGAGTCGTAGGTGGTCTCGCTCGTGACCACGAATCCGGGCGGGCTCACCCCGCCGGTAGGCCCGCTCGCCACCTGCGTCTCCGTGGGGTCCCCGGCGGTCGGGGCCGTCCCGGCCGGCGACGCCCCGTCCCAGGTCCAGGCGTGACCGTCGTAGGACGTGCGCGTGTCCGAGATCAGCTGCCCCGTCTGGGTTGCGCCCGCGGTGCTGCAATCCTGGTCCGCCTTGATCGTCTCGGCCGTCAGGATCATGCTCTCGCCCGTGTTCTCGACGTACTTGGTCCAGGTGCAGATCGGGATGTTCCCGGCCGCGCCAACCTCGCCCCGGTCGTCCTGCTGGACGAGCATTCCCGTGGTCGGCTGGCCAAGCGTCGTGTTGTAGAAGTAATCCGTCTCGGTATCCCGCCATCCGTAGGAAACCGCCTGGCGGTTGTAAGTCGCCGCCGGAACGACGATCTGCGCGGTCAGCGCCGGGAGGCCGGTTCGCGCGCGCGACGCCGTCGGCCCGATGACCTCCGGCACCGTCACGGTGGCCGAATTCAGCGACCCGGAGGCCGAGGTGTAGGTATCGGTCTCGAAGGTCTGCCCGGCCAGGGAGTCGACGTCGTTGGCCGAGTACTTGCCGTCGGTCGAGGTCAGGGTCACGTTCGTGCCGCCGGTGCCGGTCGGGGTGTTCTGGCTCATGCCCCGGAAGTAGAACGTCTTGGTCATGGCCTGCTGGTCGTAGACCTTGGCGCCGTTGTCAAGGTGGAACACGTTCGGGTCGCCCGTGATCGTCTCCACCCAGGCGTAGCCACGGTACTGGCCGTAGGTACGGTTCTTCGCCTTGACGACCTCGTTGTCGTCGTAGTGCCACGCCATGCCGGACGGCGCGTAGACGTAGGACGTCAGCTCCTCGGGATAGGTGCCGTCCGGATTCTCGTTATTCAGGTCCTGCGTCTCGACCGACGCCACCGTGTATTTCTGGAACCAGTCAAGCTCGGGCGAGGTCGCCCCTGGCGGGCTCCAGTAGACGGGGAAGCAGGGCATGGTGTTCGCCGCCGGGTTGGACGGATAGTTCGTCGGCGTGCAGACGGCCGGATTGTAGGTGATGCTGATCTGGGCGCCCGTCGGCGTGATGATGGTCTGGATCCGGTCGTGATACATCACCGGGATACTCGGCAGCGTCCCGACCCGGTTCGGCAGCTGCAGCGGCTTCCCGAAGGATGTCGCCGGCATCTGGAGTGAACCCGATCCTCCGGCCGAGGTGTCCCACCCGGTCCGCTGGATCGATGCCAGCCACAGCGTCGGCGCGTGGTCGCCGCCGTCGGGGAAGGTCTGGGTCAGGTCGTACTCGTCGACCTTCTGCGTGGCGCCATTGTCCTGGACCTGGGTCACGATCGAGATCAGCCGGATCCGCGACCAGTACGACGGCGCGTGGTTGTCGCAGGTCCCGCTCGAGGCGCAGTTCTGATCAATCGGCACGTCCGGCCAGTAGGCCGCGTTCGCCACCGTGAACTGGCTGTCGGCGCAGGTGTTGCCGGCCGGCGTCCCCGGCAGGCAGCGCTGGGCGGTGTTGAAAATGATCTGCTCGGGCGCTGTCCCCGAGAAGATCGTCGACGACGTCATGCCGTAGTCGATCCGGTCCAGATAGCCGCCGCGGTCGTAGGCGACCGGGGTGGTCTTCATGTCCGCGCCGTAGTAGTTCTGCTCGGGCGTGTAGTAGTAGGCGGCGGCGTTGCCGTGCGGGTCCACCACGTAGTCGAGGTTCCACCGCCAGCCCTCGTTCTCCGAGGAGCTCGCGAACGTCGACGAACTGCAGGTGACGTTCGGGTTCGCGCAGTAAACCGGGACCGTCCAGGCTGAATTCGTCGTCTGGTCGCCCGACGCCCAGCCGGGCAGCTTGTTCATCCCGAAGTAGTACTGGATGCCGTTCTCGACGACCTCCCAGCACTCCCCGTTGTAGGTGCCGTTGTCGCAGGTCTTCAGGTCGTTGATCGTGATGTCCGACTCGTCGTCGGCAGCGTGGAACTTCTTGGTCGAGTCGTCATAGACGATCTCGGTCGCCTGGCCATCCAGCGACATCGTCAGGATCTGACCGTCCCAGCACTCATCGCCGTCGTATTGCGGCGCGCCGGTCGAGGAGTCATCCGAGCACGCTTCATACGTGCGCTCGATGTAGTTGTCCGTGCTGCTGTCCCAGCCGTCACCGATCCAGGACGACTGGTCATTGGTGCCCTCGGTGAAGCCGTCCTGCGCCGAGGAGTCATAGTCCAGCTCGACCGCTGGGGTCGCGCCGCCGATCGCGGTCGGTACCTGGAGCGGGTAGGAGTAGTCGAACGCGCCGGTGTTGCCGCTCATCGACCAGGTCCCGGACGGACTCAGCGGGGTGGCCGCGTAGGTACCCGATGATCCGCCCGTCCCTGAGGTCGCCGCCATGACGACCGACTGGCCCGCGACCGACAGCTGACCGCCGGCGATCGCGACGCTGCTCCGGCCCGGCGTTGCCGAGGCCGCGGGCAGGCTGACTCTCGCCGTCAGTGGCGACCGGCCCACGGGGGCCAGCGAGATCTCGGTCTGGCAGGCGGGCCGCCGCGGGGTCGTGAGGGCGCAGGCTGGCATCTCCACCAGGTGCAGCCGGGCCGCGTAGTCGCCGCCGTAGGCCGCGAGGAACGTGGAGTCGTCGACGCTGACATCGACCGGCCCGGACCCTGATGCTCCGGCTCTCGGCCTGACCGAGAACAGGATTCCGTGGATGCCGGCGGCGAGTGCCGCGCGCTGGCTGGCGATCGTCACCGCGACGGCGCTGGGCGCGCGGCCGGCGATCAGCCCCGCGTGAGCCGTTCCCGTATGGTCGGCCGGGCCAATCAGCACGGGGAGCGACCCGGCGCGCACGGCGCCGGGGTTTACCAGCGCGACTCCCGCAGGCGCGCGCACGGCGGCAAGCCGGCTGCCGGGCGCGGGCAGCGCCGCGACCGCCGCGCCCGCGCCGGGGAGGCGCGAGTCGACCGACGGGTTGTAGCGCTGGTAGCTAGCGGTGGCCGGCTGCCTGCCGCCCTTCACCAGCGTGTGAGGGATTACGTGCTCGATCGGCGCGCGCGGCAGGTGCAGCTTCGTGGTGGTCGCCGCCACTGCCGGGCCGGCGCTGAACAGCGTCGTGCCGGCGACGACCGCGACGGCCGTCCAGAACGCTGGTCGCGCGACTCGCGGACCCCGACGCCGTGCTGCTCTGAGGACCCAGTGCGATGTCTTCCACGCCATTACGGAATCCCTTCGCAAGCCGCACAGCCCCCGCACCAGCCAGCCCGCGAAAGACCAGTCAAGATCGAGCGCTGCTACATCTATTCAATTGATCGAAGCGTGCCATAACATGACCGGCTATAGAAGAGTTGATCTTTTCCAAAGATAATGGCCTAAATAGTTTTCATGACCAAAATACCGGCGGCAAGTTGCTGGCAGAAGGGGACAATTCATCATGGGAACACCGGCAGCTGGCCCCCGCGCGCGCCGCGCGATTCAGGCCGTGTTCGTGACATCATCTGCCATTGCCTTGTCATTAGGCCTGGCAGTGCCCGCCGGAGCGGCAGCCGCGACGACCGGCGGTCAGCGGCCAGCGCCGAGCCGCTCGTCTGAGCCGGCGGCGCTCCCGCGGGCCGGAGCGCTGGTCGCGCGCCATCCCGGCGGCGCCGTGGCCGGACCCCGCGCCAGCCGCTCCCAGCTGGCCGGGCAAGCCGTGCTGGCGAGCGAGCGCGCCGCCTCGCTGCGGGCCCGGGCAACGCGCAAGAGCGTCGTCGTACCGGCCGAGACCAATACCGGAACGCTGGTAACGGCCAACCCCAACGGCTCGTTCACGCTGACCGAAACCTCGGAACCAGTGCGGGTCAAGCAGCACGGCGTCTGGGTGCCCATAAATCCCGATCTTGTCCGCGAGCCCGACGGCCAGCTGCAGGCGGCGGCGACGGCGACCGGAGTCGCTTTCTCCGGCGGCGGCACCGGCCCGATGGTAACGATGACCAGCGGTGCCGACAGGCTGTCGTTCACGTTCCCGTACTCACTGCCGCGCCCGGCCGTCAGCGGGCCGAATGCCACCTATCACAACGCGCTGCCGGGGGTCGACCTGGAGCTGACCGCGAACGCCAGCGGATTTAGCGAGATGCTCATCGTGCGGACGCGCGCGGCCGCGCGCGGCTCGCGGTTGCGCTCACTGCGCCTGCGCGTTTCCTCCGCCGGCGTGAAGCTATCCGACACCCCTGACGGCGGGGCGCAGGCGGTGAGCAAGACCGGCGCCACGGTCTTCCACGCCGACACCGCTGCCATGTGGGATTCCGCGGGCATCCCGATGGCGGGCAAGCCAAGCGCGCCCGGCGCCTCGGCCGCCAGCGGACCGTCCGCGGCGGGCCACCTGGCGAAGGTCGGAGTCCATATCACCGCCACGACGGAGACGCTTGTCCCGGACGCCGCGCTCCTTGACTCGCCGAGCGCGACCCTGCCGATCTACATCGACCCGGCCTGGTCAGGCAGTCCGAGCCAGCTGCACTGGGCGCGGATCTCCTCCAACGGCTGGAACATCTACGACTCCACCTCGACGGCCGGCTCGGACCACCCTCGTTCCGGGCTCGACGACTGGCCCGGTGGTGCCGATGAGACCGCGCGGACCTTCTACCAGATGAATACGGGCAGTGATACCGGTACGAAGGGCATCGGGGGCGCTCACATCAGCGCGGCGACCATGTACGTGGTCAACAACTGGTCGGCCTACTCCGCCTCTACCGACTGCGACGTCTACACCACCGCGCAGCCCAAGAGCAACGGCTGGAACTCGACCGACCTGGTCTGGTCCAACCAGCCGGGCGCTGCCACCCTCCAGAGCAAGGCGGGCAGCTACGAGTCCGGCGGCACCGTACACCCCGGCACGCTGTCGTTCGACATCGACAACGCCGCCACGTCGGCAGCGAACAACGACTGGGCGAACGTCACCTTCGTGCTGAAGTCGGACAGCGAGAGCGACGCCGACTACTGGAAGCAGTACGCATCCGGCGGCGGCGCGACGATCTCGGTCACCTATTACCGCAACCCCGACCTGGTCGACGGGACCGGCGAGCCCGTTACCTCCCCGGCAGTGACGGACGCGGGCACGACGTTCGTGACCTCCAAGAGCCCGACGATGAAGATCACCAGTGAGGACACCGACGGCGAGACCGTCAGCAACATCTACCAGATCTACAACTACGCGGGCGGCACCGAGACCACCCAGGTCGGCAGCAATATGGCCTCGAGCTACACCGCAAGCGGCGGGCCCGAAACCTATAGCGGCTCACTGGCCGATGGCACGTATGCCTGGCGCGCCGAGGCCGAGAGCAGCGCAGGCCACTACTACTCGGCGTGGACGGCCTGGCAGCGGTTCACCGTCGACACCACGCCCCCGCCCGCGCCCGGCGTTGACTCGCCGCAGTTCCCCGACAACGAGTTCGGCGGCGCCTATTCGGATAACGGGACGTTTACTTTCACCACCAACGACTCGGACAACGTCAAGGGGTACCTGTTCTCCCTCGACGGTGACCTGGGCAGCGTGGTCTACGGCGGCAGCGGCATCGTCACCTGGACCGCGGGCACCAAGCCCGTGGCGGGTAAGCCGTACTGGATACCGGCCGCCACCGATCCGAACGGATACGCCCAGGCGACCTTCGCGCCCGGTACCGTCGGCCCGCACCGCGTCTTCGCCAAGGCCGTCGATCAGGCCGATAACACCTCGACGACCGAGACGACCTACCTGTTCTACGCGGGATTCACCACGCCCACGTATGTCTACGGCGATCAGCTCGTGAACGGCTACACCGCCCCAGACGGGACCGTCGTGCCGGCCGGGACCGCATCGCTGGCCGGCGGCGGCGAGCTGACGACGCAGGCGACCTGCTGCGGCATCGCGTTCGGCGACGGCTACCAGGCGTGGCTCGACAATGGAAGCGGGAAGATCGACAACGGCGACAGCATGACGCTGCACTTCGAGATACCTGCGGCCGGCTACTACGATCTGGGCGCGAACCTCACTGGGTCCTACAACTACGGTGAGTACTCGATCACGCTCAACGCCAACGCGACGACGGGGACGCCGGCCGCGACCCTGCTCAGCGGCTACGATGGCTACAGCTCGTTCGTCACCACCAGCTATCACGACTTCGGGGTGCCGACGAGCAATGGCGCTCCGATCGAGCTGCCCAAGGGCGTGTACTCGCTGACGCTGCTAATCACCGGCGAGGACAGCTCCTCCACGGGGTACCAGGCCGGCATCGACCTGGTGCGCGTGGCACCGATGAGCCCGACCTGCTCGATCACCAGCCTCAGCGGCTGCTACAACAACTCCGCGATCAGCGCCAACAACGACGCCGCCATCGCGCAGGCCGACGCCGATGGCTACAACGACAGCTTCGCCGCCGATCAGCTCGCCTCCGCGGGCTGGAGCCCTGGCGCGGCGATCACGATCGACGGCGCGCCCATGACGCTGCCGGGCTACGCCACGGGCGACCCCGACAACATCGTTGCGGGCGGGCAGACTGTCACCATCCCGACCACGTATCCGAATGACGGCAACGCGATCGTGTTCCTGGCATTCGCCACCGACGGCAGCGTCAGCAACGCCACCGGCACGATCACCTACAACGGGTCCTGCGGCGGCAGCTCGACTCAGGGCTACACCCTGAGCACGGTGCCGGACTGGGTTTCCGGGCCGGCCGCCGCGGCCGCGACCGTGTTCCCCGGGCGGGATACGCTGGGCGACCCTGACAACGACAACCAGGCGTCGCACGTGTACGCAATCAGCGTCCCGCTGGCCTGCACTGGCATGGCGGTCTCGTCGATCGCGCTGCCGGTCGTGTCCAACGGCGTGACCCAGGGCACCCCGGCGCTGCACATCCTGAGCGTCGGGATCAGGCCAGCGTCGTTCACCAGCTCCGCCAACACCGCGAACTGGACGGCCTCCTTTGCCGCCCGCGAGGACACCAGCTTCGGATCCGTGGCGCAGACCACGGTCCGCATGCCCGCCGTCACCTCCGTCGGCGGCACGCAGCTGCGGATCCACCTGTCCAACGCGCTCGGCACGGTCCCGGTCACCTTCGATCACGTGACCGTGGCGGCCCAGTCCTCGGGTGCCGCTCCGGTGGCCAGCTCGATGACCAACGTCACGTTCGGCGGCAGCGCGTCGGTGACTATCCCGGCGGGCGGCGACGTGACGTCCGACGCGGTCAGCCTCGCCACGACCCAGGAGGAAACGCTGCTGGTGTCGGCGCACACCACCGGCACCGTCAGCGATACTGTCGGGCACGCCGACGAGATGGCCACCGCCTGGACCGCGGACACGACCGCGGATGAGGCCGGGGACACCACGGGCACTCCGTTCACGACGACGATGAGCAGCCTGTACTGGCTCACGGGCGTGGACGTGACCCCGTCGGTCAGCTCGACCACCGGCGCGTCCTTCGGAGCGGTGGCGTTCTACGGCGACCAGAGCATCAACAGCGACACGTCGAACGGCGCACCGAACCGGTTCACCGACGATGTAACCGCCGATCTCGCCGCCGCCAACAGCGGCACGGTCCCCTACGGCGTGATCGACCTCGGCGAGAATAGCTTTACGGCGACAAACAACCTCATCCCGATCGTCAGTTCCGACACGACGCCGCTCAGCGCGATCGATCCGGTCGACCGGGATGTGCTGGCTCAGGCCAACGTGCGGACGGTGCTGCTCTCTACCGGAACCGCCGACATCCTCGCCGGGGAGAGCGTCACGACCGTCGAGAACAACCTGATCACGCTCGTGCACGAGATCGGCGCCTACCCGGCCGACACCCCCAACCAGAACCCGTCCGGCCTGCTGACCGTGTACGTCGCGACGATCCCGCCGAGCACCGCGTTCACCACGGCGGAAGAAACGGTGCGGGAGACGGTCAACCAGTTCATCTGCGGGCCAAGCGACTCCTACCTTGACGGGGCCGCCCAGGGCTGCATCGATTTCGCAGGCGCCGTGGCCAGCAACGGCACCGACACCGGCAGCACGGTCCTCCCGGCCGACCTGTACAACTCCGACCCGGATGACGCCTACTACGCGGCTGAAGCGAACGCGTTCGTGACCCAGAGCTCGTCGCTGTCCATTCCGCCCGACATCAGGCGGGTCGCGCCCAGGCGCTAGCGGCACGAGCGGGCGGGTCGCTCCTTTCGGGGAACGCGGCCCGCCCGTGGCTGTTGTCGGCCTGTCCGCCCGGGAACCGCAGGCGGGCTGGCCCGGTGTCCCCAGGGCCAGCCCGCTCATCATGTGCGCCGGGCCTCCTCCGCTCGGCGCTCAGGCGTGATCAGCGCGCGTAGTTGCTAGCGCCGTACCAGTCGACGACGACCACCGGCTCGTCCCCGACAACCCAGGCGTCGTGACCCTGCGGCAGCGCGGTCACGTCGCCCGGCCGAGCGGTGAACTCCGTGCCATCCGCCATCTCGATCTGCAGCGTGCCGCTGACGTGATACTGGAAGTGCGGCGCCTCGCAGAGTTCCGTCCCGGCAACCGGCTTGACGTGCTCCGACCAGCGCCAGCCGGGCTCCAGCGTCAGCAGCCCGATGTCTGCCCCGCCGATCTTCAGTAGCCGCAGCGACCCGTGGCTGAAGTCGCGAGTCTCGTCCGGAGTACCGAAGCTCTTCTGTTCCGCCTGTGCGGCCATGACCAGTCTCCTCACCTGATGCGCCGACGGCACTCCGCCGGCCTGCATCTCGAGGCTCGCAGGGTCGGGTTGCAGCCTGCTTGCAGCGTTGTGGCTGCGGGGCGGGGCGCGCCTCATCAAGAGGAGACTTTCCGTCCTGTGGGGACGGTAAGTCTCCACCGTAATCCAGCGATAGTTACATAGACCGCGAATCGGGCACGGAGCGGGCGAGTAGCTGCCTGGCCCGCGGGTCGCCGCACAAAGAACGATCATGGCCGCCCGGTGCCATATCCTGATATGCCGCCTTGATCCGGCTAAGCTGCCGGCGGCCGCGAGCGTCAGCCGTGCGGCGGCAGTGGCGCTGGTCACGGGCGCGATGTTTGATACCTCCATGAAGTCACTCGCCGTGCGAGTGCTCGGCGAATTCGCCGTGGACGGGGTGGAACCGCAGGCTCTGGGCAGCAGGAAGGCCCGGCTGGCGCTGCACCTGCTCGCGCTTGCCGACGGCCAGCCGGTGGCGGCCGACGTGCTCGCCGACGCCATCTGGGGGGACGCGCTGCCGGTCCGGCCGGATGACCAGCTCGCGGTGCTCATGAGCCGCCTGCGCGGCGTGCTCGGGCGGGACCGGATCGAGCACGGCGATGGCGGCTACCGGCTGAACTCGGACTGGCAGGACGCGGCCGAGCTGGCGCATCTCGGCGAGGAGGTCGACCGGCGCAGCGGCACCGGCAATCTGCTCGGCGCGGCCGCAGCCGCGAGGGTCGCGCTGTCGCTGCTGCGCGGCGCCGGTCCCGCTGAGCTGCCCGGTGAATGGGCGCAGCTGCGGCGCTCCGCGCTGCTTCGCCTGATCGGGCGGGCCCGGCTGCGGGCCGCGCGGGCGCTGCTCGCGGCCGGGGACTGGATGGGCGCGGCGGACGCGGCCGCGGCATCGCTGAGCCAGGACCCCTACGACGAAGCGGCGCTGCGCGAACTGCTGCGCGCCTACGCGACGGGCGGCCAGACCGCGACCGCGCTGTCTGCCTACGCCGCCGCGCGCGAACGCCTCGCCGAGGATCTCGGCACCGACCCGTCGCCGGAAACGGCCGAGCTGTACACCGCGATCCTGCGGGGCGAGCTGCCCGCCATCGCCCCGGCCAGAGGCGACACCACGACCGCCAGCCTGGTCGGCCGAGCCGATGAACTCGCCTTCCTTGACGCCTGTGCGGCGCGGGTACGCGGTACCGCCACGGCCGAGGTGGTCGTCGTCGACGGCGAGCCGGGAATCGGCAAGACGTCGCTGCTGCGGGCGTGGGCCAGTCAGCGCGCGGCCGCCGGTGACGCCGTGCTGCTGGCCGCGTGCGGTCAGCTCGACCGCTCCATGCCGCTCGATGCCGTGCTGACTTCGCTGGCGGCCCTGCTGCGGCGGGCCGGCGATGAGACCGGCGCCGGGCTGCTCGGCGAGGACGCCGCGCTGCTGGCACCCCTGCTCGGTACTCCGGCCGGGCCGCGCCGGCTGCCCGGGCTCGCCGACAGCATGCTCGGTCCCGCCGTCCTGTACGGCGCGCTGGCCGCGGTCTTCGGCCGGCTGGCGGCGTCAGGCTCGCTCGTGGTCGTGATCGATGATGCGCATCTGGCCGGCCCCGCGCTGCGGGACTTCGTCGAGTTCCTGCTGCGGCAGGCGATGCCCGTGCTGGTGGTGGCCGCGGTCAGGCCGGCCGCCGGCGGGCCGCTGCCCGCGACCAGCATCCTGCACCTGGATGTGCTCAGCCGCGACGCGGCCGCGCAGCTCGTCGGCCAGTCCCGAGTCGACGCGCTCTACCAGCGATCGCGCGGCAATCCGCTGCTGCTGACCGAGCTGGCGCAGCAGGCGTCGGGTGCGACGCTGCCGGCCTCGCTCGTCGACTCCGTGTCTGCCCGGTGCGACGAACTCGGCCGGGCCGGCGCGCTGCTCCGCACTGCCGCGATCATCGGGCCGGACGTGGACCTGGATCTGCTGGCCGCCGTCCTCGGCCGCCCGCTGGTCGAGCTGCTCGATGACACCGAGCTCGCAATCGCCCAGCAGTTCCTGGCCGAGGTCGACGGGCAGCTGCGGTTCCGGCACGAGCTGGTGCGGGAGGCACTGGCGGCCAGCGCGACCGCAGGCCGGGCCGCCCTGCTGCACCGTCAGGCCGGCCGCGTCCTCGCGCACCGCCCGGCCAGCGATCCGCTGCTCGTCGCGCACCACGCCCGCCTGGGCGGCGACCTCGCGCTGGCGGCCAGCGCCCTGCGCGACGCCGCCGGGCGGGCCGCCGAGCGGTTTGACCACGCGGCGGCGGAGGCGCTGCTCGACGACGCGCTCAGCCTGCATGCCGACGCCGCGGGCTGGCTTGACCGGGCTCGCGTCCGCACCCGCCGTGGCCGCTACTCCGAGGCTCTCCAGGATGCGGAACGAGCTGGCGCCGGAACCGCCGAGTCGCTCGAGGTCAGCGCCTGGGCGTCGTACTTCGACCGGCGTTTCGCCGACGCCGCCGAGTTCGCCGGGGAGGGCGCGATCGCCGCGCTGGAACCACCGCTCCGGGCGCGGTGCCTGGCGGTCGCCGGCCGGACCCTGCACGCGGCCGGGGACCTGGGCAAGGCCGAGGTCCAGCTTCGGGAGGCGATGGCCCTGGCGGAAGGCGCGGACCGGGTCACCGCCGCCGCCTGGCTCGGCGTGCTGCGCGCGCATCAGAGCCGGCCAGAGGACGCGCTCGGGCTGCTGCGAGCGGCTGCGCGCGGGCACGTCGGCGCCGAGCACACCTCGGCCACGATGCACGCGCTGCTGTTCACCGGGCACGCGCACGCGACCGCCGGGCGCCCGGCGCAAGCGCTGGCGGCCTTTGCCCGGCATACCGCCGAGGTACAGCGGCGGCAGGTGCCGCGATTCGCCGGCCGGGCCATCAACTTCACCGGATGGGTGCTGCGCAATCTCGGCGCGCGGGAGGAGGCTCTGGCGTGCCACGCGGAGGCGCTGGAAGCAGGCCGGCAGCACGGCACTCCCGAGGTGACGATCGCCGTTCTGGAGGACCTGGCCGAGATGCGGATCGACGCCGGCGACGCCGACGGCGCGCAGCCGTTCCTCGCGGAGGCCGGCGGGCTCCTCACCGGAGACCTGGTCTTCGGCTGGCGCCTCCGGCTCAAGCACGAGCTCATCGCGGCCCGCCTCGCGCTTCTGCGCGCCGACGGTCAGGGGGCGCTCCAGGCCGCGGACCGCCTCACCGAGTCCGCCCTGGCCCTCCGCATCCCGCGCTACGCGAGCGCCGGGCAGCTCCTGCGGCACCGCGCCCGGCACGCACTCGGCCTGCCCGTCGACCTGGAAGCCGTGTCCAGCGACATCGACCGGCTGCAGCGCTCGGTGGCCATCGAGGCCTGGTGGTGGACCGGCGACGTCGCTGCCGAGCTCGGCGTGCCCGAGTGGCTGGACCTGGCCGTCAGCCAGGCGGGGCGGCTCGCGGACGACGCCGGCGAGCACGCGGACACGCTGCGACGCGAGGCGGAACGCCGGCTTACGCACTGGCAGCCGGCCGCCCGCTAGCCAGTCAGGACCAGCATCGAGACCTCGAGGGCGGCCGCGCCCGTCCTCGCCACCGCGGCCTCGGCCGCGCGCCGCAGGGCGGACCGGCCGGCCGGGGTCAGCGAGCCGGCGAACGGCGCGACGTGCGCCATCCCCAGCCGCCACGATGCCAGCTGCGCCGGTGTCGCGACACCGGTGACGACGTCGACGCGGCGCACGCCGGCCTCGGCAAAACCCGCCGCCCGAGCCTGCGCCACAAGCCCGTCCACGTCGGCGGCACGCGGCTCGGTGTCGTGCTTGAAGTCCTCGTACCACCCCGGTGGCTGGTAGCCGAAGCCGGCCAGCACCCCGTCGACGGCGTCCTTCGCCGGATGCGTCCAGCCGGGCGCGAACGAGCTCGCGGCCACCGCGGCGCCGACCCGGCGGATCTCGGCCAGGCACCCCGGCAGGCCGGCCAGATGCCCGAGGCAGAAGGCGGCAATCACGAGGTCAAAGCTGCCGGCCCCGAACGGGAGCGCGCCCGCGTCGGCCGCCACGGGATGCAGCGTCTTGTCACAGCAGCGCAGCATGCCGACGGCGATGTCGGCCGCGACGACCTGCCGCGCCCCGGCGGCCGCGGCCGCTCGGCCCGCCACTCCCGTTCCGGCGCCGAGGTCAAGCACGCGGCGGCCCGCGGCGGTCACGCCGGCATTCGCCACGAGCGCGCGTGCCAGGTCGGCGTACATCGGCCCCGGCCCGTCGTTCCAGCCAGTCGCGGCCGCGTCGTAGGCGGCGCGCATGCCGGAGTTCAGGCGAGGAGCGGGCGCGCCTGAATCGCCTTGGTCTCCCACCACATCAGTTCCTCGTCGTAGCCGCCGAGTGCCTTCTCCCAGCCGAACAGCACCAGGGCGCCGAGCAGGCTCAGCGCCAGCTGCCGTTCCCACCAGGGCGCCGTGTCGATCCCGCAGGCTTCGAGGGCCTGCCGGTAGGCATCGATCGCCGCCTCCTTCGCCTGCGGCAGGCGGCGGCAGTTGATGGCCAGATACCACGCCAGGTCGCTAAGCGCCGCGCCGCGGCCCGGCTGCTCCCAGTCCAGGACCACGGTCCGGCCTGCCTCGTCGGTGCCCAGGTTGTCGAGCTTCCAGTTGCTGTGCACGAACGTCTGCGGGGTCTGCGCGAGCGCAGCCAGCAGCGGTCCCGGGTCGCGCGCGAGCGGCAGGACGATCTCGGCCGCCGCCGGCGCCACGTCCGGCAGCATCGGCCAGCCCTTGCCGACCAGTTCGGGTACCAGGTGCGCGGAGCCGATCGCCGCCTCCGCCTCGGCCAGCCACGGGGACAGCTCCAGATAGCGGTGCATCGCCGGGACAATCTCGCACTCGCTGCCGCAGCCCCAGAACTGCGCGTGCAGCGCCGCCATGTGCCCCAGGAACGCGAGGTGCTGGCCGAGCGGGATCGGGTCATCGACGGCTGGCACGAGCCACGGCGAGACGTCGCGCATCAGGACCGTGCAGCCGCCCGACGGCGCCACCGCAGCCGAGGTCTGCCTGGCGACGGCGACGATCGGCTGGTTGATGCAGTCGGGCAGCCGGTCGAGCAGGCCGCGTTCCCAGAGATCAAGCGGGACGCCGCGCAGGCTGCCCGACGCCCGCATCGTCCAGTCGGCGCCGAGGTCCAGGTGCTTGAGCACGTAGTCCTGGCCCTCGATGCGCACGCGCTCCAGGCGCGCGCCGGACTTGCCGGGCGCGTCGCCCAGCGGCTCGCGGTCGGTCGCGGCGGCCAGGAGTTCGGCCAGGTCCGGGCCGGAACGCGGCGGCCGGACGTTCGTCACGAAGCCGCCTCCATCTCGGCGAGGAGCGTCGCCGGCCAGCGCCCGCCGCAGAACACCGTGTCCGCCACGATCCGATCATCGCGGACCGTGAGCAGGTGCATGTGGTGGCCCGCGTGCGGCACGCCGTTTTCCGTCCACGACAGCGTGTACTCGACGAGCTCGCCGACCCCGGGCACCTCGTGCCGGCTCAGCTCCTCGAACACGCCCTTGTCGGCGAACCATCGCCCGTACTCGGCCCGGATGGCGTCCGCGCCCTCGGCCCGCAGGCGCCAGTTAGGCACGGTCGCGTCCAGCGTCGCCTCGTCGCTCCAGGCCGTGCACCCGGCGATCGCGGCATTCTCGATCGCGGTCAGAAACTCATCCACTGCTGGCATCGGAGCCTCCCTGCTAGTCGGGTCTGATCCCAGCCTGGCCGGCGTGCCTTGCAGCCGGTTTGCAGCGGCCGGCCGCGACCCGGCGCAGCCGCCCGTTCCGGTGCGTACCCCGCATACTGCGCCTATCCGACAGAACGGGGGCAGCTAGCCGGGGTTGGCCGAGTCCAGCAGCGTGCGCAGCGCGCTGGTGTAGCGGTCCAGCGCAGCCCGGCCCGGCGCGGTCATGCTGACGGCGGTGGTCGCGTTGACGCCGCTGCCTGACTTCTCCATCCGCACGTAGCCGGCGTCCTCGAGCTTGCGCAGATGGGTGATCAGGTTGCCCGGCGTCAGCCCGATCAGTTCCTGCAGCCGGGTGAACGACAGGTTGTCGCCGGCCGGCAGCGTTGCCAGCGTGACCAGCAGCCGCAGCCGGGCCGGCGCGTGGATGACCGGGTCGAGTTCGTCGTCGCTCACGGATGGCCCCGCCGCAGGTGCCAGAACGCCAGCGCCAGCAGCGGCAGCCCTCCGGCCAGCGCGTCGACGGCCCAGACGCCGGGCACGCCCGCGAACCCGCTGCCCGCCGCGACCGCGGCGAGCCAGACGCCGAGGGCGAGGGCGGCCCGGTTCCGATAAGTTGCCGAGCCGGCAATGATCACGGCCGCCCCCACGAGCAGCGGCGCCGAGGCGCCGAAGATCCCGATGACGGCGCGGCTGGCACCGGCGTGATCGATCGCGGCCTCCATCGTGAGCACCCCGATGTACCCGGCCACGACCGCCAGCAGGTAAATCCGCCGCTGCCCGGCGGAGGTGCCGCCCACACCGCCGGCCGCTCGCTGCACGACGCCGGCCGTGACCATTGCGCCGATCGCCACGGCGGCGACTACCACCCCGAGCACGGGGCCCGACGGACCCTGATACGGCCGCTGCCCGCGCACCGACAGCCAGATCGCCCCGTAGACGACCAGGTAGACCAGGCCCCAGATCAGGTAGATGGGCTGACGGCGGACGGTGAGCTCGCGTTCTGCGTGCGCGGCGGCCTCGGCCACGATCGCGGCCGCGCTCTGCGGGTCAAAGCCGGCCTGCTCGCCGGGCCCGCCCGCGCTGGCGCCGCCCGCGGCGGCGCCAGCGCCAGTGCGCTCCTCCATGTGCTGCCTCTCTTCTTTCAGGCCGGCTCAGCCGGTCTACCAGACCAGCGGAACGAGGCGCTTGCGCCCGGACGCGTAGGCACCGTACCGGCCGCCCGCTCCGGCGAGCAGCGCCCGCTCCTCGATGTGGATCCGCCACAGGATGATCGCCAGCATCAGGAGCGTCAGCGTTGCGAAGCTGAGCCAGTTGCCCCACATCAGCGCGAGCCCGATGGTCGCCAGCAATCCGCCCGCGTAGCCCGGATGACGCAGCACGCGGTAGGGGCCGGCGGCGATTACCGGCTGGTCCTGGCTGACCTTGACGCTGAACGTGAAGTACTGGCCCAGCGCCGCGAACGACCATCCGCGCAGCGCCGCTCCGCTCACCAGCAGGACCATCCCGGCGGCGAAAACCGCGGCGTTGTCGCCGAACGCGGCCCCCGGCGCGAGGTGCGGCGCGAGGAACAGCATGGCGGTGGCGATGGCCATCGCGCTCGCCCAGACCGGCCAGAAGGCGCGCGAACCGAGCCGGGCGGTGCCCTGGCGCCACTGTGACTGGCGCATCCACTCGATGAACTCCATGAAATACCAGGCCAGTACGCCGATCAGGTACAGCACTCCGATGGCGTGAGTTTGGTAGTAGGCGTGCATTTCTCCTCCCGAGGGGTTCCGTGAGCTCTCTTACTTTGCACTGCAAAGCTAGCTTGCTTTGCACCGCAAAGTCAAGCCCGGAACGGGTCCGATCACCGCGAGCCGGTACCGCCGCGCCAGACTGTCCCTGGCGGGACCAGCACGGCCGGGCATCGGCACTGTAGGCATCGACAAACCTGGAGTCAGATGAGCCGCTCACTCTCCTCGGTCATCGGCGGCGTCCAGGCCGCGGACGCGCCCGGCGGCCGCATCAGGTCCACCAACCCGGCCCGGACCAGCGAGGTTGTCGCCGAGGTCGCACTGGGCGACGCGGCCACGTTCGCGGCCGCGGCCGCCGCGGCCCGGCGCGCCCAGCCCGCCTGGGCGGACGTCCCGGCCCCGGTCCGCGGCCGCGCGATCGCGCACATCGGCCGCCTCGTCGAGGCGAACGCGGAGTCCCTCGCCCGTCTCATCACCAGCGAGATCGGCAAGCCGTACGGCGAGGCGCTCGGCGAGGTGCGCGAGATCGTCGACACCTGTGATTTCTTCCTCGGCGAGGGCCGGCGCCTGTACGGCCAGACGGTGCCCAGCGAGATGCCCGACAAGCAGCTCTTCACGTTCCGGAATCCGGTCGGTGTCGTGGCGGTCATCACCGCGGGCAACTTCCCCGTCGCGGTCCCGTCCTGGTACCTGATCCCCGCCCTCCTTTGCGGAAACTCCGTCGTCTGGAAGCCTGCCGACTACTCCCCTGCCTGCGGCAGCGCCCTCTTCGAGCTGATCGTCCGCGGCGGCGGCCTGCCCGACGGCGTGCTGAACCTGGTGCAGGCCGACGGTGGTGCGACCTATGCCGGTCTCGAGCAAGCCCTTCAGGACGGGAACGTCGACAAGGTCGGGTTCACCGGGTCCAGTGAGGTCGGTGCCGCTATCGGCGAACTGACTGGCCGGCACCTCCAGTCGGCCTGCCTGGAACTGGGCGGGAAGAATCCCATGGTCGTCACGCCGAGCGCCGATCTCGAGCTGGCCGTGGAGGCCGCGCTGTTCGCCGGCTTCGGCACGGCCGGCCAGCGGTGCACGTCGCTGGGCACGGTCATCGCGCACGCGGACATCCACGATGAGTTCCTGGCCCGGTTCGCGGCCGCGACCCTGGAGGCGGTCATCGGCGATCCCGCCGGCGACGTGCTCTACGGACCGATGCTGGACGAGAAGTTCGCCCGTCGCTTCGAGGAGTACCTGAGCTGGATCCGGCCGCATCACACCGTACTCGGCTCCACCGCCATCGGCCGGATCACCGCCGGAAGCCCGCGCGGGGGGTTCCGCGGCGACCCGGACGCCGGCCTGTTCTACCACCCGGTGATCGTGGACGGCGTGCGTCCCGACGACGCGATCTTCCGCACCGAGACCTTCGGCCCGCTCGTCGGCGTGACGAGTTATCTCGAGCTGGGCGAGGCGCTCGAGCTCGCGAACCGGCCCGGCTACGGCTTGTCCTCATCCATCTATACGAGTCGCGCGGACGAGGCCTTCGCGTTCCGGCGCGGGATATCGGCCGGGATGGTCAGCGTCAACAACTCGACCTCCGGTGCCGAGGCCCATCTGCCGTTCGGCGGGAACGGCAAGTCCGGCAACGGGTCCAGGCAGTCGGGCATCTGGGTGCTCGACCAGTTCACCCGCTGGCAGGCCGTGAACTGGGACTACTCGGGCAGACTCCAGAAGGCACAGATGGACGTCACCGAACTTGTGCCGGACGAGTCGTTCCGGCTCGGGGACTGACAGCTGGCCATGGCAGGATTTGCGACATGGCGGACGAACGGATTGAGGTTCAGCGGACCATCGGCGCCGAGCCGGCGGCGATCTTCGCATTGCTGCGCGACCCGCAGGGTCACGTGGCGATCGACAGCTCAGGGATGCTGCAGTCGGCCGACGGCGAGCCGGTCAGCGCGGTCGGTGACAGCTTCGTCGTGCATATGGACCGCGAGGCGCTTAATGACTACCCGATGGGCGAGTACGACGTCACGGTCACGATCTCGGCCTACGAGCAGGACCGCGAGATCGCCTGGACGATACTCGGGCAGATCCGGCCGCAGATCGGGCACGTGTACGGCTACCGGCTCGAGCCGGCCGACGGGGGCACGCTGGTCACGTCCTACTACGACTGGTCCAACATCGACCAGCAGTGGCGTGAGGCCGGGATCTTCCCGGTGATCTCCGAGGGCGCGCTGCGCGCCACCCTCGGGATCCTGGCGAGGACGGTCACGCGCTAGCTGGCTTCGCCCAGATCGAGACGTGCTGGCGGCTCTCGCGGTTGAACGGCGCCCCGGACCAGTCTTCCCAGCGTTCCTGCAGCCGCAGGCCGGCAAGCAGAGCCATCAGGTCAAGCTCGGCGGGCCACACGTACCGGAACGGGATCCGGTAGTACTCCCCGCGCCCGTCGACGATCCGCCCGTAGTTCGAGCTCATCTGCTGCGTGGCCACGTCGTAGACGTCGAAGGCCCAGTTCGCCGGGTCGACTCGGAACGGCACCGCGTCCTGGCCCGGCGGGAGCCGGCGCAGATCGGGGATCATGGTCTCGATCACGAACGTGCCGCCGGGCTCCAGGTGGGCCGCCGCGTTCGCGAAGCAGGCGACCTGAGCGGCCTGGGTCGTCAGGTTCATGATCGTGTTGAAGACCAGGTACGCGACGCGGAACGACCCGTCCAGGCGAGTCGTCGCGAAGTCTCCGATGGTCACGCCGATCGCATCGCCTCCCGGCTTGGCCCGCAGCCGGGCGACCATCGCCGCGGACCGGTCGATGCCGTGGACCTCGATGCCGCGCCCGGCTAGCGGCAGCGCGATGCGCCCGGTCCCGATGCCGAACTCCAGCGCCCGGCCACTGCCCGCCAGCCGGGCCAGTACCTCCACTGGCGGGCCGATCGCGTCCGGCCGGAACATGTCAGCCTCCGCGTCGTCGTAAGCCGCCGCGACGTCCTCGCCGAAGTAATCCGCTGGTTCATCCACCACGCGACCGTATCGCGCTAGCAC
>DAIOWC010000009.1:0-3984 GCA_036758685.1 Streptosporangiaceae bacterium | reverse complement strand
ACTCGTGCACCGACCGCAGCTCCTGGCGGTCGCGGACGAAGTAGGCCAGCACGAACCGCTCGATGCCAGCTCGCCGGTAGTTCGCGGCGACCGCCTTCAGGTTCTCCAGCATCAGACCGAGCTCGGCCGCCCGATCGCTGCGGCCGGTGCCGGCCCAGCTGAGGTAGTCCAGATCCAGTAGCGCGTAGGCCTCGCCGCGCACGCCGTCCGCCACCCGCCCAAGGCTAACCGGATGGCAAGATGTCGCCCTATGGAGAAGCTGATCTACCTGCTCTGGGGCGACGGCTCGCCGGAGCGCGGCGATGCCATCCGCGAGTACCTGCTGCAGGAGACCGCGCCGCGGCTGCAGCGGCTTGGCGGCCGCGGCATCACCGTGAACGTGCACGACTCCGACGCCGCCAAGGCGCCGTCGCCGGTCCCGGTGCCCGGCGGCGAGGACCCGCACGTGGCCGAGGTCAGCGTCTGGGTCGCCAGCTACGACCGGCGCGCCGGCACCGACGAGGCCGTCGGGGCGGCCGGCCTGCCGTCCGCCGGATACCTGGTCACCGAGTCGGTCTACGACGACTACGGCACGACCCAGCACTCGGGGGCGCGCGACTGGCCGGACGGCACGCGTTCCCCCGGAGTCCTGACGGTGTCGCTCGTGCACCGGCCCGCCGGCCTTGACTACCGCACCTGGATCCAGCGCTGGCACGAGACCCAGTCGCCGCTATCGGGCGCGCTCCAGCCACGCTGCCGCTACGTCCGGAACGAGGTCATCCGGCCCATCACCGCCGGCGCCCCCGAGATCGATGGCATCGTGGAGGAGGCGTGGCCCTCGATCGCGCACGTCGCCGATCCCATGCTGTTCTTCAACGCCGGCGGCGACCGCAGCCGGCTGACCGCCAACATCAACTCCATGCTCGAGAGCGTGACGGCGTGCCTGGATCTCACCCGCCTGCGCAACTCAACGATGAGCGAGTACATGGTCTCCTCGGCCGAGCCCGCTCCGCTATCATGGGATATCACGGGAGGGCGCGATGACTGACATGCTGATCCGCGATGTGCCTGACGAGGTCATCGCCGCGGTAGACGCGCGCGCGAGCCGCCTGGGCCTGTCCAGAAGCGAGTATGTCCGCCGTCGGCTGGCCCAGGACGCCGTGAGCGCTGGCGCCGTGGTGACAGCCAATGACCTGGCCCGGTTCGCGGAGGTGTTCGCCGATCTGGATGATCCAGACGTAATGTCACGAGCGTGGCAGTGACAGACTGGCTGATCGAGAAGTCAGCCTTGGTCCGGCTGGCAGCCAGCCCAGACGCGGCCGATTGGGCGGCTCGGATCCAGCGCGGCCTGGTCCGGATCGCGACGGTTACGCGGCTGGAGGTGGGCTATTCGGCTCGGTCCGGCGCTGACCTGCGGGCTGGACTCCTCGGGCCGCCCCTGTCAGCGATGCCGGTGGAGTACCAGACCCCGGCAACCGAGGACCGCGCCGTCGAGACCCTGGCCATGCTCGCCGATCGCGGCCAGCACCGGGCTCCATCCATCCCTGACCTGATCATCGCCGCCACCGCCGAGCTTGCCGGTCTGACGATTCTGCATCTGGACAAGGACTTCGAGACCATCGCAAGCATCACTGGCCAGCCGCTCGAACGCCTTAAGCTCAGCTAGCCAGCGCGGCCCGCGTCACCGGGCTCCGGACGGGGGCTGGAGAACAGGGTCAGCTGGAGGCCAGCGGGAGCTTCGAGGCGCGCGTTGAGTGACCGCCAGGGAGTTGGCCTCGGCTCGGCAATGACCGTGGCACCGGCCGCCGCCAGCTCGGCGGCAGCAGTGCCGGCATCGCTGACCTCGAACGCCACCCGGATATGGCCGGCCACCCGCCGGCCGACTTCGACGTCGTCGATATACGCCGCGTGCGGCGGGTCGGCCAGCTCGAGAGTTGCGCGACCGGCCTCCAGGATCGTCACCCGACCACCAGGCGAGGCGTACGCCGCCCGCTCGCGCAAGCCGACCACGTCGCGGTAGAACCGCAGCGCTTCCTCGTAGTCCTCCGCAGTCACGACGAGCCGCAGCTCGGTCACCGGCGGCCGGTCATTCACCATGCGCTCCTGCCTTCCTTATCTGGCAGTCGCCCATGATCTGCTGTCTCCGCGTTTGAGCGCGGGTGCGTACCGCCACGCGACGCAGGCTAGCGCCCCGAGGGGAATGGGAGCCAGATAAGTAACGGCCCGGTAGAGCAGGACAGCCGCTGTGACCTGCCCCGCGACTTTGTGGCCGGCGCCCGCGGCAAGGATGCTGACGAGGCCAAGCTCGGTAATGCCGACACCGCCGGGCGTGATCGGCAGCACAGTGAGCAGACGGACGAATGCGAACGCGGCCAGGCATGTCTGCCAGGACACCTGGGACTGGGACAGGCCCACGCCGCGCACGCTCGCCAGCAGGACCAGCCATAGTGCGAGGGATCCGGCGGCCGTAGCCGCGGTGATGCGCCAGCCCCGCGCGGCCAGG
Source organism: Streptosporangiaceae bacterium (assembly GCA_036758685.1). Taxonomy (GTDB): domain Bacteria; phylum Actinomycetota; class Actinomycetes; order Streptosporangiales; family Streptosporangiaceae; genus JAJYUU01. The sequence continues at coordinate 1,502 of DAIOWC010000009.1, read as the reverse complement.
AGCCCGGCGGCGCGTTCGCGGAACGGTTGCACGAACCCGGCTGCGGGCGGCGGCCTGCGCGCGAGCCGGCAGGCACGCGCGAGCACCCGCCGGAGCGCCCTGTCCACCAGGACCGCGAAAGAGTCACTGCGCAGCAGGAGGCCCAGGCTAGCGGCCGCGACGATGAGCACAACCAGGCCCGCGACCGCGCCAGCCAGCAGGCCAGCCTGGGGCCTGCCGACCGTCACGATGATCAGCAGAGCGATGACCGGCAGGGCCAGCCGGGCGAAGACATTCCAGATGCCCGACATCAATGTGTAGAGCACGTAGTCGGCGACGCTGATGCCCCAGCCCGAGAGCATCGCCCAGCTGACGCCCATGGCCAGGGCCCCGCCCGCGGGAAGCGTGTTGGCCACCGCGGTGGAGCCGAGGTTGACCACTGCCGCTTCGCGCAGCCGTATCGACGGCAGGACGGCGCAGATCACCAGCCAGCCAGCGGCCAGGCTGGCCCCGGCGGCAGTCGCTACAAGCAGCATCTGCGGCCAGGTCATCATCTGGATGCTGGCCCACGCGCTGCGGTAGGACGCGATCCGCGGGAGCGCGAAGCCGAAGATGGCGGCGACCAGGACGGCGGACGCCGCGGCGCCTGCTACTCGTCGCCCGCGCCGGAACCGACGTCCGCTCACCGCAGGCAGCCCCCGCTGCGCGACGCCGAGGCTGGGTCCGGTCAGCCGGGCTGGAGCGATGCCGGGCAGTGCCGCCGCGGCAAGGCCGACAGCGGGCAACGCCTCCTGGAGGTCAGCCACTACGGCGGCCAGCGGCAGCTCCAGCGTCGCTAAGGTGCTGGATGATCTGTCGGAATGACCCGACGAAGCTGTCTTGGCTGTAACCCAGATCGGCCTCGGCACAGAAGTCCCTGACGAGGCCCTGGACCCGTCGCAGGTTGGGCCTGGGCATCGACGGGAACAGGTGATGCTCGATCTGATAGTTGAGGCCGCCGAGCAGGAAGGTGGTGAGCCGGCCGCCCGTGATATTCCGGGCAGTGACCACCTGCCGGCGGGCGAAGCCGGCAGCGGTTGCGGACTCGATGATCGGCATCCCCTTATGGTTAGGCGCGAAACTGATGCCCAGGTACACCGAGAAGACCGCCTGCTGGACGGCGATGAAAGCGACTGCCCTGAGCGGGGAGAGCACCAGCAGCACCACCGTCAGGTACAGCCCGGCATGCAGCACCATGAGAGCGGCTTCGATCGCCGCGGCACGATCTCGTCGCTGCAGGAGCCGCTTGATCCCGAGTACGTGCATGCCGGTGCTCCGCAGCACCATGAGGGGGAAGAAGAGCTGCGCCTGCCACCGTGCCAGCCACGGGCCAGCGCCGCGCTCGCCTTCCGGCGCGTCAGACGAGGCTAGGGCGAGGCCTTCGCCGATATCGGGGTCGCGCCCCATCTCGTTGGGATGCGCGTGGTGGGCGTTGTGCTTGGGAACCCACCAGCCAAAGCTCAGCCCGATCAGAGCGTTCCCCA
>DAIOWC010000008.1:35410-52387 GCA_036758685.1 Streptosporangiaceae bacterium | reverse complement strand
GCGGACTGCCCGCCGGTAACGATCAGGCACCTGCTGACGATGACCGCGGGATTCCCGACCGACGACCCGTGGGGAGACCGGCAGCAAGGACTGGCGCTGGCCGCCTTCGGGCAGCTGCTCGCCGACGGCGCGGTCAGGCTTGCGTGGGCACCGGGCACCAGGTTCGAGTACTCCAACCTCGGCTACGCGATACTCGGCCGGGTCATCGCGGCGATCACCGGCACGGGCTACGAGCAGGCCGTCCGGGACAATCTGCTGGCCGTCCTCGGCATGACGCGCACGGGCTTCGAGGCGGGTGAGTTCGAGGCCGCGGAACTGGCTGCGGGCTACGGTAAGCGGGGCGGCGGCTGGCAGGCGCTCGAGCCGGACGCGTCCGGCGCGTTCGCGCCGATGGGCGGCATCTTCAGCTGTGTCGCTGACCTCGCGATCTGGGCGGCCGGCTTCGCGGCGGCCTTCCCGGCGCGAGATGCGCCGGACGACGCTCACCCGCTCAGCCGGGCCAGCCGCAGGGAAATGCAACTGCCGCAGGTTGCGATCGTGGGCGGGCTCGACGCTCCGGCGGCGCGGCTGGCCGGTCCGGCCTCGGTCAGCTACGGCCTTGGCCTGTTCGCCGAAAACGACCCGGTGCACGGGACGATCGTGCAGCACAGCGGCGGCTACCCCGGTTACGGCAGCCACATGCGCTGGCATCCGGCAACCGGCCTCGCCGCGATCGTGCTGGCTAACAGCACCTACGCTGCGGCGGGTGCACTCGCGGGGGAGATGCTCGCAGCGGTCCTGCAGGATCAGGCCCGCGGAGAGAACGGCCCCGTGACGGCCGGCCCGGTGCCCGCCCCCGGTGGCCCGTGGCCCGAGACGCTGGCGGCGATGGGGGCCGTTAACGGGCTGCTCGCCGAGTGGGACGACGCGGCCGCGGATCATCTTTTCACCGCTAACGTCGCCCTCGACCAGCCGTGGGGGGAGCGCCGGGCCGACATCGCGGCCCTGCGGGAGCGAGTCGGCAAACTGCGCCCCGATCCCGCCCGCCCGGTCGAATGCGACTCGCCCGCGCACTGCCGCTGGTGGGTCACTGGCGAGCGCGGCACCGCGCGCGTGCAGATCCGGCTGGCCCCGCTACGAGCACCGCGGGTGCAGCAGCTTATCCTCGCGGTCCCGCCACGGCCGGGCTCGGTACTTGGGAACGCGCTCACCGAGCTGGTCAGCGCGCTCAATTCCGGCGCGCAGGACTGGCCGGCCAGCCTGACGTCAGCCGCCAGCACCGGGCACGTCCTGCGCCAGCTGCGCATCGCCGCCGCCTGGGCGGGGCCCTGCGAGCTGGCCAGCTATCTGGCGGGTGACGGCGCGACGAGCGTCACCGTCGAGCTGGCCGGCCGGGATGGCCGTCTGAGCCTCACGGTCGAGGTTGACGCCGACCGCGGCTGGCTGCAACAGGCCGACGTCGCACTTCTTCCGGCGTCCCCGGTGTACGGGTTCCCAGGGGGCGTGGTCTAGCGATGTTCACGGCAGCAGGACGACCTTGCCGTGCGTGTGGCGCTGCTCGACGAGCTCGAACGCGTGCCTGACCTCAGACAACGGGAACGTGGCGGCGATGGGCAGCTCGATCCGGCCGGACGCGATCAGGCTGGCGAGGTAGGCGAGCACTTCGGGGCTCGTGCCGGCCATGCTGCCCTCGGTTTTGGCCCCGATCTCGGCCGCCTTCGCGAATGAGGCAATCGTGTTGATCCGCTCCGGCCGCACGCCCAGCTCCACCGCGAGGTCGACGTATTCCGGGCCGAACAGGTCGATGAACGCGTCGATCCCACTGGGAGCGGCGGCCGCCAAGTCGCGGCGCAGGTCCGGCCCGTAGGCGACCGGGGTCGCGCCGTGGCCGGCGAGCCAGGCGTGGTTCGCCGGCGATGCGATCGCCAGCACCGACGCGCCCGTCAGCCGCAGCAGCTGGACGACCAGGCTGCCCACGCCGCCGGCCGCAGCCGAGACCGCCACGACATCGCGCTCGCTCGGGCCGACTGCCTTAGCCGCGGCGAAGGCCGTGACCCCGGCGACGTACAGCGAGCCCGCTGCCTCCCAGCTCAGCTCGGCCGGCTTGGGCACTACCTGCTCCGCCGGGATCAGGACGTACTCGGCGTGGCTGGCCCGGTCCCAGCTCCACCCGAGCACCTCATCGCCGGCAGTGACCTCCCCCGCGCCAGGGCCGACAGCGCTCACCACCCCGGCGAAGTCGCTGCCCTGGCCGGAAGGGAAGGTCGCCGGGAACTGGCTGGCCATCGCCCCGGACCGGATCGAAGCCTCGCCGGGGTTGATCCCAGCCGCCAGCACCCGGACCAGTACCTGGCGAGGTCCTGGCGCGGGCACCGGGACGTCCGCGATATACAGCACGTCCCGGCCGCCATAGCGATCGAACCGCACCGCCTGCATTGTCTCTGTCACTGCGGCGTCGCGGCGGGGCGGAGTTAGATCAGCTGGCTGGCTCAAGGACCACGACGGGGATCTGCCGTGACGTCTTGGTCTCGTACTCGGCAAAGCCGGGGTACTGCGTCTTGTGCTCGGTCCAGATCTGCTCCCGCTCGTCGCCGCTCGTGACCCTGGCGGTGAGCGGGAGCGTCTGGGTCCCGACCTCGACCTGCACCTGCGGGTTCACGACCAGATTGTGATACCAGTCGGGGTTCGTCGGCGCGCCGGCCTTCGAGGCGAATACCGCATAGCCGTCTCCGGCCCGCCGGTAGGAAACGGGGTGAACTCGCTCCTGGCCCGTCTTGGCGCCGGTCGTGTGCAGGAGCAGCAGCGGCATGCCCTCGAACGGCCCGCCCACCTTGCCGCCGTTGGCACGGAACTCCGTGATGATCCCGCTGTTCCAGTCGCCTGCTTCAGGCATTCGCAATTCCCCTCTAGTCGGTCCCGGCTGCAGCCGGCGTCCGCTGACCGCGCACTTCGAGATGGTCAAGCAGGTGCGCGGTGGCGGCGGCTACCGCTGCGACCGCTTCATCGAAGGCCTGCGCATTATGGCCGGCCGGTGCGCGAAAGCCGCTGATCTTGCGGACGTACTGGAGCGCGGCCGCTCGCACGTCGGCGTCGGTGACATTCTCGGTGTAAGGCTCGCGGAGCGTCTTGATGCTGCGACACATAGAGGCGACGTTACGCCAGCCGGTTACGGCGGCGCGAGCTGGACCGTTCCCTCGCCCCGGCGGGTAACCGCTCCGTCGTCATCGAGGATCTCGAGCCGCACGCGGCCGAGGCTCCCGGCTGGCTGGCCGCTGCCGCCGTCGGGCCGCCGCACCGGGGTGCCGGAAAGACCGGCGCAGGCCGCGTCGGCGAGGTCATCGGCATATCCGGTCAGGGTCCCCTTGAGCTGGCCGGCCAGCCAGCGACGGGCGAGCGCGTGTGACGGCCCGCTGACGATCGCGGTGACCATCAGCATCGATATCGGGCGGATCTGATCCGACAACGGGGCCATCCACCGCCGGAACTCAGCCGCCAGCTCGCGGTTCATCGCATCGACCGCGGCACCGCCCTCGGTGTCGAAGTCGAGATGACCGCGCTGGTAGATGAATCGCGCCTGATCGGGATGCTCCTGCGTCCAGGCCAGCTGGTGGCCGATGACCGCCCCGACAGCCGCTCGCAGGCTATCCGGCGGCTGCGCGACGATCTCCCGCAGACCACCCTGGAACGAGCTGATGCCGTCAACGTAGATGGCCTCGGCAATGGCCTCTTTGGTGGGGAAGTGATGGAACAGCGCTCCGTTGGAGACCCCGCTGCCGGCCCTGATCTGGGCAATAGTGGTCTGCTCGTAGCCGCTCGCCAGGAAGCAGCCCAGGGCCGCAGCCATGACCCGCTGTCTGGTACTCAGCTGCCCGGTACTCAGCTGCTCAGTGCCGGCGGCAACATTCGGCCCGTCCACGACTGGCAGAGTAACACTCCGGAGTATTACTCTGCCACCATGACCACTGTGAGCCAGTTCGAACTAGACCGCGACCTGGGCGCCCTGCGGCTGTACCGGCAGGGCGCCGCCGCCAAGATCGAGCTCAACCGCCCGGAACGGATGAACGCGTGGAACACCGGCCTCGGGGTCGCGCTCCGTGACACGGTGCTCGACCTCGCCGCCGACTCCGGCGTGCGGGCCGTACTCATCACCGGTGCTGGCCGGGCCTTCTCCAGCGGCGCCGACCTGCGCGATGACGACCGCGCTCTGACCGAGGACGGGCGCCCGGACGTATACAAGACGCTGACCGAGCGGTATCACCCGATCATTGCCGGCATCCGCGAGATGCCCAAGCCGGTAGTGGCCGCCGTGCACGGCGCGGCCGCTGGCATCGGGGCGTCGCTGGCGCTGTCGTGCGACCTGATCGTGGCGGCCGAGTCGGCCTACTTCCTGCTCGCGTTCGTCAACATCGGGCTCGTGCCCGACGGCGGCTCGTCCCTGCTGGTGCCGACGCGGATCGGGTTCGCCCGGGCCGCCGAGCTGGCTTTGCTCGGCGAGCGGCTGCCGGCCCCGAAGGCGCTCGACTGGGGCCTGATCAACCGCGTCGTGCCGGACGAAGACCTGGTGCCGCACGCCGAGGAACTCGTCAGCCGGCTCGCCACCGGCCCGACCCGCTCCTACGCCGGTGCCAAGCGTCAGCTGAACGCCTGGCTGTACGGCCGGATGCACGACCAGCTTGAGCTAGAGGCCCAGATTCAGCGGGAGATGGCCGGCTCGGCCGACTTCGCCGAGGGCGTCCTCGCCTTCGCCGAGAAGCGCCAGCCGCACTTCACTGGCAGCTAGCGGCGGGCGCTGGTCCAGCTGCGCAGCGCCTGGATCCTCGCCCTGATCTGGTCGGCGCTCGCCTGCGCCAGCGCCGGTCCGCCGCAGGTGCGGCGAAGCTCGGCATGGATGGCGCCGTGCTGCTGCCCCGTGCGGTGGTGCCAGGCGGCCACAAGGCCGTTGAGTTCCTTGCGCAGCGTGGTGAGCGACTCGCTCGCGCTGGCAGGTACGGTCGCGGCCGGCTCCCGGTGGCTTGCCTGCGGGGGCACGCTGGCTTTCCGGTTGCGCAGCAGCATCGCGACCTGCTCGGGCGCGAGCAATCCGGGCAGGCCGAGGAATTCCTCCTCTTCGGCGGTGACTCCGAACTCGTTGCCGTCATAGAGGACCCGGTCGAAATGGGCCGAGGCCTCCAGCGCCTGGAACGGAGCCCCGTCGGGCTGGTCAGGCACGTCGCGCCGGCGGGCGGCCTCGGCGAGCTCGCGCAGCTCGGCCTCATCGTCGCTGCGGCCTGGGCGGTCGAGAACGTGGTCCCGCTCGGCCTCGAGCTCGGCGGCGTACCCGAGCAGCGGCGGGATCGAGGGCAGGAAGACCGACGCGGTCTCGCCCGGCCGCGTGGCCCGTACGAATCGGCCGACGGCCTGGGCAAAGAACAGCGCTGTCCCCACGCTGGTCGCGTATACGCCGACGGCCAGCCGCGGGATGTCGACGCCCTCGGAGACCATCCGGACGGCGACCATCCACCGTTCGTCGGACGCGCCGAACCTGGCTATCTTCTTGCTTGCCGCCGGGTCGTCGGACAGGACGACCGCCGGGCGGCGGCCGGTCACCCGCTGCAGCAGCTGCGCGTACGCGCGCGCATCGTCATGGTCGCTGGCGATCACCAGGCCGCCGGCGTCGGTCATGGCCCGCCGGACCTCGGTGAGCCTGCGGTCGGCCGCCTCCAGCACTCTGGAGATCCACGCGCCGTCGGGATCGAGCGCGGTGCGCCAGGCTGCAGCCAGCTGATCGGCCGTCATCGGCGCGCCGAGTGTGCCGGCCAGTTCGTCGCCGGCGCGGTTCCGCCATCGCATCTCGCCCGAGTAGGCCAGGAAAATGACCGGCCGCACGACGCCGTCGGCCAGCGCGGGTCCGTAGCCGTACACATAGTCGGAGCTGCTGCGCAGCGCGCCGTCGTCACCACGCCCGTAAGTGACGAACGGGATCGGGTTGGTGTCGCTGCGAAACGGGGTGCCGGTGAGGCCGAGCCGGCGCCTCGCCGGATCGAAGGCAGTCCGGACCGCCTCCCCCCACGAGAGGGCATCGCCCGCGTGGTGGATCTCGTCGAACACCACGAGCGTGCGCCGCGCCAGCGTGCGCTGCATGTGCAGCGCTGGGTGCGCTGCCACCTGCGCGTAGGTAACCGCCACGCCAGCGAAGTCCGCGGCGGCCTTGCCCTGGGCGTTGCTGAACGCCGGATCGAGGGCGATGCCGAGGCGGTGTGCGGCCTGAGCCCACTGATGCTTGAGGTGCTCCGTCGGCGTCACTACGGTGATTGCCGCGATATCCCGCCGGGCGAGCAGCTCGGCGGCGACGGTCAGGGCGAGCGTGGTCTTGCCCGCGCCAGGGGTCGCGACCAGCAGGAAGTCGCGCTGCGGGCGGCGGAAGTAGGCACCGTAAGCGTCCCGCTGCCAGTCGCGGAGTCCCGCCAGCAACTCGGGCCTCGCCGGGCTGAACTCAGCGCGCGCGTCATCACGGGTAGCGGAGGCGGGGAAGGTCACAAGGCCGAGAGGCTACCAGGGCGCACCGACAGTGACACTTACCTCCGGCGGCGCGCGGATACGCGGGGCCGGTCAGAACGTGACCCGGTCGCTGCCGACCGGTATCAGGCTGGCCAAGTCCCCGCCGCTCGCTGCGAGGCGTCCCCCGGCCGCGCCCGCCCCCTCGTCGGGCGCGGCCGGGAGGCGGATGTCCGGTACCGCGCGAGATGCAAAACCGCCCAGCGCGGCGAAGCGGCTGGCCCGGGTGGAGCGTGATCCGCCACGGATAGCATGCGGTTCCGCTGTGCGCTGGCGCTCTGCTGGCGATTTCGCCGCTGGTGGCCGGTATCCCTATTCCTCGCGCCACGTCCAGGCCGCGGCCAGGTAGCGATAGGTCCACTCTTCCGCGAGCTTGCGGGTCTCGCAGAAGACGATCGGCACCATGGGGTATCGCACCTGCAACTCGGCCAGCATGTCGGCTACGACGGCGGGCCTGATGTGCGTGAGCCCGAAGACGCTGGAGTACCGGTCTTCCACGGCAACGGCAGCCCGCGGCAGGGCGGCGAGTTCGGCGAGCGCGAACCGGAGCCGGCCGCTGCTGAGCGAGCTGACCAGATCGGCGAGGCTCTTGCGTTCAACCGAGGCAAGCAGGTCACCCTCGTCGGTCTCGACCGCGTAGTCGCCGCAGGGGAGGCCGCGGCGAACAGTCGTTACTTCTTCTCGGCGAACTTGTAGGGGTAGCGCTCATGCGCATCGACCACGATGGTCAGATCCGGAAGACCGGACGCGCGCGCCGTCGGCGTTGCCACCCTCGGCCGGGCCTGCTTGCGCGTTTGCGGGGACTGCCAGAACACCAGGTCGATGGCTGCACCGCGGCGGACGCAGGAACGGACTCCGACTCTCTCGACGATCTCCGGCTCATCCGGCCAGTCGGCCAGGTCCACGGGGTGCAGGTAGACCGCACTTGTCCGCGGCCAGGTGCCGCGCGCACGGAACAGCAGGCCGGGACCGAGCGGCACTCGCAGCAGATAGGGCAGGCTCGAGTCCGGATCGGGGTTGCGCGCGATAAGCAGCTCCCACCGGTCAAGTACGCGGGCCGGCGCCGGCTGGCCGGCGCCAGAACAGGACGTGGATACCGCTCTCGCCCTTGATGGCGAACGTGACGGTCAGCAGCTCCCAGCCTTCGCCGGCCACGCGATTCATGTGCTGCGTCAGGCGGTCAGCGTCATGGGCGTTCGAGGTGCACAGGTATTCCCAGCCGGATGACATGCCCGCAGCGTACGACCGGCGGGCGTTGCGGGCCATATCCGGCATCGCGGCGCCAACGCTGCGATGCTCGTGGCATGGACATTGACGAGCTGAAATGCGCGCTCGGCGGCGTCGTTCTCGAGTCGGCACATCTGGAACGGGTGCTGCGGGGCACTTTCAGCGCTCTGGTCGGCAGCAAGTACGCGGCGGTGTTCGACGGCCGGATGACGGCTCATACGCTCATCGAGGACTGCCATCACATCGCCAGGGTGCACACGGGCCTACCGGAATCCGCGCGGGCTGAGCTGAGCGAGGCGCTCAATGCCTGTGACGCGGCGAATAGGCAGCGCAACCGGGTCATCCACGATTCCTGGGCCTACCGGCCCGGCAGCGCGCTGGTCACCCTGCAGAGCCAGCGGGACTCGCAGGACGTCACGGTCATCACCCGGAGCCTGGCCGAGCTGGCCGATCTAGCCGACCAGATCGCGGCCGCGGTCGGCAAGCTGGCGGCCGCGGTCACGGGCGCGCTCGGTGCCGACAGCCTGCGTATTGAGGACCAGCTGCGAGCCGAGCTTGGCCACGACATCGGTGCCGATCTCGGCTAGCCGGCCCGGCGTGCTCACGGTAGCCGCGCCGTCCAGACCAGGCGGATGTGCCGCAGCACGACGGCGCCGTCGTGCTGACCAGCGGCAAACGCTGCCTCGATCTCTGCGGTGCCGGTCGGCCACGGCGTAGCCTGGTCGTCCCGGAGCCGGTCGTATAGTGCACGCGCCGAGCACAGATACTCAGGGACGTCGATCCACCACAGCCGGAAGTCAGAAATGTCGTGGCGGGTGAGCGGGGCGGTGACCCAGCCCGCCACCTCGGCATAGTCCATCGACGCGAACCGGCTCGCCAGACTGGGCATGCTGACCGCCCATGACGGTCGCGGCGCCGTCCCCGCCGGGTGCATACCGACGATGACCGCACCCGGCCGCGCCACCCGGCGCAGGTCGTCGATGAAGCGGTCCAGCGTCGGCCCGCGGCGATCGACCACGAGATCGACCGACTGGTCCGGGAGCGGCAGAGACCCGCCATGTCGCTCGTCAAGCTCGGCCCGCACGAAGCGGACGTTGGCCAGGCCGGACTCGGCCAGCAGCTCGCCGGCCAGGCTCAGATACCCGGCGTTTCTCTCGACGCCCACCACAGAGCGCACCGTGCCCGCGAGCTTGAGTGCGAGCGGGCCGTGACCGCATCCGACGTCCAGTACATCCAGGCCGGGCCGCAGGTGCCGGTCGAGAAGCTCGAGGAAGAAGTCCTCCCCGTTCCCGTCCTCGACGATCGAGTCCCAGCGGTGGGCGAAGCCCCGCTCCGCGATGCGCGGATCGGTCTTCCAGTCGTCGAGGTCGTGAGCTAACGCGTACCGGGTCTGCCGGGCAGGGCGCATGACTCGATCCTGATCCATCCCGTTCTTGCCTTGTTTGTCGGGCCGCCGAGTGTAACCGTAATGGCGTGAACGCCTCCGACCGTCCGATCAAGATCCCGCCCGCGGCTCCGCCCTGGCCGGAGCCGCCCATGCCCGAGTTCCGCGCCCTCCTCCGGACCTGCCCGGTCGTCCAGGCGGAGCTGCCCGACGGGAGCACCGCGTGGCTGGCAGGCGGCTATGAGGAGGTCAGGCAGACCGTCGTTGACCCGCGCTTCTCGCGTGCGTTAGCGGTCGCGCCCGGACGCTCGCTGCAGGGCACCGATGTGCTCGCTGCGGGCTCGATCCTCGGCATGGACCCGCCCGAGCACACGCGGCTGCGCAAGCTGATCGCGAAGGCGTTCACGGTCCGGCGGGTCGAGATGATGCGCCCGCGGGTGGTAGCCATTGTCAATCAGCTGATCGACGAGCTACTTGCCGGGCCGCAGCCGGCCGACCTGGCCGCGCGGTTCTCACTGCCGCTGCCGGTGCAGGTGATCTGCGAGATGCTCGGGGTTCCCGAGGCCGACATGGAGCAGTTCCATGCGTGGTCGGATGCAGCCCTCGGCGACTGGCAGCGCGACACCGACCAGATCCTGACCGCGATGGCCGAGATGTACGGCTACTTCGCGGGCCTTACTCAGCGCCGGCGGTCGAATCCTGGTGACGACCTGATGACGGCGCTCATCGAGGCGCGCGACGAGGACGACAAGCTGACCGAGGACGAGCTCACCGCCCTCGGCTGCGCGCTCCTCATCGGCGGTCACGAGACCACGGCCAATCAGCTCAACCTGACCCTCCTGGTGCTGTTCGACCAGCCGGCCCAGCTGGCGGCACTGCAGGCCGAGCCGGACCTCATCCCCGGTGCGGTCGAGGAATCCTTGCGCTACCTCCGGCTCGGCAGCGCACTGCCGCCCGCTCGGGTGACCAGGGAGGAGGTGGAACTCGGCGGCGTGACCATCCCGGCGGGCGCGGCGGTACACCCGCTGTACGCGGCGGCCAACCGGGATCCGTCGGTCTTCCCGGATCCCGACCGATTCGACGTCCGGCGTGCGCCGGCCAGCCATCTCGCGTTCGGCGCGGGTACCCATCACTGCCTGGGCGCGCACCTGGCCCGGCTCGAACTGCAGGAGGCTCTCCGTGGCCTGCTCGGCCGGATGCCGAACCTGAGGCTGGCGGTGCCGGCCGACGAACTGAGGTTCAAGCCGGGAATGGGGCTGGACAGCCTCAGCGAGCTTCCGGCGCGCTGGGACTAGCGGTCATCAAGGTCGAGGTGGACGAGGCCCACCTCGGTCACGCGCTGCGGGTGCCGCACGTAGAGATAGATGAGGCAGATCAGGCCGACGACCATCCAGCCGGCGACGCCCGGGCCCATGTAGGAGTAGGGCGCCGATAGCGGAGCGACGAAGGAGAACACCTTGATCCCCGCCGCGGTCAGCCAGGCGGGCACGAACGCGGCGATACCGAGCACGGGGATGACCAGGTGGGAGAACCAGTTGAAGCGGTCGCGCTGGCGCGCGAAGTAGCCGATACACGCGGCGTTCATGAGGATGTAGACCGCGACCAGCGGGATCACGATGGCGACACCCACCATGGAGAAGGCGACGATCGGGTTGTAGTGCAGCCCGAGGCCGAGGGTCACCGCGACGGTAAAGACGAACGCGGTGACGATCGCCGCGACCGGCGAGCGGTGCCGTGGGCTGATCTGGGCGAGATACCGGGGCAGCGCACCGATCCGGCCCATCGCGTAGCCGGTCCGGCTCGCGACGTTCATGCCCGCGTTCGAGTTGGCAATCGTGGAGTTGACGATGGCCAGGAAGACGAAGAACCAGAACAGCCCGTACAGCGACTTGGCCATGCCCTCCCAGGAAGAAGGCCCGGCGGTGCTGAAGGAAGCGAACTTATGCGGCCCGTAGGCCACGTCGACGGCGTACGTGGTGAACACGTAGAGCGCCCCGATGAGCAGCGTGGCCAGCAGCACCGCGCGCTGGATGGTGCGCCGCGGGTTCCTGGCCTCCTCGGCCAGCGGCGCCGCGCCCTCGAAGCCTCCGAACGCGAGGATCGTGTAGACCGAGCCGCCGATGACCCCCGAGATGCCGCGATAGCCGGACGGCGTGTACCCCGTGCCAAATACCGTTCCCGTATTGTGACCGCCGGCGTGGACGATGAAGAAGACGGCGAGAACTGCGAAGACGGCGATCTCGGTGATGCCGAGGATCGTGCCGAGCCGGGCCGATGTGCGGATGCCGTAGAACCCGGCCGCCAGGATGATGACCGCTCCGGCCAGTGACCATGGCCACCACAGGTTTGCCGGGTAGCCGGGGAAGTCCGAGTTGATGGTCGAGGCGGTGGTGAAGCCGAGCTGCAGCAGGACGAGCGGCTGGATCAGCAGCCCGACCAGGATGTACGCCCAGGCGACGAGGTAGCCGATGGCCGGGTGCAGGCCGCGGGCCGCGTAGGTGGCCATCGATCCCGCGGCGGGCAGTTCCCGCGCGAGCAGGCCGATGGACCAGGCGCACAGCAGGCAGGCAACGAGCGCGAAGAGCACGGACAGCGGCAGCGAGCCGCCCGCGTAGGCGATACCGGCAGGGATGGACGCGGCGATGGCCGCACCGGGTGCCATGTCAGTGATGCTCTGGAACAGGACCTCGCGAAGCCCGATCGCGTCCCGGCGGAGCCCGGTCTCGGTGGCCGCTGGCGTCGTTGTGGTCATCGCCTGCCTCCATGCCTGTGGTGGCCGTTATGGCGATGATCGCACGGCGATTAGGGCACGGAAATAGCAGTATTTTGGCGCCAACCGGGCCTCGGTTACCGGCGCCGCATGGCCGGGCGACGGCCGCGGCCGCGATCGCCGAGGAGCACTGGCGCGGCGGGAGCCTCGTTCCCGGCAAAGTGGCTGCTGAGAAGGTTGTCGAACTCCTCCGCCCGCAGCGGCTGGGAGAAGTAGAAGCCCTGGGCGACCCGGCAGCCGAGGTTGCGGAGGCCGGTCACCTGGTCGGTGGTCTCGACGCCTTCGGCAACCGTCGAGATCCCGATGGCGTTGGCGAGGTCGATGACGGCCCGCACGATCGCCGAATCCACCGGGCTCTCGGCGACACCCTGGACGAAGGCCCGGTCGACCTTGACCTCGTGCACCGGGAACTGCTTCAGATAGGCCAGCGATGAGTGCCCGGTCCCGAAGTCGTCGATCGCGAGCCGCACGCCCAGCCGGTTGAGCTTCTTCATGACCTCGCGGGCACCCGAGAGGTCTTCCATGACCATGCTCTCGGTGATCTCGAAGATGAGCGACTCCGAGGGCAGCCCCTTGGCATCGAGGGCGGCGGCTACCTGCGACAGCAGGCCGCTCTCCTGGAACTGGCGGGGCGAGAGGTTGACGCTGATCGGCAGGTCCACGCCGAGCCGGTCCCTGATCGAGCGCGCCTGGCCGCACGCCTGCTCGAGCACGTAGCGGCCGAGCGGCAGGATCAGCCCGGTTTCCTCGGCGATCGGGATGAACCGCATGGGGCTGATCAGGCCATTTGTGGGGTGCCGCCAGCGCACCAGCGCCTCCGCGCCGACGATGCGCTGCTCGTCCAGTGAGTAGAACGGCTGGTAGTAGACCTCAAGCTCGGTCCGCTCCAGGCCCTTGCGCAGGTCGGCCTCGACCTGCAGACGCTCCGACGAGCGGGAGCCCATCGACACCTGGTCGAACACCCTGTAGATGCCGCCGCCGCCCTTCGCCTTGGCGTCGTACATGGCGACGTCGGCGTCGCGGAGCACGTCGTCGGCGCTCTTGCCCGGCTCGGTCAGCGCGATGCCGACCGACACCGTCGCGACCATCTCGTACCCGTCGGGCAGGACCATCGGCTGCTCCACGGCCGTGCAGATGCGGCGCGCCGCGATGACGGCCTCGTCCACGCCGGCCACATCCTCGAGCAGCACCACGAACTCGTCGCCGCCGAAGCGAGCCAGCAGATCGTCGGCGCGCACCACGCCCTTCAGCCGGGCCCCGATCGCCACCAGGAACTCGTCGCCGGTGACGTGCCCGAGGCTGTCGTTGATGCTCTTGAACCGGTCCACGTCGACGAAGATCAGCGCGTGGGTCTTGCGGTCGCGGGCCGACCGGCGCAGCGCCTGGTCGAGACGTTCCACCAGGAGCCGGCGGTTGGACAGCCCGGTGAGACTGTCGTAGCAGGCGTGATGGTGAAGCTCGTCCTCGAACGCCTTGCGCTCGGTGATGTCCCTGAACGCGATCACCGCGCCCGACGGCGTGCCATCGCTGCTGACCGTCGATGCCGTGTACGCGACCGGGATCACGGCGCCGTTCTTGCCGCGGAAGCGGGCATCGTCCTCGCGGATCGTGCGGCCGGTGCGCATGGCTTCGAAGGCGGGAACGAGAAGAAAGTCCGGCGCGGTCGGGCCCGCAGCGCCGATCGGGCCGCTGCCAGTGAAGTCCATCCGGGGGAGCTCGATCATGTCTGCCGCAGCCGGGTTGACGAAGGTCAGCGTCCCGTCGGCCGATAATGCGCAGACGCCCTCGCCGATGTTGAGTGTGATCGAGGCGAGCCGTTCCCGCTCGACGTGGACCTGCTGGTAGAGCTCGGCGTTGCTGAGCGCGCCGGTGCCGACGGCAGCGAGGGCACGCAGGAGGCCGCGGTCGGCCTCGTCAAACGGCTCATCCCGCCGTCGGCCCGAGGCGACCAGCCAGCGCTGCTGCCCGGCGACGATCATCGGCGCCGTCAGCGATCCCGGCCCTGGCTCCTCTGGCGTTACGGCGGCCTGCGGGCTGCGCAGCAGGCGCCGCACCGAGCCCAGAATCGTCTCGAGAACGGCTTCCCGGCGCAGCCCTCGGTTGGCCTGCAACGTGACCTCGTACAGGCCCTCCATGCGCTTGCGGTCATAGATGGCCGCAAACCTGGCGCTGATGAGCTGCCTGCCGAGCACGAGCCCGGGGATAGCCAGCACCAGCGCCCAGATGTGCGCCTCGACGGCCAGCGCGAGGATCACGCCGAACAGCACCCCGGTTCCGGCGAGCGTCACCTGAATCCGCAGGTCCCTGGCGAACTCTCCCCAGGTCGTGCCCATCGACACCAGGACGCTGTTGACGAGCAGCGTGTTGGTGACGAAGTACACCGCGGCGCCGATGATCACTGCCGTGACGGCCTCGACGGTGAGCACTCTGGACGGGGCGGATATGCCCCGGCTCACCACGAGCCCCAGGCCGGTCGCAATCGCCACCTGTCCCGCATTGAACGCAAACTTGACGAAGGCGCGCCTGCGGGCCGCCTGGGCCAGGATCGTCACGAGCACGAACGCGCCCAGCGTGACGAGTGGTGGCACAAGCAGGGCGAGGATCACGAAGAAGGCCTCGTCCATGTTGAACGCTTCGGACTCGTCGTCGCGGAACAGGACGATCGGCCAGACCCGGCTCGCCAGCGCGAGCGCGCCCATGGCGCTGGCGATGATCCACTGATGCTGATCGACGTGCTCTAAGCCCCACTGGCGCCAGCCGGCGAGGGCTAACGTGAGCGCGCCGCCGACCACCACCGCGGCCACGATCGCCGCCGTCTTCCGCGAGGTCTTCATGCGCGGCCCGCTCTGTGCCCTGGCGTCAATTCCACGCGGAGCTGTTCCAGGCCGAACCGGCCCAGGCCGCGCCTTCCCAGGCGGAGTCGTTCCACTCCTTGCCGGTCCAGGCGGAGCCGTCCCAGGTCAGGCCGTTCCAGTCCGCGCCCGCCCAGGCCCAGTTGTTCCATTCCTTGCCGGTCCAGGCCCAGTTGTTCCATTCCTTGCCCGTCCAGTCCAGGCCGCCCCAGCTCGTGTCCTCGGCTGACGACTGCGGCCAGGAGATCCCTGTCCACAGGTTCACGTTCCAGGTGTTGGCGGGGCCCGTGGGCGAAAGGGAGACAGTCGCGCCGGGCAGGGTGGGGAGCAGGCCCGCGGTCGACTGGCTCAGGTTCATCGGGGCCGAGGTGGCGGCCGCGTAGGCGTTGAGCGCCCCGTGCCCGTCGACGAAGGGGTTGCCGACGGGCCCGGGGTCGGTGTTGCCGAGCAACTGAGCCTTCAGCTGATCGGGCGTGAGGCCGGGGTTGTCGGCCAGCACCAGCGCGGCGGCGCCGGCGGTGATCGCCGAGCTGAACGACGTGCCGGAGCCCACGAAGTTACCCGAGCCGATGCGGGCGGACGGATTCTGGTTGTAGACCGTCGATCCCGGTGCCGCCAGGCTGACCACCGAGCGGCCTGACGTGACCAGGTCGGGCTTGGTCCAGCCGTCCGGCGAGGTCGGCCCGGCGCTGCTGAAGTCGTTCATCTCATCGTCAGCGACATTGGACTGAGCCATGTCGTCCAGGGCGCCCACGGTGATCACCAGCGGGTCGTCGCCGGGGGACAGGATCGTGCCGTTAGACGGCCCGGCATTGCCCGCGGAGACCACCACCGCGATGCCCGAGTTCCAGGCGGCCTCGACGGCCATGTCCAGCGGGTTGATCAACGTCGACGTGAAGGGCTGGAACCCGAGCGACATGTTGAGGACCCTGAGGTTGTAGGTGCTCTCGTGGTCGATCGCCCACTGCACGCCCAGGATCACGGTGCCCAGGTTGGTGACGCCGCTCGCGCCGGCAACCTTGATCGACACGAGGTCGGCGCCGGGCGCCTCGCCGGAGTACTGACCGTTCGATGAGGCGCCGTTTCCGGCGATCAGTCCGGCCACGAAGGTTCCGTGCCCGTAGCTGTCCTGGAACGGGTTGCCGCCGCCGGTCAGGTCCACTCCGCCGATGAGCCGTCCGGCAAAGTCGGGCAGGTTGTCGATCCCGGTGTCTATCACCCCGACGGTGACGCCCTGGCCGGTGTCGCCGTCCGCTGCCAGCTGCGTGGCGCCGGTCTGCTGCAGGAATGCATCCGATGGCGTGTGCGGCCCGGTCGATTCGGTCGTGGACTCGATGCTCACCGAGACATCGGGGGTCACGGTGATGCCGGGCAGTGCGGCGAGGACCGGTTCCAGGGCCGTGGGTATCGAGGCCACGACCCCGCCGATGATGGGCAGCGGCGACAACACCGAGCCGAGCACGCTCACGACCGCGGTCACCGGGCTCAACAGGCCCGACGAGGTGACAATGACGGTCTCACTGGAGTTGGCCGACGCTCCGGAGCCGGCGATTGTTGTGCCGGCTAACGTCGCCAGTAGCGCTGCACCAGCAGCTGCCAATCGGCGGCCCTTCATGGGCCGCCGCACTAACCGTGCCCTGTGTCGGCCGCTCACGCCGACAGAGCCAGCTGGCCGCATCGAGAAGCCCTCCCCTGAGCGCAATTGCACGTTCCTATGTGCAATTGCATCTACGGTACGCCGGGGGGCCTCCTTGGGAGGGAAATTCCCATAAAGCCTACGGGGCCATTGCGGGATAGTAACGACCCATTTCAACCGCACTTTGTCGAACTGTCGGCGTGATCGGCGGTCGTTGCCCGATGATTTCGCGCCCGCCGCCCAGTCACATCAGGCAGAGGGACCGGGTGCGACTGCCACCCGCGGAGGAGGATGTCATGGCACTGCCGGAGGTTGCCTCCCGGGAAGAGTGGCTCCGGGCCCGGGTCGACAAGAACTACGCCTTCGAGGGCTCGCAGGGGCAGGTCTCGCTCGCGGACATGTTCGGCGACTGCAGTCAGCTGGTCATCCAGCACATCATGTTCGGTCCCGACTGGGACTCGGCGTGCCCGCGCTGCCCTCAGGTCACTAGCGAGCTGACGGACTCGCTGACTGAGCGGCTGCGCTCGCGCGACACGACCTACGCGATGGTGTGCCGGGCGCCCTACGCCAAGATTGACGCCTACCGCGGCGGCCG
>DAIOWC010000008.1:0-35310 GCA_036758685.1 Streptosporangiaceae bacterium | reverse complement strand
ACGCGATGGTGTGCCGGGCGCCCTACGCCAAGATTGACGCCTACCGCGGCGGCCGCAACTTGACGGTGCCCTGGTACTCCTCCTACGGCAGCGACTTCAACTACGACTTCCAGGTGACTCTCGACGGGGCGGCCGGGCAGCGAAACTATGACTACCAATCCGTGTCCGAGCTCCCCGCCGACGACTCGTTCGAGCTGCCGGGGGTCAGCTGCTTCCTGCGCACTGACCGCGCGATCTTCCACACCTACTCGGCCTACGTCCGCGGCCCGGACCACGTCGACCTGGGCTGTCTCTACCTGGACATGACGGCGTCCGGTCGGCCGGAGGAGTGGGAGTTGCCGAGGGGCCGCGCGCCGCGGATCTATGCCACCTAGCGCGGAAGTGACCGGTTAGCGTGCGTAGGTGAGCGTTTCCAAGGACACGCGCGTCGACGAGCAGGCCCTTCTGAGGCTGGCGCGGGAAGGTGACACCGGCGCCTTCGGTGACCTGGTCGAGGTCTATCGCAGCGGGCTGCGCGCCCATTGCTACCGAATGCTGGGCTCGGTGCACGACGCCGACGATGCGCTCCAGGACGCGCTGCTGCGAGCGTGGCGGAGCCTGGCCGGATTCGAGGGCCGCGGTTCAGTGCGCTCCTGGCTCTACTCGATCGCCACCAACACCGCGCTGGACAGCATGAAGCACCGGTCGCGGCGGGAGCTTCCCGTGGACTTCCGCCCGGCGGCGGAGCGCCTCGCTGACCTGCGCGGACCGCTGGCTGAACCGCTATGGCTTGAGCCCTACCCGGACCAGTGGCTCACCGGGACCGTCCGCCTCTCGCCGGAAGCCAGGTACGAGCAGCGCGAGAGCCTCGAACTAGCATTCCTTGCCGTCGTCCAGCAGCTGCCGCCGCTGCAGCGGGCGGTGCTCTTGCTGCGCGAGGTCGTCGGTTTCTCGACCGCCGAGATATGCGGCCAGCTCGGAGCCTCGAGGTCGGCGGTGAACAGCGCACTGCAGCGCGCCCGCGCCGCGGCGGCCGGGCGCCTGCCCGCCGGCAGCCAGCAGTCGGCGTTGCGCCTGCTAGGCGACAAGCGGACCCAGCAGATCGTCGAGCAATTCGCCGACGCGCTGGAACGAGGCGACGCCGACACGCTGATCACGATGCTGACGGCAGATGTCTCGTGGTCCATGCCGCCCTATCCGACCTGGTTCCAGGGCCACGCCGGCGTGCGGGAGTTCGTGGAGCGCTTCCCGCTGACCGAGCGGTGGCGGCACCGGCCGACGCGGGCGAACGGCCAGCTCGCGCTGGGCGGCTATATGTTCAGCACGGCCAGGGACGCCTACGTCGCGGCGGCCATCAACGTCCTCACGCTGGACGGCGAGAGGATCTCAGCGGTAACCGCCTTCCTGGCCGCCGAGACGCTGGAGCCGCCGGACTGCGATCGCTGGATCGGCGGCGCCGAGTTGTTTGCCCGCTTCGGCCTGCCCGGATCGGCCTGAGTGGCTAGCTGCCATCAAGGGTGGCGGTGATCGCGCGGAGCCCGGCGCCCATGAGTTCTGCGACCCTGGGCGCGAGCTCGTCCGGCAGGACGTCGATCGTCCACACAAACCGGCAGCGATCCGTGCCGAGCGGCACGATCTGAGCCGAGGCGTTGTAGTGCGTGGCCTGCATCGGGCCGTCGATGACGCTGTAGGCGAGACGCATCGACTCCTCGTCGATGCCGATCAGCCGCTCGGTGGCGACGGCCCCGGTAAAGAACGTCGCCCGCCGGTCGCGCTCGTTCACCATCGTCACATCGGTCACGAACCCCGCGGCCAGCCGCTTGTGCAGGGCGCCGAAGTCGCGGACCGCATCCCAGCATTGCGCCGCCGGGGCACTGATCACTGCCTCCCGGATGATCGATGCCATCTGAATAATTCCTTCCCGCCGACCAGGGTTCGGGCGATCTCGACGCTAGCGGCGGGCACGGAGTCACGAATCTGTCATGACGTCCGTAGCTCATGGGACCAGTACCGGGACGCTTAGGTACCCCTGCCTGACGCGGCACCGAAGACCAGCGCCACGGCCAGCACCGGGCCGTAGGTCACTCGTAGCGGGTCGAGAGGGGCAGGAAGCCGAACCGCCGCTTCTTCCGGCGCACGGAGGTGGTCCGGTTGCCGCTGACGATGTCGTTGAGCGCGTCGCCGATCTGGCGGAACGCCACCACGACGATGACCAGGACGATCAGCGGCGGGTACACCTGCCACCAGTAGCCGTTGAAGAGGTTGTCCACGCCGCCGGTCAGCATCGTCCCCCAGTCGGCGAACGGCGGCGGCGGGCCGATGCCGAGGAAGCTCAGTGCCGACAGCGCGTAAATCGAGTCGGCGACCGCGAACGTCGCGGTGACGACGCAGACGCCCAGGGTGTTCGGCACCATGTGGCGGATCAGGATCCGCCATCGGGTCGCGCCCATCGACGTCGCGGCCTGGACGAACTCCCTCGGCCGGAGCGCGAGCACCTGGCCGCGCACGAGCCGGGAGATGTCCGACCAGGACAGCGCGGTCAGGATCAGGATGATCACGCCCAGGCTGAGCGAGTACATGCTGGCCACGATGATCAGCAGGATGAAGGTCGGCACGGCCAGCAGCGTGTCGACGATCCGCATCATGATCGTGTCGACCACGCCGCCGAACATGCCCGAGATCGCGCCGTAGAACATTCCGATGAGCGTGCTGGCCAGACCCACGGCGAAGCCGAGTTCCAGCGACGACTGACCGCCCACCATCAGGCGGCCGAGGATGTCAATCCCGTACTGGTCGGTGCCGAGCGGGTTGCCCGCTCCTGGCGGGTTGTTCTCCAGGCCGAGGTTCACCGCGGTCTGGTTCGTGTGGTACAGCAGCGGGCCCACGAAGCAGAACAGGCCCATCAGCACGATGATCGCGGTGCCGGTCATGGCCCGCTTGTTGTGCAGGAAGGCCTTGAAGCTGAGCTGCGCCCCGCCGGTGCTGCCGGCCGCCTCGCCGCCTTCGGGCGTGATGACGTCGGTTCCGGCCAGCGTCGGTGGCGCTAGTTCAGGAGTTGCCATACCGGATCCTCGGGTCCAGGACGCTGTAGGCGATGTCGGCGGCGAAATTGCCGAGCACGGTCGCGACGCCAATGATCAGAGTGCCGCCCAGCATGACCGGGAAGTCGTGTGCGAGCGCGGACTGCCAGAACAGCAGTCCCATGCCGGGGAAGTTGAAGATCGCCTCAGCGATGAGGGCGCCCGCCACGATGTCGGGCAGGGAGAGTCCGAGAATCGTGACGACCGGCAGGAGTGAGTTGCGCAGCACGTGGCGGGTGACCACGAGCCGCTCGGACAGGCCCTTGGCCCGCGCCGCCCGGATGTAGTCCTCGGCCAGCGTCTGGATTGCCGTCGACCGGGCGTACTGGCTGAAGCCGGCCACGCTGTTGATCGACAGCACGACCACGGGCAGGAAAAGCGCGCGCCAGTTGGTGAACAGGCCGCCCACCGAGGTGACCCCGCCGGGAAAGGCCGGCGGGAACACGTGGAACTGGACGCACAGCAGCGCGATCAGCAGCAGCGCCTCCATGAAGTCCGGCGCCGCGTACAGCGTGAACCAGGTGCCCGCGAGCACGTCGTCGGCCAGCTCGTTGTGGTGCAGGGCCTGGTAGACCCCGGTCGGGATGCCGATGATCAGTGCCAGCAGAGTGGACAAGCCGACCAGCACCGCGTCCCGCGGCAGCCGCTGCGCGATCAGCGTCGACACGGGCTGGAGCGACTGGTAGGACACGCCCATGTTGCCGTGGAACAGCTGAACGATGTACAGCCAGAACTGGGCGTACAGCGGCTTGTTCAGCCCGTAAAGGCTGTCGAACATCGCCAGCCGCAGCTGGGAGACGTGGACGCCGTTGCCCAGGATCGCCCTGGCCACGCTGCCCGGCTCCATGTGCAGGAGCAGGAACGTGAGGACCATGACGCCGAACACGACCACAACGGACTGGCCGAGCCGGCGGACCAGATAGCGGGTCACTTGGCCGACTTGGTGTAGTACCACACCTCCGGGTTGAGCGTCGCCGAGAACGGATTCGACGGGAACACCCCGGCCAGGTTCTTGCGGTAGACGAAGACGCCAGACTCGTCGGGCAGCCAGAGGTAGGGAAGCTGCTCGGCCGCGTAGTTCTCGTAGTTGAAGAACGCTGACGAGCTGGACCCGTACTCGGTCTGATTGATCAGCGAGTCCATCTCCGGGCTCGAGTAGCCGCCGTAGTTGCCGACCGCGTCGGTGTTGAACATTCCGGCCCCGGCCGGGTCAAGCGAGTACGGGTTGTATCCGTAGTCCTGCATCTGCCAGCTGCACGTGGAGGTCGGGTGCGAGGAGGCGTTGCAGTAGCCGGTGGTGGCGTTGATGGTGTTGAACGGCTCGGGCTTGAGCGCGACCTTGATGCCGGCCAGCGCCTCGGTGCTCTGGATGTCGGCGTTCTGCTGGTCGAACGTGGCCGAGCCGGAGGAGTAGATCAGGGTGAAGCCGAGCTTCTCGCCCGCCGTGATCCCGGCACCGCACTGCGTCGGGCCAGAGCCGGGCTGCTGACAGGTGTCCTCGCCGTTCGGGACGACCTTCCAGCCGTGAGCCTTGAGCAGCGCGGTGGCCTTGGACGGCGAGTACGGGTACGGGCCGCCGGACTTCTCCAGCGGGGAGTCCCACTGCTGGCCGTACAGCACCGGCACCGGCCCGTTGCCAGGGTCGGCGTACCCGGCATACACCTTGTTGACGATGAGCGGCCGGTCGACCAGGTACTCGAACGCCTGGCGGATGTACAGCTGGCGCAGGATCGGGCCGTTGACCGGGTTGTAAAGGTTCGGGACGATCTCGGCCACGCCGGGCGTGGGCACCGTGGCGACGGTATAGCCCTCGGCCTCGAGCGCCGGGATCTGCTTGATGTCGTTCAGCGGCAGGGCGGCCAGGCTCAGGGTGGTGCCCGAGCGCAGGGTGTCCATCTCAGCGTCGTCGTCGGTGAACGGGGTGTAGATCACCTTGGACAGGATCGGCTTGTCCGGGCCCGAGTAGTTCTTGTTCGGCGTCCAGGCGTAGTAGCCGTCGCTCAGGAACGTCGTGATCTTCCACGGACCGTCCACTACCTGCCACAGCGGGCTGGAGGTGAAGGTGCCTTCCTCCTCGCCCTGCTTCTGCAGGAACGTCCAGACCGCGTCGGCCCCGGCCTTGGTGAGGTCGTAGTTGCTCACCTTGCCGGTCAGCGACGTGCGGTCCATGACGTGCTGCGGCAGCAGCGGGATGTAGGACAGCTCGTCGTCGGTGTAGAACGCCGGGTTGTACGACCGGTTGAGGTCGAGCACGATCGTCCGCGAGTTCGGCGTGAGCACCTTGGTCACGTCGGTCGGGAACAGGCCCTGGGTGTAGTCGATCCAGTCGTTGTAGTTGTACTTCAGCAGGTTGTAAACGAACGTGAAGTCCCTGGCGGTGATCGGCTGGCCGTCGGACCACTTCCAGGGCTTCAGCACGATCGTGACCTGCTGGTCGTTGTTCGACCAGGTCAGCGAGCTGTACAGGCTCTCCTGCGCATTGACGTCCGACTGAGTGCCGTCGCCGACGTATACCAGCGACGGCCACGAACCCATGGTCAGGTTCACGTTGTAGCCGTTGGCGTTCGTGGCCGGCCCTAGCGGGAAGATGTCGTTAGGCGTCGCGCCGGACGGCTGGGCAATGTTGACGACGCCACCGCGCACCAGCTGGCCCTTGACGGCACTGCCGCTTCCGACCTTCGGAGACGTACTGCCGCACGCGGCGAGCAGGCTTCCGAGGGCTAGCACCGCCCCCAATGCGGCCAGTCGGCGGGTCGAACGCATCGCTTCCAACTCCCTGCTTTTCCGGTCAGGTATAGCGTCATCTTGGCTTTGGCCCAAGATATCTGGTTTTAGCTAGACAGACGCCAAGACCACAGCGTTTGCATCGCGTTGGCCACAGTTTGTATCAGGGTTGGATGTCTGGCTAGGGCCATGGGCGGACAGCAGCCCGGCTGTGACGATTTTGTTACTTTGTGCCCTAACGCGAAGGTCTGTGGTTACGACTCAGCCGGCGGGCATGGCTGCGCCGCCGCGAGGCGAGGCCATCGCAGCGGCGAGTCGTGACGAGAGGCAGGCAGGATCCTGCGCTCGGCGCGGCCGGGGTCAGAGCTTGGTGAGCTTGGTGTAAGGGGCGCGGATTAGGTGCTTGACTCCACCAAAGTCGATGAGCACCGTGTCTGCTTCGCTACTGATAACTCGACCAAGGCCATAGCGGTCGTGGGTCACGAGGTCCTGCGCCGCGAACACCTCGACCGGCTCGGGCGGTGGCGGCGGGGTGTTGAACGGACTGCCGGGCAAGGGGCGCCGGGTCATGGCGCGGGCTGGTTTCTCATCAACACCAGTATGCGCAACGAACGGGCCGGTTCGTTCACCGTCCGCCAAGTGCGCATGTGGAGCGGCGGGCCCTCGCGTGAAAACGAGGGCCCGCCGATGCCTGCTCTAGAGGGCGCGGACCTGGTCAGCCTGCGGGCCCTTGGGGCCCTGCCGCGTGGTGTACTCGACCTTCTGGTTCTCGGCCAGGCTGCGATAGCCGCCCATGTCGATCGCCGAGTGATGCACGAATACATCCGCGGAGCCGTCGTCGGGCGCGATAAAACCGAAGCCCTTGTCCGGGTTAAACCACTTCACAGTGCCTTGTGCCATTCTGCTGTCTCCTTCAAAGACGAGCCTGGAGCCGCATGATCATGCGGATCAGCTGCTGGTTGCCCGCCCCGGATGAAGATCCTCAGCCAGATGGCGAGACGCCCAACGTCGAAAATGCGGGCGCCTCAACGATCGCAAACGTCGACAACAACTGGAAGCTTCAGCGTCAGCGTGCAACCGCCTTATTCCCGTTGCCTTTACGTGCCCGCTGGCCGGCTCCAGGCCGGCCTGACGGTCGCGGATCAGCGCCTCCGCGCCCGCGGTAGCCGCGGGACGCCGCGCCCGTGCTGCGGCTGTTCCTGGCGTCCCTCGCCGCCCTGGGGCTGGTCGACGGCGCTCCGCCTGCGGCGGGCCGGGAAGAGGACGTCGGCAGGACGCGGTCGGCCGGCGGCCCGGCAATGTCCTGCAGCAGCGCCGACTCCGGGCCGACGCTCGCATGCATCGGGGTGACTGCCGCGCGGCGCATCAGCCCTCGTACGGCCGTCACCTGCGCCGGCGTTTGCAGGGTGATCACCACGCCGGTGGCGCCGGCCCGGGCGGTGCGGCCCGACCGGTGCAGGTAAGCCTTGTGCTCGCCCGGCGGGTCGGCGTGGATGACGAGATCGATCCCGTCCACGTGGATGCCACGGGCGGCGATGTCGGTGGCGACCAGGACTCGGGTGGCGCCCGACGCGAACGACGCCAGATTGCGCTGCCGGACCCCCTGCCCGAGGTCGCCGTGCAGTTCAACCGCGGGCACTCCCGCGCCGCTGAGCTGGCGGGTGAGCCTCTTCGCGCCGCTCCTGGTGCGGGTGAAGACCAGCGACTGGTTGTTGCCACCGGCCAGCGTGGCGACAACTTCAACCCGGTCCCCTGGATCGACGGTGAGGACGTGATGGACCATGGCCGCGGGAGCCGCCGCTGGCGAGTCGACCGAGTGCACGGCCGGATCGCTCAGGAACCTGCTAACCAGCACATCGACGGCATTGTCGAGCGTGGCCGAGAACAGCATGCGCTGGCCGTGCGCCGGCGTCGCCGCCAGGAGACGCCGCACCACCGGCAGGAAGCCCAGGTCAGCCATGTGGTCGGCCTCGTCAAGCACGCTGATCTCGACGTCACCCAGGTCGCAGTGCCCCTGCTCGATGAGATCGGCCAGCCTTCCGGGGCAGGCCACGACGATGTCCACCCGACGGCGCAGCGCCGCTACCTGGGGATTCTGCCGGGTGCCACCGTAAATTGACGTCACGGTCAGGTCCATGGCGCGGGCCAGCGGCTCGATCACGGCCCGGACCTGGCTTGCCAGCTCCCTGGTCGGCACCAGGACCAGGCCCCGGGGACGGCCTGCGGCGGTATGACCACCCGCCAGCCGGGCGACCATCGGGATCGCGAAGCCCAGCGTCTTGCCCGAGCCGGTCCGGCCGCGGCCGAGAATGTCCAGCCCGGCGAGCGCATCCGGCAGAGTGGCGGCCTGGATCGGGAACGGCGAGGTGATGCCGGCGTCGGCCAGTACGGCGAGCAGCCGGGCGGGAACGCCGAGTTCGGCGAAGGTCGCGTTCGACGGGGGGACCGCGGGCCTGGCGTCGGAGGAGCCGGCCGGTCGGGCCGGGCGTTGCTGGGTCCGGTCGGCCGGCGGTCGGCCGGACTGCGTGCGGCCAGTGACGGGCGGCGCGGGTTTGCCCCGGCGCCGACGCCGGTGGGCAGGCGTCATCTCGGCAGGCGAAGGTTTCATCAGTGATCACTTTCGGATTCAGGTGGCCGCATCTTCGAGGGCCGCCACCTGAAATCCGTGGAAACCATCCCGCTCACCGAGCGAGGTACGACCGGCGCGCCCTGATGGCGTCGCCTCACGATATGCCGTGTAGAAGCAGTCTATCCCATGCGCCTCATCAGCCGCGGGCATGGCGCGCTCGGGGCGCGGCCCGCGCGAGATGCCTGAGGCCAGGCTGATCGGGACCGATTCTCAGTGCATAGCCCTGACAATCGGTCCCGATGTCCGGGCGCGCCGCGGTCTCAGGATGCCGGGCCACTGACTGCAAACGGGACGAAAGGACGACGGAAACCCCGGCAAGGAGGCCGAGGAGGCTGTCTGTAGACTTGAGTCATTCGTTTTATTGGATAGTTCGTATTTGCCAGACAGGTCGGACGTGGGATGACTGCCGCTCAGATACCGGCCACCGCCGATGAGCTCCGGCGCGCGGGTCTGCGGGTGACGGCCGTCCGCGTCGCGCTGCTCGAGACCGTCCGGGTCGGTGATCACCTCGGTGTCGAGGCGATCGCGTCCGGCGTGCGTGATCGCGTCGGCCATGTCTCCCTGCAAGCCGTCTACGAGGCCCTGCACGCGCTCACGGCCGCAAGGCTCGTACGCCGGATCGAGCCGGCCGGCAGCCCGGCCAGGTTCGAGGGACGCATTACCGACAATCATCACCACGTGGTGTGCCGGTCATGCGGGGCCGTGGCCGACGTCGACTGCGCCGTCGGCGAGGCACCCTGCCTGACCGCGTCCGACGACCACGGCTTCTCGATCGATGAGGCCGAGGTCATCTACTGGGGCCTGTGCCCCGACTGCTCCACTGCCCGCAACACATCCTTGGCGCCGTGATCCGCCTAGTCCGGAGGTATTCCCATGTCCGAGAACCATGATCCAGTAGTCGTCGAAGGCGCGACCCCGGAAGGGGAATGCCCCATCGCGCCCGGACGCGCGCACCCGACCCTCGGTGACGCCAACCAGGAGTGGTGGCCGAACCGGCTCAACCTCAAGATCCTGGCCAAGAACCCGGCCGTCGCCAACCCGATGGGCGCGGACTTCAGCTACGCCGAGGCGTTCAAGACTCTCGACCTGGCGGCGGTGAAGCGGGACATCCTGGCGGTGCTGACCACCTCGCAGGACTGGTGGCCGGCCGACTTCGGCCACTACGGCCCGCTCATGATCCGGATGGCGTGGCACAGCGCCGGTACCTACCGCATCGCCGACGGCCGCGGCGGTGCAGGCGCGGGTCAGCAGCGGTTCGCCCCGATCAACAGCTGGCCCGACAATGTCAGCCTCGACAAGGCCCGCCGGCTGCTGTGGCCGGTCAAGCAGAAGTACGGCCGGAAGATCTCGTGGGCCGACCTCATGATCCTCACCGGCAACGTCGCGCTGGAGTCGATGGGCTTCAAGACCTTCGGCTTCGGCGGCGGCCGCGTGGACGAGTGGGAGCCGGACGACGATGTTTACTGGGGCCCCGAGACGACCTGGCTGGACGACGAGCGCTACTCCGGCGACCGGGAGCTCGCGGAGCCCTTCGGCGCCGTCCAGATGGGCCTGATCTACGTCAACCCCGAGGGCCCGAACGGCACCCCGGACCCGGTGGCCGCGGCCCGCGACATCCGGGAGACGTTCAGCCGGATGGCGATGAACGATGAGGAGACGGTCGCGCTGATCGCGGGCGGCCATACCTTCGGCAAGACCCACGGCGCCGGGCCGGCGGATAACGTGGGCGCGGACCCCGAGGCGGCCCCGCTCGAGCAGCAGGGCCTCGGCTGGAAGAGCAGCTACGGTACCGGCAAGGGCGCCGACGCGATCACCAGCGGCATCGAGGTGATCTGGACGCCCACGCCGGTGACATGGGACAACAGCTTCCTCGAGACCCTGTACGCCTACGAGTGGGAGCTGACCAAGAGCCCGGCGGGCGCCTACCAGTGGAAGCCGAAGGATGGCGCCGGGGCTGGCACCGTTCCGGACGCGCACGACCCGTCGAAGAGCCACGCTCCGACGATGCTGACGACCGACCTCTCGCTTCGGATGGACCCGGTCTACGAGCAGATAACGCGGCGCTTCCTGGCCAGCCCGGACGAGTTCGCGGACGCCTTTGCCCGCGCGTGGTTCAAGCTGACCCACCGCGACATGGGCCCGATCGTGCGTTACCTCGGGCCCGAGGTGCCGACCGAGGTACTGATCTGGCAGGACCCGGTCCCGGCGGTCACGCATGGGCTCGTCGACGCGGCGGACGTTGCCGCTCTCAAGAGCCAGATCCTGGCCTCCGGCCTGTCGGTGCCGCAGCTGGTGTCCACCGCGTGGGCGGCGGCCTCGTCGTTCCGCGGCAGTGACAAGCGCGGCGGCGCCAACGGCGGCCGGATCCGCCTTGAGCCGCAGGTCGGGTGGGAGGTCAACGAGCCCGCTCAGCTGGCCACGGTCCTGCGCACGCTGGCGGGCATCCAGGAGTCCTTCAACTCGGCGAGCGGCGGCGGGAAGCGGGTCTCACTCGCCGACCTGATCGTGCTCGCCGGCGGCACTGCCGTCGAGAAGGCAGCCAGAGACGCGGGCTTCGACGTCGAGGTCCCGTTCTCGCCGGGTCGCAGCGACGCGGCGCAGGAGCAGACCGACGTCGACTCGTTCGCGGCGCTGGAGCCAAAGGCGGACGGCTTCCGCAACTACCTCGGGAAGGGCAACCGGCTGCCGGCCGAGTACCTGCTGCTCGACCGGGCGAACCTGCTGACGCTGAGCGCGCCGGAGATGACGGTCCTCGTGGGCGGCCTGCGCGTCCTCGGCGCGAACTACGAGCAGTCGCCGCTGGGCGCGTTCACCACCACGCCCGGGTCGCTGACCAACGACTTCTTCGTCAACCTGCTCGACATAGGCACGACCTGGCAGCCGACGGCCAAGGACGCGAACGCCTTCGAGGGCCGCGACGCGGCGACCAATGAGGTTAAGTGGACCGGCAGCCGGGTCGACCTGGTCTTCGGGTCGAACTCCGAGCTGCGTGCGCTCGCCGAGGTCTACGCGAGTGACGACGCGAAGGAGAAGTTCGTCAACGACTTCGTGGCCGCCTGGGCCAAGGTCATGGACCTGGACCGGTTCGACCTGGCCTGAGCCCGGTCATCTCGTCGCAGAAGCCCGGGCCGGCTCCGATGGTGCCGGCCCGGGCTTCGCCTTATATAGGTGAGGTCATCGGTCCCGATCAGACCTCACGCCACCTGGCTTCGCACCAGGAGTAGACGCCGAACGTCACCAGCCCGAGCGCCACGACCACGAGCAGCCACGGACCGAGCGGCGTGTGCGCGAGTGCCCGCAGCGCGGTGTCGATCCCCTTCGCCTGCCGCGGGTTCGCGTCCTTCGCGGCGATGATGAGGAAGACGCCAACGGTCCCGAACACAAACCCTCTGGCGATCCCGCCGATCTGGCCGAGGCGCGTCACGATCTTGCGGGTACCGGCCGAGGCCGAGCCCAGCCGCATGTGCTTGAGGAACTTGAGCTTGTACGCGCGGTACATCGTGTAGAGGCCGGCGATCACGATGATGATTCCGACAATCGCTACGACCCACTGCCCGCCCTGGTGCTTCAGCGCGGTCGCCGTCAGGTCCTGCGACTGCTTGTCACTCGACGAGGGCTGCCCGACGCCGAGGGCGTACTTGAGGATCCCGTAGGTGACCGCGCCGTAGAACACCGCGCGGACCAGGTTCGCGAGCCGCTTGCTGGCCTTCCGGCCGCCGCTCTCGTTGCTGCCCCAGATCGCCTCGGAGAGGCGCCAGAGGGTCATGCCGGCGAACCCGATCACGACCAGCCACAGAAGGACCGAGCCGAACGGTGTCTTCGCCACCAGCCGGACGGCCCCAGTCCGGTCGGCCTGCTGCTTCGATCCGTTGATGGCTATCTCGATGGCGATGATGCCGATCAGGACGTACATAACGCCGCGCGCGGCGAGGCCGGCTCGTGCCAGCCATGCCATCGGACGGCTATTGGCCGTCTGGCGCGCGGCTCTTCGGGCGCGGAACGTTCCGCGATGCGCAGTGCGCGCAACCATGGCTACCTCCAGTTGAGCGGTTTACTGACCCGACGCCGGCCGGTAGACCAGCAGATTTTTCGGGTGTTTCACGAGGCTGATCGCCGCGCTGGTCTCGGTGGCCTCGCCGTCAAGGCCCATCTGCACGGGGCTTCCGTCCACCGACTCGACCCGCAGTGCCGGAGCCGACCACGTCTGGTAGACCCGGCACCGGCCGAGCGTGCCGAGCATTACCGCGGTCACGAGCCTCGTCCTGGCCAGCGGCTGCGAGCCATCGATCAGCCGGATGTCGAGCGTGCCGTCGGCCAGGTCGGGCCGGTAGGCCGGCGCGGCGCCGGCCGGCTCGTAGCGGCAGTTGCCGGCGAACAGCAGCCACACCTTGCGGCGGCGGCCGTTGACGATGAGCTCGACCGGCCTGCTCGTGCGCAGCACATGCGCCAGCGCGATGAGGACGGCCGGCCACTTCCCGAGGACCTTTTCCATGCGCTCGCGCGCGCGGACAAGGTCGACGTAGACGCCGGTACTCGCCGTGTTAAGGAACGCGACCCCGTCGGCGTCGGCCACGTCCACAAGGACGCTGTCACCCTGCCTCAGTGCTTCGAGCGCATCTTCAGCCGACGTGACGCCGAGGTCGGCGGCGAAATGATTGAAGGTGCCGGCCGGGATCACCAGCAGCGGGAGCCCGGCTTCCGCCGCGACCCCGGCCGCCAGCCGCGCCGATCCATCGCCGCCGGCTACGCCCAGGATGC
Organism: Streptosporangiaceae bacterium; assembly: GCA_036758685.1. Classification (GTDB taxonomy): domain Bacteria; phylum Actinomycetota; class Actinomycetes; order Streptosporangiales; family Streptosporangiaceae; genus JAJYUU01. The sequence goes on along the minus strand of DAIOWC010000008.1, from coordinate 22,140 downwards.
GCGCTCCGGCGGCTGCCTTCCGGACCAGTCCGTCAAGGTCGTCTTCCGCGGTCGCGACGATGATCTCGGCCTCGGGGAGGCTCTGGCGCAGTGACTCGGCGAGGTCGGCGGAGGCTGTGCCGGCGCTGCAGTTGACCACCATGGCCAGGCCGACGCCGTCGGGCGAGGCCGGCGCGTCCCGCCGCGGCCGCGCCGCCGTGGCCGGTTCGGTCGGGCGTCTCGGCCACCAGCGCAGGGTCAGCAATCCGGCGGCGGTGCCGATGGCGAAGCCCGCGGCGACGTCGGAGGGGAAATGCACGCGGGTGACGACGCGGGAAACGCCGACCAGCGCAGCGAGGCCTCCGACCGGGAGCGCCAGGGCAGGCACCTCGAGTGCGACCCCGGTCGCGAAGGCGGCTGCGGACGCGGCGTGCCCCGACGGGAAGGACGTCGTCCGCAGCGGCCCGGAAGACCGGTCGGCCGCACCCTCTGGACGGGTGCGGCCGACGACCTGCTTGGTAATGGCATTGGCGGCTGTGCTGCCGATCATTAAGCCCGCGACGCCGCGCAGCGCCGCGCGGCGGGTCCATTTGCTGCGCCTGGCGGCAAGCGCGGCCGCCACGGCAATCCAGAGCGCGCCGTGGTTCGCGGCCTGGCCGAGGCGGAGCATCGCCTGGTCGAGGACGGGCTGGTCGGCCCCGGCGAGCCGGCTGAGGAGCCGCTCGTCGGCCGCCGCGACGTGCTTGTGAAGTGTCACCCGGTGAGAGCTACCACGCCTGAGGGTGATCACTCATGACCGGCGATTGAGATTCGCCTCGAGGGGCAGGTCTGCACGACGTTTCACCTCGCCGAAGGAGGCGAACGCGTGATGGATGAGGATCTCGGCCTGCAGGCGCCGTCTCGCCAGCGTTGGATGCTCGTGACCGGCTGCTGCCTGCTGGCGATTGCCGCGGCGTTCGCCGGTCTGATGCGCGCCGACATTCAGCATCCGCCGGTGGCAGGCATGGACGAGGCGTGGCTGGTCCTCGTCGCCGGCGCCCGCAGCACGCCGGTCACCGCTGTGTTCAAGGCGGCGAGTGTCGTCGGAGGGCCGATTGGCGCCACGATCATCGTTGCCGTGCTGTGTCTTGTGATGCTGGCGATGCGACGGTGGCGCACCGCCTTGTACATCGCGCTCGCCGAGGCCCTGGGATCGGCGTGCTCGGATCTGATCAAGCACTTCGTCTTGCGGCCCCGGCCGGCGCATCCGCTGGTGTCGGCGGATCTGGGCTCGTTTCCCTCTGGCCACGTGATCACTGTTCTCGGTGTCGGCATAGCCCTGACCGTCGTGTTCGTCCGGCCGGGGCACCGGCGCTATGCGCTGGCCGGAGTAGGGGCCGCGACCGCGCTCATGATGTTCGGCCGCACGTACCTGGCCGCGCACTGGCTGAGCGACACGTTCGAGAGCCTGCCCATTGCCGCCGGCCTGGGCCTGATCCTCTGGTGGATCTTCGAGCCCCAGCTCGCCCGCGACCGCCCTGGCAGGCCGGGCGAGGTTCAGATGCGGACGGAACCGTCCTCGGCGATCGTCCAGCCGGGATTGTGCGCCACTTCCCAGACGTATCCGTCAGGGTCGGCGAACGCTCCCGTTATCCCGCCCCACTCAGCCTGACCCGCCGGCCGGACAACGGTGCCGCCGGCCCGCTCCGCCTCGGCGAGCACCTCGCTCACCGCCTCGGGCGTGCGCACGTTGTGCGCGAGCTCGATCCCAGGGGCGCCGTGGCCGCCGAGCGCAGTCCATAGTCCGAAGACCATTCCGCCAGTCTGAAAGAAGCAGACCTCGTCGTCGGGCTGCTGGGCCCCCTGCCAGCCGAGCGCCTCGTAGAACGCGCGGGCCCGGCCAAGGTCGGCAACGCCGAGGGTCACGAGGCTGATCCGCTGCTCCATGTTGCACTCCCAGCTATTCCAGTTCCGCCACCAGCACGCGCAGCTGGTCGTCGAGGGCGGCGCGCTCGAGTTTGTCCAGGCGGCCGGTCATCCCGCCCGTGTCAGCATCACGCTATCGGCCAGCGCAGTCGGCTTCCCGGACCCGGCCCTCCTCAAGATGGAGACAAAACGTCCCCACCGGACTGTAAGTCTCCTACGTGATTCGGAGCCGGTCGCATGGGCCGCGAATCGGACACGCGGCCGCTGCCGCTGCCGCTGCCGCTCCCGGCAGGCGCGGCACGCTTACCGGCGGCGGGCCAGCGTCAGGCCGAAGTCGCCGTTGTCGTCGGTCCAGAACCGCACCGGGTCCAGGCGGGCCTGCTTCAGCTCGGACCGCACCTGCTCGGGGCGGAACTTCGCCGAGATCTCGGTGCGCATCTCCTCGCCAGCGGCGAACGAGACGGTCAGATCCAGGTCCGCCACCCGGACGGTCTGCGCGCGGGCGGACCGCAGCCGCATCTCGATCCACTGGTCCTTCGCGTCCCAGATCGCGACGTGCTCGAACTCGTCCACGTCGAAGTCAGCCGACAGCTCGCGGTTGATCACGCGCAGTACGTTCCGGTTGAAGTCCGCCGTCACCCCGGCAGCGTCGTTGTAGGCGCGCAGCAGGCGCCCGGTGTCCTTGACCAGGTCGGTGCCGAGCAGGAACGTGTCGCCCGGCCGCAGCGCGGCGCTGATCTCAGCCAGCAGCTGGGCGCGGTCGGACGGGCCGAGGTTGCCGATCGTGGAGCCGAGGAACGCGATCATCCGGCGCCCCGACCGCGGGATCGCGCCGAGGTCGTGCTCGAAGTCACCGACGAACGGCGAGAGCAGCAGGCCGGGATAGCGGGCGGCGAGCGCGTCTGTGGCCTCGGCCAGGACCGCCGGATCGACATCCAGCGGCACGAACTCGCGCAGCGTGCCTGCGTCCAGCATCGCGCGCAGCAGCAGCCCCGTCTTCGCGGAGGTGCCGCTGCCGAGTTCCACCAGCGACTCGCACTCCGCGAGCGCCGCGATCTCGGCCGCGCGCTCGCGCAGGATCGATGTCTCTGCCCGGGTGAGGTAGTACTCGGGCAGCCGGGTGATCTCGTCGAACAGCGCACTGCCGCGCTCGTCGTAGAAGTATTTCGGCGGAAGGGACTTGGGAGTCGCGGACAGCCCGGCCAGGACGTCGGCTCGCAGCGCCGCCAGGTAGCGGTCGGGTCGAGCCTGGACCCGGTTCGATGCTGGCATGGTGTTATGCCTCCAGATCGGTGATGGTGACCTCGCCGGCCCTGATGTCGACGAGGTGGTGATCAGGGACGTCGCTCCAGCGCGGGTCGTCGTCGTAGGGCTCACTCGCAACCACGACGCCGTCCTCGGTGCGCAGCACGCTGAGCGTGTCGTGCCATCGGGTGGCAAGGATCCGGCTGCCGTCGGTCAGCAGCAGGTTGAGCCGGGCGCCGGAGTCGCGCTTGCCGAGATCGGCGACGAACTCGCCGACGCGTTCTGCCCCGAAGTCGAACAGGTGCGCCGCCAGCTGCGCTGAGTCACAGACCGACTCGGCTGCGGGATGCGGGCCGAGTACGGTCCGGTCCACCACGCCGTTGTGCGAGAGCAGCCACCGGCCGCCCTGGAACGGCGCGACCGCAGTCTCGTCCATCGGCATCCCGGCGGTAGCCGACCGCACCGCCGCGACAACGCAGGTCGACCTGAGTATCGGCGCGACCGACGCAAACGAGGCATCGGCCCACAGCGGCCGGCTCGACCGCCAGCGCGCAGGCTCGGACCGGCCCGGGGTGAAGAAGCCGACGCCCCAGCCGTCGGCGTTCATCCGGCCGTGGGCCTGGCGGCGCGGCGCGTACGACTGCACGAGCAGCCCGTGGGCAGGCTCAAGCAGCAGCTCGCCGAGCGAACGCGGTGAGCCGAGCCAGGCGAGGTGACGGCACACTCAGGCGTCCCAGGCCAGCCGGACGCCGGTGAAGATCTGCCGCCGGATGGGGTGATCCCAGTTGCGGAACGACGGCCGGATGGTGGTCGGCGCCACCGCCCACGAACCGCCGCGCAGGACCTTGTAGTCGCCGCCGAAGAACGGCTGGCTGTAGTCGCGATAGATCATCGCCCGGAAGCCGGGCCACGGCGTGAAGTCGGACGACGTCCACTCCCACACGTCACCGATCATCTGCTCGGCGCCGTAGGCGGACTTACTTTCCGGGAACGCACCCACGGGGGCCGGCCGCAGCCCGAGACCGCCGATGTTGACCAGGTCAGCGGACGGCGCCGCCGAGCCCCACGGCCAGCGCCGCCTCGCCCGCGCGACCGGGTCCCAGGCGCAGGCCTTCTCCCACTCCGTCTCCGTGGGCAGCCGGGCGCCGGCCCACCGGGCGAACGCCTCGGCCTCGAAGTAGGAGATGTGCTGCACGGGCTCTTGCGGTGGCACCTCCTCCTCGCCGCCGAACCGCCGCCTGGTGCCTTCGGCCGTCCAGAACATCGGCCGCTCCAGCCCCGCCTCGGTCCGGTGCTTCCACCCGCGCGCTGACCAGAGGTCGGGCCGGCCGTATCCGCCGTCAGCCATGAACTCGCGCCACTGCCGGTTGGTGACCGGCACCGTGCCGATCCAGAACGGGCCCACGTCGACCGTATGAGCGGGCCGCTCGTTATCGAGGGCGAACGGCTCGTCGGCGGCGTCCACTCCGAGCGTGAACGGCCCGCCCGGCACGAACACGCGCGCCGGATCGACATCGCGGCCCGGTGGCAAGCCGCGGCGCTCGAGCAGGACCGGCGGCCCCTGCCGCAGCTGCAGCGTCGCGAACATCGTCTCGTCGTGCTGTTCCTCGTGCTGCACGACCATGCCCGCGGTGAACAAGTCGTCCGCCGGCGTGCGCTCGATCAGGTCCAGGACTCGGCCGCGGACCTCGTGGTCGTACGCGCGGGCCTCGACCGGCGGGAGCAGCGGCAGGGCGGGCCGCTCCGCTCGCGGGTGCTTGAACGCGTCGTACAGGGAGTCGATCTCCGGGGCCAGCATTCCCGGCTTGCCCTGGTCACCGCCGCGCAGCAGCCACAGCTCCTCCTGCTGCCCGACGTGCGCGAGGTCCCAGACCAGCGGGCTCATCAGCGGGTCATGCTGAGCGACCAGGATCGGCTCGTCCAGATCGGTGAGATGGAGGGTTCGCGCTCGCGCTCGTTCCAGGTCGCGGACGACGGTCTCATGCATGGGCGAGCTCCTCGAATGCGGCGGCGGGTCCGATTTGCTTGATGCGGTCCGCGAGCAGGTCCCCTGGACAGCGCCCCGACTCGACCAGGTCGGCGAGGTCGGCGATCGCCGAGGCGAACTCGACCGGGGCTCGCGTCGCGGCCGTCGCGAGGCAGCGCGCCGCCGATCTCGCGAGCTGCGCGTTGCCGAGCCCGTCCCGTGCCGCCTCGGTCCACAGCAGTGCGGTCTGCTCGGTCGCCTCGGCGGCCTGGTCGGCCGCGACGGGGTCGTCCATGAGCGTGGTGACGACCGCGGCGATCGTGGGCCACCACCAGGGCGCGGTCACGTCCAGGTAGCGCAGCTCCAGGTAGCCGCGCATCCGCACCGGCGGGAACAGCGTCGTCAGATGGGTATCGAGATCCGCGGCCGTGGGCGCGCGGTTGCCGAGCCGGACATCCCCCCTGGCCCACTGCTCGAACGGCACTGGCGCGCCGACGGCCTGGACCTCGTCGCCGCTGCCGCGCACGAACGCGACGGGCGCGCGCATCGCGAAGCGCGCCCACGCGTCGGCGGGGTCATCGGCGCTCGCCCGCTCCGCGTCGCAGCCGGGGACCGGGCCGCACGCGCGCGCATCGAGCGCGCCCCAGGCTCGCTGCCGTGCGGACTTCCAGCCCGTTGGCCGTCCCGCGAGCCACGGTGAGTTCGCCGAAATGGCTACCATCGTCGGGCCGATGCGGTGCGCATGCGCAACCCGCGTGGCCCAGCGGTGCTTGGGGCCTGCATCGAGGTTCACCTGCAGGGCCGCGGTCGAGTTCATCATCACGGCGGCGGCGCTGCCCAGGCCGGTCGCCCGGAAGTGCTGCTCCATGGCGCGGTAGCGCGGGCGCGGGTTCACGCGCTGCGAGGGCCTGAGCGGGTCGGCCCCTACATACGCGACGCCAAGTCCGTGGCGGCCGAGCGCGAGGTGGACCTCACTGGTCTCCGCCTCGAGGCCATGCACTGCGGTCACGATGTCCGGGGCCGGCGGGCAGGACAGCTCGACCTGGCCTCCCGGCTCCACCGTGATCGTGGCCCGCAGGCCCATCCCGCGCAGGATGCCGGTGACTTCCTCGACCTCGGGCCACGTTACGGGTGCTCCGATCGAATCGAGGTTGACCAGGTGGGTCTCGATCTCCAGCCCGACCGGGCCCACAGTGGTGTCGGCGAGCGCCGCGCTGCGCGACCGGTCGTAGGCATCGTCTACTGAGATGGGCTCCTGCAGATCGGGGACGTCATGGATGGAAGTGCTGATAACGGCCATATGGCCCCTCCAGGTCCGGGCCGGCGGACTTGGGGATCCGCCGCGGGTCGGTGCGGGGCGACCGCGTTAACAGCCGTCCATGCCCTGCCGCTCCAGCAAGAGCGGTCACGCTCTTTCACAGTACGTCAGGGGTCTGACAGTTCTCCTGCCCGCGCAGGCCCGGCAAAAACGAAGTTTCCGCGCCCACATTTACCCATGAATCATCAGCAACAGGGGCATAGGGAGCACTAGAGCATGAACGACGCTGCCTGGGACTCGACCGGGCTGTCGGCGTGCCCGCCTGCGGAGACGGCCGGAGCCTGCGCAGCCATCCTCGAAGCGGCGACCCCGAAGAAGTCGCCCCCCTTGTGGCGCGGGTTGTCTGTGCCCCAGTGCCTGACGCGGGATTCCGGCACCAGCTTGGGGATGTGCTTCGAGCAGTGGACGTACGCCTCGCTGACGCGCACGACCACCCACTGCAGTGGCCGCTGGCCGCCGCCCGCCGGTTCTTCGGGCGAGCTCTCGCAGAGGTCGTGCATGTACTCGGGGGTGACAATCTCCGCTGTGCCATTGACGTGCAGCCCGATCAGATCCTGGGCAAAGTCGATCATGAAGATGCCGACGTGGGGGTTCTCCACGATATTGCCGAGGCTTGCCATCACGCCGTTGCCCCGCAGTTCGGGGTAGGCGATCGTCCGCTCGTCCAGCACTCGGATGAAGCCTGCCTTCCCGGCCCGGAAACTGCAGTCGCACTCACCGGCGGCGTCGCTCGTGGCGATGAACGCCATCTCCATCCGCCCGATGAAATCGATCATCCTCGGCGTCAGCTGATCGCTGAGCTGACTGGCGTAGAACTGGCTGGCCCGCTCGGTCGCGCCGTATCGCTCTTGCAGGATGTGCTCGCCCAGTTCCTTCATCGGCTCGTCCCTCCGCGGATGATCGGCGCCTGTGCCCTCATCGTCGGAGCTGTCCTTGCCGAAGTCTTGACGGTTTGCTTGGTACTGGTCAGCTGGGACGCGCGCTCCGATATCGGTCAGCCGACCGATGTCTCCCAGTGAAACTTGCGAAACCATTTGCAGTGCAAGCAGTGGCGAGCAAGGAATCTGTCTGATGACCAAGATGGCGGCGACGCGCCCGGCCGGGTTACGGTCCCTCTCGATCTCACTCCCCGCCGGACCAGCCGCGGCGGCCGACGCTCGCGGTCACGTCCGGTCAGCGATCGAAGCCTGGGCCGTGCCCGCCGACCCGTACATCGCGGCGCTGCTGACGAGCGAGCTCGTGACCAACGCCATCAGGCACGCTGGCGGACCAGTCAGGCTCTTCGTGACCTGCTCGGCCGGCCAGCTGCGCGTCTACGTTCACGACTCCTCGCGCGAGTGGGCAACTCCGTTCGATGCCTCGGTCGACGCCGAGGATGGGCGCGGGCTGATGCTCGTCGCGAGCCTGGCGACGCAATGGGGCTGCTACCGCACCTCTGTCGGAAAAGCCGTGTACTTCACGCTCGCGCTCGAGACGGATCAGGACTCCTGATCACCTCGGCGCGGCGGTACGCAGCGCTGACTCGCGGGCGACGTCGGTCCGGGACTGGACGTTGAGCTTCTTCAGGATGTGCGACACGTGCGTCGCGACGGTGCGCCGCGACAGGAAGAGGCGGGCCGCGATGTCGGGGTTGGATAGCCCGCTCTCGACCAGCGCGGCGATCTTCGCCTCCGTCGGCGTCAGGCTGTCCCAGCCGCTTCGTGCCCGCCGGTGCTTGGATTGCGGGCCGCGCCTGATGCCGTGGGCACGGAACCGGGCCTGCAGCCGGGCGACGTCCGTTGCCGCGCCAAGTGAGCCGTACAGCTCAAGGGCCTGGGTGAATGCTCGCCGCGCGCGATCGCGGTCGCCGATGTCGACGAAGCACCGCGCTGCCGCCTCGAGGGCCTGGGCGCTCGGGAGCGGCCTGGTCGCATAGGCGTAGAGGTCGGCCGCCTGCGTTAGCCGGGCGGCGTCGTGATCGGCCAGGCCGCGGCAGAAGAGGGCGTTCGCCTGCTGGTGCGGGATTTCGGACTCGGCCGCCAGTTCCTCGGCCCGCCCGGCGATCGCCTTCGCCGTGTCCAGGTCGCCGATCTCGGCGGCCAGGCGGACGGCATCGGGCAGCAGGTCCTCGATCTCCTGCAGTTCCTCCGCGTTGTTCGCGATCGCCGCCGTCAGCTCCGCCAGTGCCTGCGGCAGCTCGCTCGCGCGCTCGCGATCCAGGCTGCGGGCGAGGGCCAGCGGCGGGATCACCCGGTTGCCGACCCGCTCGGCATGCGGGATGGCGGCGTCGAGGTAACCGTGGGCGGCGTCGATGTCCCCGCGATGGAAGCAGATCACCGCGGCTATGCCCAGATCGCAGCACGCGCAGCCTGGCTCCTGGAGGTCCTCATGCAGCGCCTCGGCCTCGGCCAGCGCGTCGTCCCATCGCCCGGTCTCGAAGAACAGCTGACCGAGCACGCAGTGAGCCTGGCTGAGCCTGATCACGGTGCCAGCCTGCTCGGCGAGCTGCTCCGCCTGCCTCGCGGCCGCGAAGGCCTCGTCGTAGCGATCGAGGCCACCGAGCATGACCGCCTGGTTGACCCGCAGCAGGATGCGGAGGTCGGTCAGCGCCGGATCAGCCTCGGTGACGGCCAGCGCGCGGTCGAAGAGGGGCAGTGCCTCGGCCGCTCGTCCCTGGATCGCGGTCGCGATCGTGAGCACGTGCAGGGCCCAGCCCATCGTCCAGTTGTCGCTTGCCTGCGATGCAGCGTCCAGCGCGGTGGCGGCAATCTGGCCGGCCTTCTCGACCTCGCCCCCGTTCAGGTGCACCCGAGCGATCATCACGAGCAGCCGCGCCCGGTGCCAGCCCGAGTTCGAAACCCGGGTCAGGGCCTGCTCCAGCATCGCGATGGCCTCGGCCGACCGGCCGCTGCGCATGAGGCTCTGGGCGATGGTCCAGTGCAGGTCGACGACGAGATCGGGATCCTCGGCGTGCGCGAGGGCCCTTCGCGCCACCTGCTCGGCCTCCGGCACACTGCCCGTGCGGTACAGCGCGTCGGCGAGCCGGCCCACCAGGAGGTGGTGCTGCTGCGCATTCTCGCCAGGGCTCGCTACCGCGCGGCGCAGGAGGTCCGCGGCGACCTGCGGAGCCCGGCCAATCAGCAACTCGGAGGCGCTGGCGAGCCAGCTGAGCATCCAGTCATCCATCTGATCGGCGCCGCTGCCGGGGTCGCCTACTGCCCAGAGCAGCTGCCGGGCGACCCGGTCGGCTGGCGCGCCCGCGGCGGCCAGCGCGCGGCCGGCGTCACGGTGCCAAGCCGCTCGCAGCGAACGAGGCATCTCCTCGTACAGCGCGGCCCGGATCAGCGGGTGCCGGAAACCAAGCCCGGCCGCGGACTCGGTCAGCACACCGGCGGCGCGAGCCTCATCCAGGGCGGTGACCAGATCGGCGATCCCGCACCCGAGGACAGTCGCAAGGTCCGCAACGGCGAAGTCCACGCCCAGCAAGGCGGCGGCGCGGGCGACCTCATGCACCTGACGGGAAAGGAAGCCCAGGCGGTCGGCAATGGCTGCCGACAGGGACGCCGGTGCGGATCCGCGCGTCAGCTCGGCCGCACCGGTGTCGGTAACCGTCAGAGTGCAGCTGCGCGCCAGCGCGGCCACCAGCTCGGTCAGGTATAGCGGGTTCCCGGCCGCTCCACCCGCGAGCCGCAGCAGCTTGTCGCTGGGCTCGCCGCCCGCAAGGGCCGCCACCAGCTCGGCGACGGCGGTCGCGTTCAGCGCGGAGAGCGGGAGCTGGACGGTCTCCGGCAGAGTGCGGCGCAGCGCCAGCAACTCGTCGCGCTGCGGCACCGGCCGCATGGTGCCGACAAGCATCAGCGGGACCTGCGCCACGGACCGGGCGAGACGGCCCCAGAGCGTGATCGTCGCCTGATCGGCCCACTGAAGGTCATCGATCACCAGGATCGTCGGGCGAGCGGTGGCTTCTTCGGTAACGAGCGCCAGCAGCTGCTCGGCCAGGGCGCCGGAGACATCAGCCCCGGGGTTGGCGGCTAGCTCGCCGCGTAAGAGCCGGACGATCGTCGTGCGCCGCGGGTTCGGGGACGGCTCGCGCACGCGCAGTGCGTCCAGCATCGGCAGCAGGGGAAGCGCCTGCCCCAGCTCGTCGCCGGCTCCCCAGAAGACCTGGCAGCCGAGACGGCTTGCATCCGCGATGGCGGCGTGCACGAGCGCAGATTTGCCGATACCGGGCTCGCCCTCGATCAGGGCCGAGCTTCCGCGCCCTCCGGCCACGTCGGTCATCAGCGTGGCTAGCCTGGCCAGCTCGCTGTCGCGGCCGACCAGCTGACGAACCATCGTCATGGTGGGCACGCTGCGCACTCTACTACCCGAACATTAGGGAAACAAGCGGAGTTTATTGGTGTAAAAGGGCGCGATAAATGCGGGTTCTCAGCAAAATCGCGATCTCAAGATGCGTGCAATCTGTCAATGAAACTTGCAGAATCATTTGCCGCGCACGCGGCGAGTACACGCCCATCGCATTCGAAAATGAAAGTCGCGCATCGAGCAGAAAGGCAATGGTCAAAGCAGGTTTTAGTTTTCAGGAATAGCGTGCGAAAGGGTGTGAATAACCGGCCGGAGGGAAGACTTTCGCATAACGGAGATGCGCCGTACGGGTTGCTGTGCCCCCGGCAACCTGGGACATTGGCCTCGGTAATCGCCTGGAGGAGTCATGCGCATCGGGCGAGCCTTCATCATTCCCGCTATCGTCGCGCTCGGCGTGGCCGGATCAAGTCTGGCGGTTACTGTGACGCCAGCTGCGGCTGCGAATATAAGCAGTGCCCACGTTGCGGCCCAGGGCCCTCTCGTGGTGCCGGGCGTCTACTGTCACACGTGACCGAGCCCGCGGACTGACCGCCGGGAGCATTCGCTTCCTGGCGGTCGCCTGCGGTGGGTAGCCCTGCGGTGGGTAACAGGGCGGCCGCCAGCGCGGTCGCGCATGTCCGCCGGTCACGTCGCTCCTCGTCTGTCTCCGGCATCGGCAAGCCTGCGGGCTGCCCGCCGTCGGTTGCGCGTGGTCTCATAGCGAGATGCAATGAGACTCTCAGGGCACTCGCCGCGACCCGCACAGCCGGCCGGATCCCCCGCCAGCATGCGGGCTCTGCCCGACGGTGCCATCCGAAGGAGTGATGCCGCCATGGGCATGCCAGGCAGCCCGATGGTGCGGCGCCGGCGTCTTGCCGCGGAGTTGCGCTCGATCAGGGAGAGCAGGGGCAAGAGCGGCGACGCCGTCGCCGCCGCGCTCAAGTGGTCGCCTTCCAAAGTGAGCCGATATGAGCTCGCCCGGACGGGATTGAAGCCGCACGAGGTTGAAAAGCTTCTCGATTACTACGAGGTCACCGGGTCTCGCCGCGCTCACTTGCTGGAGCTCGCGAGGGACGCCGCCCGGAAGGGGTGGTGGGAAGACTTCTCCGATGAACTCTCGACCGATTTTCAGCAGTACATCGGCTTTGAGCAGGAGGCCAGTTCAATCGCTATCTGGCACGTCGAGGTCGTGCCCGGACTGCTGCAGACGCAGGCCTACGCCCGGCACATTATCGGGAATTACGGCGTGATTGAGCCGGTCGCACCGGGCCTCGTCGAGAGGCTGGTCAGGATTCGGATGCAACGCCAGCAGGTGCTCACTCGCGAGCCGCCGGTCCAGCTGTCGGTAGTGCTGGACGAGTCGAGCCTGCGCCGCCGGATCGGCGATGAGCGGGTGATGTATGGCCAGCTCAGCCATCTGGTCGCGCTCACGGACCAGCCGAACGTGACGATCCGGATCCTGCCGCTGGACGCCCAGCACATGGTCCTCGGGCCGGCTTTTGTCATATTTCACTTCGGGTCATTTGGCGACACCGTTCCCCAGGACGTGGTGGCTAGCGAACAGCTTAAGAACGTTTTCACCGTGGAAGATGAGCAAGAAACCCATTTGCACGGGCTCGTCTTCCAGTCCCTGGTTAGCGCATCGCTGGATCCGGCGGCGTCCAGGCATTTAATACTCGAGATCGCCGAATCGTCCTGGTCAAATGGAAGGGCCACCGCTCTGAGCAGCTGATAGCGTGCTCAGTGCAATCCCATTTGGCAACCCAACGAGGTTAAAACCATGTCAAATTCTGCCTCTAGTGCCCGGGCTAATCAGGCGCACTGTGTTTCACCCTGGATCAAGAGCTCGCTGAGCTTCGCCAATGGCGACTGCGTCGAGGTGGCGAGTCTGGCGGGCGGCGATGTCGGCGTCCGCGACAGCAAGGACGCTGCCGGCCCGGTGCTCCGGTTCACACCGTCCGAGTGGACGGCGTTCATCGGCGGCGTGCGGCAGGGCGAATTCGATCATTTCCCTGACTAGCCGACCCCCGTGAATGTCGGTCAGCTGACCGATGTCTCGCCGCAGCCGGTTGCGTGAGACTTGTCGTGCAAGTCGCAGTGTCGGCGCGACCAAGCCCCTGACGACTCACCTGGTTCCAGGGCCTCTGGTCGCGCCGAGTTGGGTCACCTGGCGTGTCCCGCGGGCCTCCCGTCCGCCGCTGATCGCACCGGCAGCGACAGCGGCAGGCGATCCACCCCTTCCGATCGACGGCAAACGGAATGGACCTGCGGGACACGCCCGGTCAGTCGACGTACTCGTGCAGCTCGTCGCTGACGGGCAGGTGCCGGGCGAGTGCGGGGTGCCGGTAGAAGTTCGGAGTCTGATCGAAGTCCTGGTAGTAACGGTGGAAGACGGGCGTCGCCGAGGATGCGGCCGGCGGAACGATCCAGGTCCAGTCGGCCGGGCACGCTCGGCCGTGCTGTCCTTCCCGGCGCAGGTGCTGAAGAAAGCGGGCCGACTCGGTGTGGTGATCGGTGATCGTGACTCCGGCCCGGTGGAACGAGTGCAGAACCGCGACATTGAGTTCGGTCATAGCCCGGTCCTTCCACAGATTCCTGTCGCTGGCCAGAGAAAGGCCCATGCGGTCGGCGATCACCGGCAGCTGGGCGTACCGCCCGGCGTCCCCGAGGTCACGCGATCCGATCTCGGTGCCCATGTACCAGCCGTTGAATGGCGCTGCCGGGTACCGGATGCCGCCGATCTCCAGGTACATGTCGCTGATCACCGGGACCGCGTACCAGCGCAGCCCGAGGTCAGCGAACCAGCGGAAGTCGGGATGCTCAATGGAAACCTCGAGTACCGCGCCCGCAGGCAGCTCGTGCAGCGTGACCGGTGCCCCGGCCGCTTGCACGAGCAGGGGAAGCACGTCAAACCGGCCAGGAGGCTGCCCGCCCCGCCAGCCGTGAGCGCGGGCCAGCAGGGTCAGGTCGACGTTTGCCGGATCGCCGGTCACGGCGCCGCCCGCGGACTGGTGGCCGGCGTATCGCACTAGCTGCGAGCTGATGATCCGCGGCCCGGGCCGCGCGGGCGCGTCGGGTGCGAATACGGTGATCATCGGCCGGATCCGGCCGCCGTTGGTCGCCTCGAGCAGGTGCCCGACCGACTCGGCGGCGATGTCGCCGGCCGCGGCGATGGTGCGGCGGTCACGGACGCGCAGGCTCTGCCAGTACAGCCGGCCAATGCATCGCGAGCTGTTCCGCCAGGCCACCCGCGCGCCGAACGCGAGCTCGTCGGGCGTATGCCAGTACGTGCCCGAGGTCTCGATCTCGCGGCGGACCTGCCGGAGCCGCCACCGCGGCGACGTCTGCTGAGTCTCGCCGTAGAACTGCGCGATGAACCGCGCGGCGCTCGCGAGTAGCTGGCCGAGTGCGGACGAGTCACGACGGCGCCAGATCGGACGCCTGGCCGGCAGCACCTCTAGGTCTCCGGCGACTTGGTTCAGGCTCACGCTGACCTCCCCGGCAGCACGATCACGTGCCACCAGCCTGCGTGCTCATCTTGCCGGCGCCTTGACGGCTTCCTTGCAGCCCTACGAGGCGCGGATCGCGATGCCGGGGTCGATCGTCTCGATCCTGATCCGCGCGGTCTGTGCCTCGGGCACGCCCAGCTGCTCGAAGATGTCGAGTGCCTGCCTGAAGACAATCCGCGCGGCGTCGCGACGGCCGGTAAAGAGGGTAAGCTCCGCTATCCCTTCCAGGACCTTGCCTTCCTCGTACTGGTCGCCGATCTCGCGGGCCAGCTTGAGAGCGGAGCGGTAGTGGTCCAGGGCCTCGTCGTACTGCCCGGATCCGCGGTATGTGTCGGCCAGCATCCGAGTGGCGACTAGCTGCTGGGAGGCATTCCCGACTTGCTCCGCGATTTCCTTTGCTTTCCCATGATGAATGAGCGCCTCGTCATATCCGGCCACGCTCTGGTAGATCGCGCCAATGTCATTGAGTGCATCCGCTTCATCGGGCAGATCGCCGACGTCGCGGTATATTGCCGCGGCCCGGCGGCAGGCGGCCAGCGCCTCTTCGTAGCTGCCCTTATGCCGGTGCACCGTACCCATGGCCTGGTGGAGGATGGCCTCGTTCTGCCGTCCGCCTATCTCCTTGAAGATCTGCAGCGACTGCGAGTAGACGGCAAGAGCGTCGTCATAGCGGCCGTTAAACAGGTGCACCTTTCCGAGATTATTGAGCACCTTCGCTTCCCCGCGGCGGTCGCCGACCCCCCGGTACCGCTCGAGCGCATGGTGCAGCTGCTCACTTGCCTCGCGGTAGCGCCCGAGGTGCCAGCAGGCGATTCCGGAATGGCTCAGGGTGTTGGCGACCCCCCGCGAGTCGGCCGCCGCGGCGTACAGCATGCGAGCTTCGGTGAAGTAAGCGAGCGCCTCACGCGAACTGGCCGTCCGCTGGTGGGCCAGGCCGATCTGGTCGAGGCACTCGGCTTCGCCCCAGTGGTCGCCCAGCGAGCGGTAGATCGCCGCGGCCTCCTCCGCCAGCGGTACGGCGTCCGTATGACGCCCGGTCTGCTGGCTCACGACGCTGAGCGCCAGCGATGCCCGCGCGATCCGGGCCGGATCGGCCAGATAACGGCTGGACTGCAGCGCCAGGGTGTGCGCCGTGATGGCCTCCTGCCAGTAGGCCCTGGTCTCCAGGAAGTCTGCGAGCAGGTCGGTCAGGTCGGCGCACTTCTGCTTCCAGTCGTGTCTGCCCGCGTAGCCGGCCGCCTGCAGGACGTTGCGCCACTCCGACCCCAGCCACTCTGCGGCTTCTTCCTGCGTGCCCGTCGGCAGCCCGGCGGCCGGCATCGCGGGCCGACGCCGGAGCGGGTGGAGGACGCGGTCGGCCTCGGCGGCGGTACGCAGGTAGTGGTCGAGCAGCCGGCCGACGGCCTGGCTCTGCTCGCCGGGCGGGTCGTCACGCCGGGCGAGCGCCGCCGCATAGCCCCGGATGAGGTCGTGCAGCCGGAACTGACCATCGGTGGCCTGCGTGAGCAGGTGACAGTCGCGCAAGATCGCGAGAGCCTGTCCGGCCTCCGCGAGCGTGCAGTCACCGAGCGCGGCCGCTGCCGCCGGGCCGTGGGAAGCGCACGGGCTGATGCCCAGGCGCCGGAAGATGAGCTGATGGCGTGGTTCGAGGGCCCGGTAGGACAGATCGAATGCGCCCACCAGTTCCGGGCTCGCGGCGCCCGTCGCCCCGAGCCAGGCCGGCGACTGCGACCATTCCTCGATGAGCGCATCGAGGCCCGGCGGGTCCGCCTGCGCCATCCGCGCAGCGGCGAGATGGATCGCGAGCGGCAGCCGGCCGCACCGCTCCACGGTCGCGGCGACCTGGGCGGTATCCATGGCCGGCCGCTCGCCGGCGATCCGCCGGAACAAGACGGTCGCGTCATCGACGGACAGCACGTCGAGGGGGAGGACGGTGACTGTGCTGGCGACGGATGAGGCGAGGCTGGCGAGCCGGCGCCTGGTGGTGATCAGGATGAGGCAGTGTCCGGTCAGGGGGAGGAGCGGCCGGACCTGATCAAGGTCGGCGGCATCGTCGAGGATCACGACGGCCCGGCGACGGGTCAGGTGGGCCCGCCAGAGCACCATGCGCTCGGCCATCGGCTCCGGTATCTGCGCGGCTGGCACGGACAGCGTCCGGAGCAGGTTGTAGAGCGCCTCGGCCGGGGCGAGCGCCGGATGACCCGGACTGTGCGAGTGAAGGTCAAGGTAGAGGGCCCCGTCCGGGTACTGGCCGGCGGCCAGGCGAGCGGCGCGGACCGCCAGCGTCGTCTTGCCCACACCGGGCATGCCCTCGACTATGGCTATAAACGGAGTGCCGTTATGGTCCGCAGTAAGGAGCCGGAGTTCGTCCGCCCGGCCCACAAACTCGGTCGTCTCGGCCGGAAGGCTGTCCGGCAATGCCGCCGGCGTGTCCGTCCGCCCCGCGGCCCGGCCGGCCAGGGCCGGATCGGCGCCGAGAATGCGCTGGTGAAGCTCGGATAGTATCCCGGCCGGCTCGGCGCCCTGCTCCTCGATCAGGCGACTGCGGGTATCCCGGTAGAGGCTCAGTGCGTCGGCTTGCCGCCCGTTCCGGTAGAGGGCGGTCATCTGATGGGCGACGAGGGTCTCGTCTAAGGGGTACCGGGCGAGGAGGTGATGCAGCTCGCCCACCAGATCCGCGTGCCGGCCCAGTTCCAGCTCGAACCCGATGCGCTCGATGATCGCGGCCCGGCGCTCCTCGTCGAGGGCGTCCCGCATCCGCGCGATCCAGTCTCCGCGGATGCCGGCCAGCGGCTGGCCGCGCCAGAGTCCGTCGGCCTCGCGCAGCAACTCCGCTGCCAGGCTGTAGTCGCCGGTCGCGGCGAGGGCGGCCGCCTGCCGGCCCAGCCGGCGGAACCGGTGCACGTCGATCGTCTCCGGATCGACGTCGAGCAGGTAGCCGCCGTGGGTGCGTCCCACGAGGCGAACGCTGTCGCCAACCGCCTGCCGCAGCGACGACCGAAGCCTGGCGATATACACCGAGAGGCTCTCGCGCGCCTTCGGCGGCGGGCGCGCATCCCACAGCCGGTCGATGATGGTCTCCACCGGGAGCATGGCGCGGGGTGTCAGCAGCAGCATGGCCAGCAGTGACCGCGCCCTGGCGGATCCGAGATCCTGCCGCTGTCCGGCGGACCAGAGCTCAATCGGTCCGAGCGTCCGGAAGTCGAAGTCCATGATCGCCCTGCATCGTCAACCGCTGACCGCAGCCCGCCAACATTGGCGCTGACCCTTACCTTCGCGCTAATACCCAGCAGGACCAGTCCTCACCCGCATCCTAGGCGAATCCGCGCATCATGAAAATGGCTAGTAACATGCAGCGCAACTTTCACCGCAATCGCCTGTGACCCTTGCTCGGCCGGGTGCGGCCGGATGGCCGGCCTAACGGCGCCAGGGAAGCGTGAGAATCTCACATCCAAGCCCGGCAAGACCGCGCAGATTTCGAGCTCTGTGAACGACTCTGACCCGGTTTAAAGAAAAGCGCCGGGATCTATCTGAATAGCCCAACCGTCGGCGGAAGATAGGGTAATTTCTTGTACGGGAGACTCTGCGCAGACCCAGCGACGTAAGTTACGACAAGGAGATCGTCCCGATGCAAACTCAAACAAGCCAGGCGCGTGCCGTCGCGCAGCGGCGAGCTGGTCCGGGGAAGCACGCCAAGCGCGCGCCGCGCATCGATCGACCAGGCAAAATGCTCGTGTCGGCGGTCCTGCTCGGTGGCCTGGTCGTCGCCGGAGTGACCACCTCGGAATACGCCCACGCGACGGGCAGTATGAGCGCCCATCACCATGTTGGCGGACCCGGCTTCAACGTTCCCTGGATGTATTAGCCAATTCCTAGCGGCGTCTCGCTGATGCTGTCTGGTCGCATGGCCGACCAGGGCATCGCGAGGCGCCGCTCGCATGCCCGGAAATGCTTCTGAGCCGTCGGAGAAATGGCGTGGCTAATTAGCCACGCCGAGCACGGCCGAAACCGCAAAACCCTATTCTCTCCGTTCAGCTATTACCGGTGATGGGCGTTGCCATCCGACATCGGCAGTGCGGCAATCGGCGGCATCTGGGTCGCGTCCTCGATCGAGATCGCTTCCTTCCGCTCCCACTCCTCGATCCCGCGCAGGATTCCTTCGGTGTAGGCCTTGAGATGGGCGCGGTACACGTCGCTGTAGGTACGCAGGTACGCCAGTTCAGCCTGCGCCGCCTGCTGCTCCTGATGAGTCTGGGGAGTTGGCGCGGCGTTCAGCACGGTTACCGCGGCGTCGCGCGCCTTGGTGTGCGCCTCCTCGAGGACCATGTCCGAGTAGCGCTGGGCCTCCTGCATGATCTCATCTCGGCGCAGCCGGGCTTCCTCAGTCAGCCGGCTGCTGTAGGCCTGGGCGTCGGCCACGTACCGGTCGGCCGTGACCTGAGCGGCCGACAGTATCCGGACGGCGTGGACGTGCCCTTCCGACTCTCCGAGCAGCGCGCCGTCGGCATCACCGTTCGCCTGCCCGGTGATGATCCGGCGGCGGAGGCGCTGGACCTCCTGCCAGAGGTCGGTGCGCTCGTTCACCAGTCGCACGTAGTTCGCGTGGACGATGCGCAGGAACTCCCGGACGGCATCCTCGTCGTAGCCCCGCCGGCCCAGCCGCGACAACGGAAACGTCACGGTCTGCAGTTCCTCGGGGCTCATCCTGGTCTGCTCGTCGAACCATGCTGTGGTCAAGGCTCGCTCCACCCAAAATCCTCGATGTGTATCTGATCTGTCGCCATGCCTGCGGCGGCAAGGCGGGCAGCGGTGTCCTCGACCATCTGGGTCGGGCCCGCGACGTACGCCTCGTGTCGCGACCAGTCACCATGCCGCGACACCACATCCGGGATGCTGCCGGTCTCTCCCGAGAACCTGGGGTCGGCGGTCGCGACCGGCGTCACCGTGAGCCACGTGTGCTCGGCGGCCATCTTCTGCAGGCAGTCGAGGTCGTAAAGGCCCTCGGCCTTCCGCGCACCGAAGAACAGGTGTGCCTTCGGCGGCTCGGGCAGATCCGTCAGGTGGTCGACGATGGCCTTCAGCGGAGCCAGGCCAGTGCTTCCGGCGATCAGCAGCAGGTCCCGTTCGGCGGCCGCCTTGGGCAGCGTCAGCACCCCGATGGGCGGGCCAAGCCGCAGCTCGGTCCCGGCGACCGTGGAACTGGTGAGCGCCATGCTGACCGCGCCGCCGTCGATGAGGCGGACATGAAACTCCAGCGGGGCAGCCGGACGCGGGGCGCTCGCCATCGAGTAGTAGCGCCAGAGTCGCGGGCGGCTGGGCGACTCGATCGCGACGGACTGGCCGGCGACGTAATCCAGCGTCGGCTCCGGCTGCACGTGGAGCACGGATATGTCGTATGACCGGCGCTCGCAGGACAAGACCGTGCCCTGCCACCAGGCGGGCCGCAGCGCCTCGTCCTCCTGGGCGGCCGTCTTCATGACCTCGCCGATGACCTCGTACGCCGCCGCCCAGTCCGACCGCAGCTCCGGAGTCCAGTCCGCCCCGGAGAAGTACTCCAGCGTGGCCAGCAGGCTGGCGCCGACGGCCTCGTAGTGGCCGGAAGCGGCGCCGAACTTCCGGTGATCACGGCCCAGCGCCTGGAGAAACACGGTCAGATCGGTGGGACTGTCAACGTTGGAAACGATCTTCAGCAGCGCATCCACCAGGTGGCCGCGCTGTGCCTCCATCGCGATCGGGAACATCTCCCGCACTTCCGGGTGCTTGATGAACAGGTCGGCATAGAAGAACAGGGGCACTTCATCGCCGTGCTCGGCGACCTGGGCAAAGTTTCTCCGCAGCCGGGCAACGTCCAACTGTCTGCGCCTTCCTCTCTGCCACCGCCGCCAGCCGGCCGATCTCGACACGCTCACCTTCGCCCTGAGCTTCTGGCCAGCCGTCGCGACCAAGGCCCTGACGCCCAAACCTGCACAGCAAGTCTCATGAGAGTTGCAGCGCAAGACATCCGTCAGGTGACGGATGTTCGAGGAAAAGCGGCGGCGCCGACGTGCTGGTTCCGGGCTGGCCAGCCTCAGGGCAGGACCGCGACCAGGGCATCCTCCGCGCTGGCCTGGCTGTAGGAGGTCGGGTCCAGGACCGCGCCCTGCCAGCGCAGCCCGAACCCGTGCGCCGCCGTGGTGTCGCTGGCCTCGATCGACCGCGCCTGCGCGGCGAAGAACGAGCTGAACTCACTGGTCCGGGCGGTACGGGCGAGGACCTTCAGGTCGGAGACGAAAATGCCCTTGAACGACTCGGCGTCGGTGCCGGGCCCGCCGCAGGCGTTCCCGCACGGCTCGGTCAGGACGCCGTCGCTGGTCAGGTCGCTGGTCGCGGCCCGTGCGATCTTCTCGGCCCGGGTGAGCAGGCTGGCCTGCCCCGTGGCCAGGTAGAGCTCCGACAAGCCCGCCAGGATGACGCCCTGGTTGTAGGTCCAGGCCGGGCCGCCGTTGTTGGCGCACTGCGAGTTCAGCCCGTCGTTGACGAGATCCTGGGAGTCGATCAGCCCGCTGCGGCTGAACCACGACCACTCGTCCTCCGCCCAGCTCAGGTACTTGGTGTCGCCGCGGATGACGTTGTGCAGCCAGGCGGTGAGTTCCAGGAAGAGCTCGTTCGGGATCGCGTTCTTGTAGCGCCTGGCCGTCGACCACCACACGCCTCCGCCGCAGGTGCCGCCCCAGGACTGATGCATGTAGTCGGCGTCGGTCTCGGCCATGGCCAGGTACCGCTGGTCGTGCGTGATCGTGTACGCCTGCAGCCAGGCCAGCCCCCACCAGCCGGTGTCGTCGTTGTAGGCATCCTCGAAATCGTGAGCCGCATTGTGGTCGAACGCGCCGGCGATCGCGTAGCTGTAGCTGGTGTCGCCGGTGGCCTGCTGATAGGTCTCCACCGTGGACAGCGCGACGGCGGCCTGCCACCAGTCCTTGCCGACGAGGCCGCGCGAGTTATAGAAGCTCATCAGCTTCGCCATGCCGGTCTTCTGCGGGCTGGTCCTGGGCTCTGCCGCGGCGGCGGCGCTCAGGCCGGCGGCGGCGAGCGCAACCAGGCAGCAGACCGCCGTGATGATTCGCCCGCGGATACGAGTAGCGCACCTCACTGCCCGTATTGCCCGCATCACTCAATTATGAGTGGAAAATACTAGTACTCCGGACAGATCGGACGGGCAGGGCGCTCAGGGCGCCTGGGGCGGTTTGCCGGCAACTGATGTTCAGTGAGCTGATATAACGCCCCGCGTAATAATCAGAAGCCGCGAACCGGACATCGCGGAAGGGCGGAGGGTCGCCGGGACGGCGCGGACTCGGCCGCCGGCAGGCGTCTAGTGCCGCGTCATCCAACGTTCGCCCTGTCGCCTACCGGCACATGCGTGGCACGATCGACCCGCGTCGAGGAGGATGGGTTCGCCGGCGGACCCTCCGTCGGGTGCGCTGGCGGGCCATTGCCATGACCGGAATCGAAGCTTCGACCTCTCCCCCTGCCTTGCCGCGCTGGTTCGGACCTAGAGCCAGCCCAGATGATCCGGCCGTCTCGGCCCTGATCGACCGCGTCGCGCGCGGGGCCGGATGGGCAGACATCGGCGGTGAGTTCAACCTCAACCTGCGGATAGACGCTGAGCCGCCGGTTGTCCTCCGGGTTCACAGGCCCTGGGTCCGCCGCGGCCGGGTCGCGGGACTGCGGCGCCTGCGGGAACGGCTCCAGCGGACGCAAGTCCGCGTCGCCCGGCCGATTCCGATTTCCGGCTGCGACCTCCTGAGGGTCGCTGATCGCTGGGCTGAGCTTGAGGAGTTCATCGATCACGTGCAGCCACGGACGGACGAGGACTCCTACGTCCGCCTATTCGAGGAGCTCGGACGCGTTCACACTGC
>DAIOWC010000007.1:0-54127 GCA_036758685.1 Streptosporangiaceae bacterium | reverse complement strand
GTTGGTCGCCGGGTCGTTGCCCTGAGTCCACCAGTTGGCGGTGTAATTGATTCCGCCCTCGCTGGCCTGATCTCCAGCGGTGTAGACGGCAGTGGAGCTCCACGCCGCGGCGCATGCGGTGGATGCCAGGGCGGCGGGCCCGGTGGTCCCGGCGAGGACCGAGCCGCCGGCTGTCAGCCCGAGCGCTGAGCCAGCGATGAGAGCGGTTTGTAAAATCCTCCTTCTGACCTGCATGGATGCCTCCAGAGGCGAGAGGGGCTCAGGCGACCCCGCACTCGCATAAGCCCGTAAACCGGTGATGTGGTCACTTTGTAACCCTAGGCAACCGGGTCGTCAAGACTTATTCTTAGGAAACTTTCCTGTTAATTCTGAACAGAAGGCCCAAGGGCCCTGCGGACCCCGATGATGACGCAGGCTGCTTTCTAATGTCGATCTACGAACGTACGATCTCCGCATGTCTAGCCGTGACGAGGTAGGCACGTGATCACGAAGGCACTTGCGGCATGTGGTGTCGTCGCGGCGGTGCTGCTGCCTATGGCTTGGATCATCCTCGGCGCGTTGGAACCGCACTTCAGCTTGCTCGACAACGACGGCAGTGACCTCGGCGCGATTGGAGCCCGCCACGCGGCCACCTGGAACGTCATAATCTCGGCGACCGGCGTCCTGGTGGTGCTCTGCTCAATCGCCCTTTTGCGGACCCTGTCCCGCCGCGTCGCTTCGACGGTCGGGTCGCTCCTGGTCACCCTTGCGGGCGCAGGACTGTTCATCGACGGCCGCAACCGGGAAGACTGCTCCCCGGCGACGGACAAGGCATGCTTGAAGGCGGTGGAGGCCTGGCACATCTCCGGGCACTTCCAGGTTCACATCATCGAGTCGATCGTGACGGTCGCCGCTCTCATATGCGCCCCGCTCGTGCTCCGCGCGACCTTCCGAGCCAGCCAGCAATTGCGAGTCCTCGCAACGTTCTCGTTGCTCGCGGCAGGCGTGCAGATTGTGTGCGAGGTCACCATCACCGTTTTCAGCGGGGCCGGCCTTGGCGGTCAGGGCATCGTCGAGTTCGTCGCGAACGTTGCAGGCCTGGCCTGGCTTGCCGTGGTGGCACTGCGGGTGATCGCATTGAGCGGGGAGCGGGAGACCAGTCAGACTGCAGCGACAGCCGAGGCCGTGGGCGCTTAGCCACGCAGCACAGACTCCGGCCCTGGTGCGCGGAGAGTCCATGGGAGGCCACGCAGATCCTGCTCGTTCTCTGGCTATGCGTGGGCTTCTGACCTGGACAGACAGTGTTGACAGCTCACGTTCACCGGTCGACGTTCGTCATGAAGAACGCGAGGGCGACAAAAGCGAAGGCCCGCCAGCGGCACACCTCGCCGGGTGGCGCGGGCCCCCGGTCACTAACGTCGTTCCTGCGCCCGAATGTGGTCATGGGTTCCTCCTCGTACTTGTTGATTTGGACGGATCGGCGGGCAGTTTGCTCAGTGCTGCGGTAGGTAGGTCAGCTTCACGATGTTCGAGAACGTCTTGACGGCAGCGAGCCGCAGCTGGGCGGCCTGGCCGTCGCGGAAGAACTGCTTGCCGCTCCCGGCGAGGACGGGATAGACGGACAGGTCGATCACGTCGGTCAGCCGCTCCCGCAGCAGCGTCTCGGCGAGGAGGCCGTGGCCGAAGATCAGCAGGTCTCCTCCTTCTTGCTGCTTGAGCCGGGTCACCTCGGCGACCGCGTCGCCCGGGACGAGGGTCGAGTTGTCCCAGTCGGCGCCGCCCAGCGTCGAGCTGAAGACGTATTTCGGGATGGCGTTCAGCCGGCTGGCCCAGGGGTGGACCCGGCCGCCCTGGTAGAGCTTCGCGAACATCTGGTAGGTACTCCGGCCGAAGAGCATCGCCTCGCACGCCGTCATCAGGCCCAGCCCGTCGCGCAGGTAGGCGTCGTCCTGGTATTGCAAGAAGCCCGGGACCGCGGACTCGTCGAGGACGCCGTCCGCTGAGACCAGGGTCCACTCGATCACGTTGCGCATTTCGCTGTTCCCCTCAGATCCGGCCGGCTGCACGCCGGCACTTGCTTCACTGTCACTGGAGGTAGATCCCGGCCGGCCCGGAAACCGGGCGGCCCGGGACCGCCCAGTTTGCGTCCCGCGCGGGCTCTGTACTGATGGAGAACCTTGCGACGTACCGATTGGGGGACCGTGCGAAGTGACAGCGGACCTGCTCACCCGGGCCCAGGCTGGCGACCAGGAGGCGTTTCGCCAGCTCGTCGAGCCGTACCGGCACCACCTGCAGCTCCACTGCTACCGCATCCTCGGGTCCGTTCACGACGCGGAGGACGCGCTGCAGGAGACCCTGCTGTCCGCCTGGCAGGGGCTCGGCGGCTTCGAGGAGCGTGCCTCGGTCCGGACGTGGCTGTACCGGGTCGCCACGAACTGCTGCCTGAAGGCGCAGCGCTCACGACGGCTGAGCCAGCGCGCGGGCAGCCCAGTGTCCTTGCCTGACGTGCCCGAGCCGACCCGGCTCGGCGGGGTGCTCTGGCTCGAGCCCTACCCTGACCTTCTCCTGGATCAGCTTATGGACAGCGCCCCTGGGCCGGCGGCGCGGTTCGAAGCCCGGGAAGCGGTCTCGCTGGCCTTCGTGACCGCATTGCAGCTGCTGCCGCCCCGCCAGCGGGCCGTGCTGATCCTGCGCGACGTGCTGGGGTTCCACGCCCGGGAGGTGGCGCAGGTCCTTGACTCGACCGAAGAGTCGGTGACTAGCGCCCTCAAGCGGGCCCGCGCCACGCTGCAGCGCCAGCTTCCCCGGTCAGGGCAGCGCGAGCAGCCCCCGGCGCCGGGCTCCGCCGCCGAGCGGGAGCTGGTCGAGCGGTTCACCCGGGCCTTCGAGGCCAAGGACGTCCACGGCATCGTCGGCCTCCTGACCGAGGACGTCTGGCTGACCATGCCGCCCATTCCGCTGGAATACCAGGGCCGCGACCTAGCGGACCGGTTCCTGATCGCGACGACTATCCGGCTCGAGCGGCCCAGGCTCGTCGCGACGCGGGCCAACGGCCAGCCCGCCTTCGGCATCTACGTCCGCGACCCGCAGGCCCCTGTCCTGCACGCGATCGGACTCCTGGTCCTCACCCTGGCCGGCGACCGGATCAGTGCGATCACGCGATTCGACACCAGCATGCTGGCCTATTTCGGGCTGCCACGGACCCTCCCGGACTGAGGAGACGCCAGGGCTCCCCAGCCTGGTCAGTTCGACGATATGAATACGCAGTCTGGCTAAGCTCGCCGAACACGCGCGCTGCGGTGCGAGCTGTCAGCGGCGGCGCAGGACTGACCTGATGAGCTCGAGGCTGCTGGCCGCGTCCAGTGACTCGCCGCACAGCTCGTCCATAACCGCCCTGTAACCGACGACGGTGTCGGGATTGTCGAGGTACTGGGCGCCGGTCAGCTGCTCCATATACACAACGTCATGCAGGTCATTCTCACTGAAATGCAGCAGGCTGAATGCGCCGCCCGCAGCAGCATGGCCGCCAGCCCGGAACGGGATGACCTGGATAGTCACGTTCGGGCGCTCTGACATTTCTATGAGGTGCTTCAGCTGCTCCTGCATGGCTCGAGTGCCACCGATCGCCCGCCTGAGAACTGCCTCGTCCAGCACCACCTCGAGGCTCGGCGGATCGGAACGGGCCAGGACCGCCTGTCGCTCCATCCGCAGCGCGACCCGCCGGTTGATCTCACTCGGGTTGGAGTAGCGGAGCATGACGACGCCGCAGGCGTAATCCTCGGTCTGCAGCAGGCCGGGAACGAATTGCACTTCGTAAGCACGGATCTGGCGCGCGGCGTCCTCGAGCCCGACAAGGGCATCAAGCCAGCTGGGCAAGACATCGGCATACTCGCGCCACCATCCAACCGCGTTGGCCCGCATGGCCAGAGTCTGCAGGGTGTCGCGTTCCCGCTCGTCCGTGACACCGTAGAGCGTGAGCAAGTCGGCGACATCGCGGCTCTTGAAGCTCACCCGACCGGCCTCGAGCCTGCTGATCTTCGAGTGGGAACCGCGAATCACGTACGCGGCGTCCTCCATCGAGATCCGCCTGGCCTCGCGTAGCCGCCGCAGGTAAGCCCCGACCAGGATGCGAAGTACGGTCGGACTCCCGGTGTCCGGAGGCGTTCCGATGCTCGCAGCCGTGGCCTCCGAGGTCCCGGCGACACTGGCCATTGCACTCCCTACGGCCCAATTCTCGCAGGCTGATCGCATAAGTCTCGCATGGCTGATGTCTTATGTGCCAGAAGCGCGCAGCAGCGCGTGAGAGACGCCCGACTCGTGCGGGTATGCGTGGCGGTCAGCGCCAGCGTTCCGATGCAGCCGATCGTCGTCCGCTTGATCCACCATCCCCCCTCAGACACGAATCACTTGCCTGCCTTGCCAATGCGGGTGCGCTGTCGCATCGACGGTCCGACGTCCGTCTAGAGGCCGGCGGCGACCCTGAGGACGGCCAGGCCGCCCACGGTGGCGATGACGGCCGCGACGACGAGCCACGATGCCGGGTTGCCGAGGTTGAGGGTCCAGCCGACGCCGATCCGGACCGCCACCATGACTGCCGGGTCCGACCGGTTGACGTAGAACAGGCCCGCTTTCCAGAACCGGTCATCGTCGCGGCCGACGACCGCCGCCCGGCCGGGCTGCTGAACGCTGGCGGCAGTCCGGGCACGCTGCCGGCCGGCACGCACCGCGGCGGCGACGAGGATCAGCACGCCTGCCGCTGCGGGTAGCAGCAGGAGGAACCCTGGCGGGCGGTACAGCTGCCAGATCTGCAGGGCGGCCAGCAGGAACGTGACATCGATCAGCGCGGTCATGACCAGCACGGCCCTAGCCAGGCTTGCCAGCAGCTTGCGGTAACGGCCGAGCGACGCAGCGGGCTCAGCCGGGTCGATATCCGGCCGGGAGCGGTAGACCAGCACCAGCAGGCCGGTCCACAAGGAAGTGACATACAGCTGGCCGATCACGATGATGAATGCGCTCAGGGGCGACCTGGAAGCCCGGCGGCCGTCGGGCAGGGTGAGGCCGCCCGCGAGGTGGGGATACCGGATGGCACCGATCACGATGGTGGCGGCAATCACGGTGACCACCGGAAGCAGCCAGCGGACGGGGTACTGGCGCGGCTCGCTCCGCCAGCTGGTGTCGGCGACCACCGTCTGCCGACGCCCGGCGAGCCAGCCCTCGGATGCCTTGGCGGCGATGACCTTCCTGCGGGCCAGGTAGATGCAGCCGGCGTCCGCGGCTATCTCCGCCAGCAGGACGATGCGGGGCAGCCATCTCGACCCGGATCCCGTGAGAGCGAGAGCGAGACCGAGGGCCGCGCAGCAGATGGCGACGGCCGCCGATCGCCAGTAGTAGGCGCGCCGTTCCCGCAGGATGACCGGCGCGGCCGCATGGTCCGGGGGAATGCTCACGCCGAACTGCAGGGTCGGCCGGCTGATCGCCGGGGCCGCGCACATCAGCGCCCCGAACACCGGGACGGTGACAAACGCCGCAAGTATTCCCGGCGTCATGACGGGGCTCTTGCCGCGGCCGGGGCGGCCGGGGATGCGAACCCGGCCAGCGCGTCCTGGCAGTGCCGGATCACCTCATCGGCGGGCAGGCCCTGGGCGGTGGCCTCGGCGAGCAGAGTCCGCATCCGGCCCGCCCAGTCCTCGTACCAGCCGGGCGGCGGTGGGCCGCTGGCCGCGTCGCGCTGCACGACCGCGCCCGACTTCCGGCCGATGCGCAGCAGGCCTTCCTGCCGGAGCAGGTCGTAGGCCTTGTTGACGGTGTGGAAGTTGATGCCCAGGTCCACCCCGAGCTGCCGGGTCGCGGGCAGGCCCGACCCGGCCGGCAGCTGGCCGTCCGCGATGGCCTCCACGATCCGGTCCCTGATCTGCTGGTAGATAGGGACAGGCCCGTCCGGCTCAATGCTCAGCAGCATGGCTGCCCTGCTGCTCCTCTACTCCGGCCTGAGCCAGATGCCGAGGTCTGGCTTGATGAACGACGCCAGCCAGAGCGGCCAGATCAGCGCTCCGCTGCACCGGAAGCTCACCACGTCGCCGTCGGCCGCGTCGAACGAGTGCTGCCGGCTTGAGTAGCGGCCGTGCCGGATCCGCAGGGTGTGATGTCCTGGCTCGACTGGTCGTTCCACCGTATCGCCGCGGTCGATCGTCCCGATGCTGCCGCCGTCGAGCAGGATCTCGAATGTGCCGCGGCGAAGCTCCACCAGGACACCTGGCGTCTGACGCTGCAGCCTGAGCGTTGCTGGCACTGCGTTCTCCTTCCGTACAGAATCCGCCGTCAGTGCTGACGGCCCGTGACGAGCCGTTCCCGGTCGAACAGCCGGGCCACGAGCAGGCAGGCAGCGCAGTCGACCGCCAGCAAGGCACCGGTCAGGGCCGCGACGAGGCCGAACGTCGCCGATATCACGTGCAGCGACATCAGCGCGACCAGCGCGACCGGCGGCAGGCTGCCGAGGATGGAAAGCTGCTGCGCGACCCGGGTGTCGCTGGCCCTGGCCGAGACGGCCAGGCCGACCCAGATCGCCCAGGCCGCCAGCAGCGGGATGAGGACCAGCGTGGCGGGCAGCTGCGGAGCGTGCCGCACGGCGGCGGCCACGGCCGGGCTGGTGGCGAACTGGGTGATCGCCAGGAACACGCCGAACATCAGGTAGGCAAGCACGACCGACGGCAGGAAGACCGCCACGGCCTTGCCGATGAGCAACTCGGCCCGGCTGACCGGCGTGGTCAGAACCGGCTCCAGCGTGCCCTGGTCGCGTTCGCCGATGACCGCGTACGAGCTCAGGAGCGCGGGCACGAACACGGGGATCAGCAGCGGGATGAACAGCGAGGTATCCACCCGCCTGCCCACCGAGGCCAGTCCATGGGCGTTGACCAGCAGGATCGATGTCGTCGGGGAGACCAGGAACAGGACGGGCAGGATCGCCGCCGAGGCGACAATGAGGCGGTTGCGGCGGAACTCCGCCAGGTCTTTGCCGATGACCGCGCGGACGCGGGACATGCTGTCTCTCATCGTGGCTGCTCCCCGGAGTCGCCGACCAGCTGCAGGTAGACGTCTTCCAGCGTGTGCCGGGACTCGCCGACTGACAGCACGTCAGCCCCGGCGGCGACCAGTGCCCGCGTTACGGCGGGCGCAGCCTGCGCCGGATCGGTCACCGACAGCTGGTAGACGGCCTGGCCGCCCGCCGGATCACCGCGCTGCCACCCCCGCACCGCCGGCAGCCCGCCGAACACGAGGTCAGGTTCGGCCAGCGGGGCGAGCGTCGTGATGGCGAGCGACCTGGTGAACAGCTCCTGGCGCAGGTCCTCGGGCCGGCCGATGGTCCGCAGGCTGGTATTCATGATCGCTACCCGGTCACACAGCCGCTCCGCCTCCTCCAGCCGGTGGGTGGTCAGGAAGACCGTCACACCGCGATCGCGAAGCGCGGCGATCAGGTCGTGCACCTCGTGCGCGGCCACTGGGTCCAGCCCCGAGGTCGGCTCGTCGAGGAACATGACCTCCGGGTCGTTGAGCAGCGCCCGCGCCAGGGCAGCCCGCTGGCGAAGGCCCTTGGACAACCTCCCGGCCAGGTCGTGTGCCCGCTCACCGAGGCCGACCGCTGCGAGCGCGGCGCCGATCCGCTGATCCCGCCCCGGCAGGCCGTAGAGCCGCGCGAAGTACTCCAGGTTCTCAGTCACCGTCAGCCGCTGGTAGAGACCCGGTGACTCCGGCATGATCGAGATCCGCTGCCGGATCTGCGCGGCGCTGGCCGGCTCCACCGGGATCCCCGCTACCGTCGCCGAGCCGGCCGTCGGCGCGATGAGGGTCCCGAGGATCCGTACCGTCGTGGTCTTCCCCGCGCCATTCGGCCCCAGGAATCCGAACACCTCACCACGGGCGACGGTGAACGACAGGTCGGACACAGCCGTGCGCCCGCCGAAGTGCTTGGTCAGGTGACTGACTTCTATTGCTGCCGTACCGGACGCCGCCGAAAGCTCCGGCCCTGTTCCGGTACTCACCAGGCTCACCTGGTTTCACCTCGCTCGCTGTCTCCGTTCGGCAGTTGCTCTAGTTATTATAGAACAAATGGAGGATGGCCGCCGGCGAGTTCAGTCGATGGTGTGGCCGCCGTTGACGGTGAGGCGTTCCCCGGTGATGAACCCGGCGGCGTCGGACGCGAGATAGCAGACTGCGGCGGCGACGTCGTCGGGCACGCCCATCCGCCCGAGCGGGACGTCGGCGAGGTAGCGGTCCACGTCCCCGGGAGAGGCGCCGGCGTGGCGTTCGACCGGGATCCAGCCCGGCGCGACGAAGTTCACGGTGATGCCGAACGGGCCTAGTTCGCGGGCCCAGACGCGGGTGAGCCCGAGCTGGGCGCCCTTGGCGGCGACGTAGGCCGACATGCCGGGCACGGCGCGCTCGAAGATATCGGAGCCGATCTGGATGATCCGGCCGTGGCGCCGGTCCTTCATGCCGGGCAGCACCGCTTGCAGGAGGAGGGTCGGGCTCTTGACGAAAAACAGCAGCTGATCCAGGTGGGTCTGCCAGGTGAGGTCCTCGATCCTGACGGCGGGCTGAGGGCCGGTGGCGTTGATGATCAGCACGTCGACCGGCCCCAGCTGACTGCTGACCTGAGTCGCCAGGCCGGCCACGGCCGCCTCGTCGGTGACGTCGGCGCCGAAGGGCTCGGCGGACCCGCCGCCGGCGCGGATGTCATCGACCACCCGGTCGGCCTCCGCCCGCTCCTGAGCGGACCGGTAATTGACGGCAACCGTCCAGCCGTCGGCGGCCATCCGGCGCGCGATGACGGCACCCAGCCCGCGTGAGGCACCGCTGACCAGGGCAACACGGCTAGCGGTCATCGGAGCCTCCGGGGCTAGAGCGGCTGCAGATCCGGGCGCTTGGCGGTCATCCCGTCGCCGCTGGAGACGCCGCGCACCCGCCGCTTCACCCACGGCAGCGCGTACTCCCGCGCCCAGCGCAGGTCCTCGCGCCGGGCTCCGGCCCACTGGCGCGGACCGGCGGCGGGCAGAGTGCGCGCGGCGAGCGGTTCGCGCCAGTCCTTCGCGACGGGAACGCCGGCAACCTCGCAGGCTCGCAGCGCCACGCGCCGGTGACCGTCAGGGGCCAGGTGCAGCCGGTCCGCGCACCACTCCCGGGGATCGGCGAGCACGCTCATGGACCACAGGTCGACATGCAGGCAGTCGTGCCTGGCCGCGATGACCTCGAGCCGGGCGTTGTAGGCCGCGGCCTTGTCGCGGACGAGCCGCAGCAGGGGGAAGCCGCCCGGATCGAAGCCGGTGAAGACAATCACCTGGCTGCCTGCGGCGCGCAGGGCGGCCACTCCCTGCTCGAACGTCGCGGCCAGCCCGTCGAGGTCCGTCTTGCGCCGCAGCAGGTCGTTGCCGCCGGCAGCCAGGCTCACCAGGTCGGGCGCGAGCGCCGCCGCCGCCGGCACCTGCTCGCTGACCACCTGCCCGAGCAGCTTGCCGCGAATCGCGAGGTTGGCGTACTGCAGGCCGGGGGAGACGGCGGCGAGTTCGCGGGCGAATCGGTCGGCCCAGCCCTGGCAGCTTCCGTCCGGGTACGGGTCGCCGACGCCTTCGGTGAAGCTGTCACCCAGCGCCACGAAGGACCCGATCGCCTGCATTTACCTCATCCCTCCCTGCGGACAAATCACCCGTCAGGCTAGCACCCGCGTTCGGATTGCCAGGGTGGCCGAGACCATGGCGGCGGCGCTGCCGATGGCCACCGGGATCGTGAGGTATGCGATCAGGTCCCAGTGGCGCAGGCCGGTGACCGCCGCGAACAGCGGCGGCCCGACGAGCCCGCCCGCGCTGCCGACCTGGACGAGGATGCCGTTGACCAGGGGCAGCGCCGCATCGCTGCGGGCAACCGCGGGCAGGCTGGCGTAAGCCGCGGATGCGGCGAGGCCGATGGCGAACACCAGGGCCGCGCCGGCGCCCACGATGACGGCCGCGGGCAGGCCGCCGGCCAGGGCGGCGAACGCGAGCGGCGGGCACGCCAGCATGGCTCCGGCGAGGGTTGAGGGCCGGACGCCCCGGCGCAGCAGCACCGCGGCGACGGCGTTGGCGGGGATGCTGGCCGCCGCCACGACCGATGTAGCCGCGCCGGCGGCGGCCGCCGACATGCCCAGACGGCTGGTCAGAAAGGCGGGGTAGAGGGAGACCATCCCGACAGCCAGCAACGACAGCAGCCCGAACCCGGCAGCGAGCTGCAGCGGGCCCGCGAGGCGCAGGCGGCTTGCCGGCGGTGCCGCATCCGCGGGCGCTGCTGCCGGCTCGAGCGGAACTGGTGCGGGCCGCCGCGCGGTCACGAGAACAGCACCGGCCGCGGCCGCGCATCCTGCCGCGAGCGCCAGGAGCCAGACGCGCCACAGACCGCCGCCGGCCGCGCCGCCCGCGGCGGCGCTGATCGCCAGGCCCGCCGGGGTGCAGCCGCCCCACAGCGCCAGTGCGGCCGGGCTCCGGTCTGGGGCCAGCTGCCGGACTAGCGCGACCGGGCCGCCGACGACGATGACGAGATAGCCGGCGCCCTGCAGTGCCCGGAGGCCGAGGAGGGCGGCCTGGTCCGGCGCGGCGACGGTCATCAGCGCGCCGGTGACGGCCATGATGCCAAGGCCGGCGGCCAGCCACGGCCGCGCGTCACGGTGGCGCAGCCAGATGCCGGCGGGGGCAGCGAGAGCGGCGGTGGTCAGCGTGATGAGCGAGATCGTCGCGCCGAGGCCCAGCGGCGAGAGGCCGAAGGCCAGGCGGACGGCATGGGACACGGGGGCGATCTCGCCGAGACTCGCGGCGGCGAGGACTCCCGCGGCGATCGCGGCGGCGGGGCCAGCCCACGCTGGCGGAGTGATTCTCTGCCGCCGGGCCCGCCTCAACGGTGAGCCACGCGGTCAGTCACTCCGGCATTGTCGCAAATCGGCTGCGGGCGCGGGTCAGGCTGAGCTGGCCGGCGGCGCGGGCTGATGACTTGCCGGCGGGTCTGCGGGATCATGGCCCTATGCACGTCGTCGGTCTCGTCCTGCATCCCAAGCGTGATTCGGCTGACGCCGTCGAGGCCGTGCTCGGCTGGGCTGCGCGCCGCAACATCCAGGTCCTAGGCATCGACACCGAGGTCAAGCGGCTCAACTGCGCCGCGGAAGCCGTTTCCCCGGCTGAGCTGGGCAGCCGCTCGGACCTGGTGGTCAGCCTCGGCGGAGATGGCACGATGCTGCGGGCGATGCGGCTTGCCGACCGGCAGAATGCGCCCGTCCTCGGCGTGAACCTCGGCAAGCTTGGCTTCCTCGCGGAGGTCGACGTGCCCGACCTGGCCGACGCGCTGTCGGCCATCGATGAGCACCAGTTCACCGTGGAGCCCAGGCTCGCGGTGGATGCGGTGGTCGACGGCCAGATCGTGACCGCGTTCAACGACGTGGCGGTCGTCCGCTTTCCCGGCCAGCCGACCGCCGTGGTGGCGGTACGCGCGGGCGGTCATCCGTTCGTGAGCTACGCGGCGGATGCGGTCGTCGTGGCCACGCCCACCGGCTCGACCGCCTATAGCTTCTCGGCGGGCGGTCCGATCGTCAGCCCCTCGGTCGAGGCCCTCCTGGTCACGCCGGCCGCGCCGCACTCGGCGTACAACCGCGGCCTCGTCATTTCCGTGCTGGACAGCTTGGAGCTCGAGCTGCTCCCGGGCAGCGGGCAGCTCGCGGTCGAGGTCGACGGGGGAGTCGCCGCCAACGTCCGGCCCGGCGACCGCATCGAGCTGCGACCGCGGCCGGGTGCCGCGCACGTCGTCAGGCTGGGCCGGACGACGTTCTACGAGCGCGCCCGCCGCAAGCTGCGCCTGGCCGACTCGGCCGAGATCCCGGTCACCTGGCCTTAGCCCGACTGGGCGAGCGCGGTCTGGTAGAGCGCAGCCATGTTGGCGCGGAAGCGCGCGGCGTAGGAGACCGACGGAGTGTTGCCGCCCTGCTCGTAGCCGCCGATGACGCCGATGACCGTTCCGACGCCGGTGGACGAGTTCACCTTGGTCACGAACGGGCCGCCGCTGGTGCCGTTGTAGTATCCAGCGCAGTCGAACATCAACTGCGTGGCCCCGTAGGGGAGCGGGGTGTTCGTGCAGGCGATGAGCTCGTCCGTGCCGTCGGGATAGCCGTAGACCGTCACCGAGCCCGGCACCGCGTTGACGCCGATGGTCTCCGCGCCCGTGAGGGCCTCCAGCGTCGTCTTGCTGCCCGGCTGGCTCACGACGAGGAAGGCGAAGTCGTCGTCGGGGTCATCCGCCTCCTGCCACCCCTGGTCGACGATCATCCGGGTGACGACCCAGGCGCCGTACGGCGCCCGCCCGTGGCTGTAGTCCGGTACGAACGCGATGCTGCCGGGCACGTGCCCAGAAATGCAGTGCGCGGCGGTCAGGACCAGGTCACCGGCCGGGCTGTCCACGACGCTGGCCGAGCAGTAGTGCTGCTGGAGCTGGCCACGGGAGTTGACGGTAAACAGCGCGCCGACAGCCGGGGCCTGGCCGGGGGCCGCCTTGGGCATGGGCTCGCTCGTGGCCAGACCAGCGTGCGCACACCAGATGACGCTGAAGGTGACGGCAATGACAAGGACGGCTGCGGCCACGCCCCATCGGATCAGCAAGCCCGCACCGCCGGCAGTGACCCCCTGCCAGCGCGACCCGACCCGCGCATCCCGCCTCCCGCCCGTCACCCGTGACAACGGGCTGCCCGGTCAGTCCCGTTTCACACTCTGTGACCGTTCTGAGGACAGGGTAAAGGCAGAACCTCGAAGTGGTAAACAACGAACGCTGGGAATCTGCTCAGAGTTCGGTGCCCGGCGGTCCCGCGACCCGGCTAAGGGCTGGCAGGCTGCCGGAATGTCGGCCAGCGCCGCAGGCGCTGCCATGCGAGCGCGCTGCCGATCGTCGCGCCGACGATCAGTGACGTTACGTGACCGACCGGCGACACGGAAAGCTGGGTCAGCCCGCTGAAGATCTGGCCCACGACGATGAGGATGACGAAGGCGAGCGCCGCGGCCGCGCGGGCCAGCCAGCTTCCCCAGATGAGGCCGACGGCGATCGCGGTCACGACCACGTACGACGGCCCGACGTCGGTGATCAGCCGGTCGGAGCCCGGCATCGTGCCGTCGTCGATCCGGTACCAGAGGATTCCCTCGCTGACGAGGGTCCCGATCACGTTGCCGGCCAGGCAGGTCGCGATCGTGCGCCAGTTGCCGAGGACGGAGTTGGCCGAGAACAGGGCCAGCGCGATCAGCGGCGGCCACGCCAATAGCGCCCCGCCGGCGAAGAACGCCGACGCGATCATGGGCAGGACCGGGTCGCGGGCCAGATTGTGAACGTTCGTGCTCGCCCAGGCGAGCACGGTGGCCTGGGACTGGGCGGGCAGGAGCGAGTAGACGATCTCGGCCACGATGAATGCGGCCAGGTACGTCCAGGCCGCCGCATACCGGGCGAGCGATGCGCGGATAGCGGTGCCTGACGGCATCACTGGCCTGGGCATGCGGACCAGGGTAAGGGACCGGGCTGTCCGTCGCCGGAGCGCCGCGGCCGGTGACTGGCTGCGCGGGGCGCTGGGCTGGCAGGCTGGGCGGATGGTCGACCGCCTGTTCGCCGAGCCGGACCTCGCCGCGCTGTACGACCGGTTCTGCGCCTGGGACCGGCGTGCCGACTTCGACTTCTATCTCCCGATGGTGATGGCGGCCGGCAGCGTGCTCGACGTCGGCTGTGGGACAGGCATGCTCCTCCGCCGGGCGCGCCGCGACGGGCATCGCGGACGCCTGTGCGGGCTTGACCCGGCCGCGGCGATGCTCGACGTGGCCCGCGCCCGGCCGGACGTCGAGTGGGTACTCGGCGACTTGTCGACAATCAGCTTCGCGAGCGAGTTCGAGCTGATCATCATGACGGGGCACGCGTTCCAGGTACTGACCGGGGATGCGGAGCTGCGGACCGCGCTCGCCGCCGTCCGGGCGGCCTTGGCGGGGAACGGGCGATTCGCGTTCGAGACCCGGAATCCGGCGGCTCGCGGTTGGGAGCGGTGGACGGCCGCGAACGTGGCGGAGGTCACTGGACCCGACGGTCAGGTCTTGCGGATGGTCAACGAGTTCGAGACGCCGGTGACGGGCGAGCTCGTGTCGTTCACCACCACGGTTAGCGGCACTGGCTGGGCGCGGCCACAGGACAGCCGGAGCACGCTTCGGTTCCTGAGCGCGGACTCGCTGGCGGGGTTTCTGTCGGAGGCCGGGCTTACGGTGGAAGAGCAGTACGGCGATTGGGACGGGCAGCCGCTGATGCCGTCTAGCCCGGAGATCATCACGATCGCGCGAGCCGGTAGTTGACTGGGCTCGAATACCTGTTCGATAATGGTGTCATGGGAGCTGAGTCGGCAGCGCAGGTAATCTCGCTGTCGTCGGCACGGCACCGCGAGGATGTGCTGACCGGCGCAGGCTTCCTGCCGGTGCTTCCGGCGCTGCGGGAGCTGCTGCCCTCAGGCGGGCTCGCCCGCGGGGCCGTGGTGACAACGGAAGACTTCGGGCTGCTCAGCCTCGCGCTGGCCGCGGGTGCATCGGCGGACGGGGCCTGGTGTGCCATCGCGGGAGTGCCGTCCGTAGGCGTGCGGGCCGCGGCGGAGGCGGGCCTCGACCCCGCGCGGCTGATCCTGATCGCTGATCCTGGCCGCAGCTGGCCCCAGGTGGTGGCGTCGCTGCTGGACGGGTTCGACATCGTGCTGCTGCGGCCGCCCGAGTCGCCGTCGGCCCAGCTGCGCCGCAAGCTGGAGGCCGCGGCGCGCCGGTACGGGAGCGTGCTGCTGGTGGCCGGGGACTGGCCGGGGGCGCAGGCCCGGCTGGCGGTGACCGACGAGGAATGGATCGGGATCGGCACCGGGCACGGACGGCTGCGCGCGCGCAAGGCGCGGGTCGTCGCGTCCGGCCGGGGCGCGGGAGAGCGGCCGCGCAGCTGCTGGCTGTGGCTGCCAGGACCCGAGGGCGGCGTCGCGGCGGCCGAGAGCGCCGTGGTGGTGACCGAGCCGCTGGTCAGTATCGGATAAGCGGGCGGATGTGACGGGCACGACCAGCGCTGGACCGCGGCGGGTGCTCGTCCTGCGCTGCCCGGACTGGGCCGAGCCGGACACCGAGCCCGCGGATCCCGCGGCGGCGGCGCGCGAGTTCGAACCGGTCGTCGCGATCGTGGAGGAGTTCTGCCCGCAGGTCGAGGTGCTGCGGCCGGGCCTGGTCGCGATCGCTGCCCGCGGGCCCGCACGCTACTTCGGCGGTGAGGCAGCGCTGGCTGCCAGGCTGGCGGAGGCCGTCAGCGCGCGCGAGACCGCCTGCCAGGTCGGAGTCGCGGACGGCCTGTTCGCCGCGGGTCTGGCGGCGCAGGCGGGCCCGGCCGGGGTGCTGGTGCCGCCGGGGGAGTCGCCGGAGTTCCTGGCCGGGCTGCCGGTGGGCGTGCTGCTGTCGGCGGGACCGACGTTCGCCGCCCTGGACGTTCCCGAGCTGGCCGACCTGCTGCCGAGGCTCGGCATCCGCACGCTGGGTGAGTTCGCGGCCCTGCCCGCCGCGGAGGCCGGCAGCCGGTTCGGCGCGCTGGGTCTCATCGCGCACCGGCTGGCGCGCGGGCTTGACCCGCGGCCGCTGGCGCCGCAGCCGCCCCGGCTCGACCTGTCGGTCGAGCATTCGTTTGAGCCGCCTGCCGACCAGTCCGAGCCGGTGGTGTTCGCCGCCAAGACGCTGGCCGATCAGATGCATGTCCGGCTGGCGGGACGCGGGCTTGCCTGCGTGCGCGTGCAGGTGCAGGTGCGGTGCGAGGACGGGCAGGAGCTCAGCCGGCTGTGGCGGCATGACGGGCTGCTGTCCGCGCTGGCCGTCGCGGAGCGGGTGCGCTGGCAGCTGGATGGCTGGCGGGCCGGACCCGGTGACCAGGAGGAAGGAATCGGCTCCGGCGGCATCACGCTGCTGCGGCTGATCCCCGATCAGCTGGTCCGGGCCACCGGGCACCAGCTCAGCCTGTGGGGCGACGCCGTCATCAGCGACCGCGT
This sequence comes from Streptosporangiaceae bacterium, assembly GCA_036758685.1. Classification (GTDB taxonomy): domain Bacteria; phylum Actinomycetota; class Actinomycetes; order Streptosporangiales; family Streptosporangiaceae; genus JAJYUU01. The sequence goes on along the minus strand of DAIOWC010000007.1, from coordinate 38,076 downwards.
GGCCCGCGCGGCGATCCGGGTGCAGGCCATGCTCGGGCACGGCGCCGTGACCCAGCCGGTGCTGTCCGGCGGGCGCACGCCGGCCGACCGCGTGCTGCTCGCCCCGTTCGGCGACGCCGCGGCACCGCCGCGCCCGGCGGACCGGCCGTGGCCTGGGCAGATTCCCGCGCCCTCCCCGGCCACCGTGTACCAGCAGCCATTGGCCTGCCGCGTCACCGACGACTCAGGCCGGCCGGTGACCGTCAGCGGGCGCGCGCAGACGTCCGCGCCGCCCGCCTGGCTGTCGGAAGGCGGCCGGCCCGCTCGCGCCGTCACCGGCTGGGCCGGCCCGTGGCCGGTCACCGAGTGCTGGTGGGATGCGGCGCGGGCCCGCCGGCAGGCTCGGTTCCAGCTCGTGACCGCCGACGGCAGCGCATGGCTGGCCGTGCTGCAGGACGGCCAGTGGCTCATCGAGGCCCGCTACGACTGATCCCCGCCGGCCGGGGACAGGGCCAGCCGCTTGATCATGATCAGGGTCGGCTGGCCCTCGCCCCACAGGCCGTGCAGTTCCTCCAGCGGGATGAACCCGACACCGAGGTAGAACTTCCTGGTCAGCTGGTAGCCAGGGTCGGGATGACTCGGGCCGAGGGTCTTGACCTGAAGGAACTCAGCACCGTCGGCGATCAGGTCGGCTTCCAGCGCGCTCACGAGCGCGCGGCCGACGCCGCTCCGGTGCAGCGCCGGGTCAACCGCCATGAGATGAATCTCGGCCGACTCCGGGAAATGCCTGGCCGCCAGCAGCACGCCGACCGGCTGGTCGCGGTCCGGCCCGCTGGTCCTGGCCCGGGGCGGCCAGGCCAGGTAGGTCGGCAGCTCACCGGCCGCGGCGATGTACCCCTCGTTCGAAGCCGGGAGGCCGAACCAGGTGGGCAGCAAGCCGAGCAGCCGCTCCACCGAGACCGGATCCTGCTCGCCGGAAGTGATCAGCCAGTCCGCCGTGCTCACCCGAGCACCGTAAAGCGACCCCAGGTTGCTAGGCCGCGATTCTCTTCCATTCGTACAAGCCCGCGTCCCGGCGGAGTGAATCGTGGGCGCCCTGCATGACCAGCCAAGCACAGGATCCGGCTGTCGGCAGGCGCTGGCACGATAGCGGGATGCCCGCACCTTACGCCGCGCCGTGCTGCCCGCGACTCGATCCGCTCGCGGTGACTGCGCTCGCCGACCGGGTGGTCGCGGAGTCGTGGCTGCTCGCTGCGCTGGACGCGGTGGCGGCGAGCGGGCTGCCCGACGCGTGGATCGGGGCCGGCGCGATCCGCGACGTGGTCTGGGGCCAGCTGCACGACGGCTTCGACCCGTCGGCGGTGAAGGACATCGACGTCGCCTACTTCGATCCCGCGGATTTGAGCCAGGAACGGGATAGCTCCGCCGAGCATGTCCTTCGCTCGCTGGCCGACCTGCCCTGGGAGGCCACGAACCAGGCGGCCGTGCACCGCTGGTACCACGAGTACTTCGGCGGGGAGCCGGTGGAGGCGTTCGTGAGCGTGCACGACGCGGTCGCGACGTGGCCGGAGACCGCGACCTGCGTGGCGGTGCGGCGCACGCCGGCGGGGATCGAGGTCTGCGCTCCCCATGGGCTCGGTGATCTGCTGGACGGCGTCTGGCGGGTCAACCCGGTCCGGGTGACACCGGCGACCTCGCGGGCCCGGCTGGCCAGGCAGCGAGTTCACCAGAGATGGCCGCGAGTGACGGTCATTCCGCCAGCGTGAGCGAAGCCCGTTCCCTAGTCAGCTGGCCTGAAGGGTTGAGGAGATCTTGTCGAACGTCGGCAGGTAGGTCGAGGGCTGGTCGGTGCTCAGGGTCAGGAAGCAGATGTGGCCGGTGTCGGTCAGGTCCGCGACCTGAACCTCGGTGATCGTGAAGCCGCCCGTCGTCTGGGCCTCGAGCTGAACCCTGATCGCGTCGTTAGTGCTGGTCGACGACAGGGTGGTCACGGAGACCACGTGCACGTGCAGGCTGGCGTACTCGGACCGCAGCTCCGAGCTGATCACGCTGACCGACCCCGGGCCCGGCTCGATGGCGGTTGTGGTGCAGTACGCGTTCGCGTTGGTCGCGAACTTGTGCACCGACGCGAGGGCTGACTGGAGGTCGGCCATGAACAGCGCGTGCTGCTTGGCCAGAAGCTCCATATCGGTCTTCATCGTGGTGTCGGGCACGCCCTTGATCGAGAACTTCTTCAGCGCCGCGGAGATGCTGATCTTCGACAGGTCGATGGCAACCCAGCTGCGCGGCACGGCGACCCAGACGCCCAGCGTGCTGCTGCCTACCCACTGATAGCCCGCGGGGGGCGCGGCCGCCGGGCTCTGGCCGGCGGTGGGCGTCGCCGGCGCGCTGCTCACCGGAGCGCTGGTGCTGGTGCTGGACGGGTGCGATGGCGGAGCGCTGGGCCCGGTCCCCGTGCAGGCGCTGAGCGCGAGCGGGACGGCTACGGCCAGCGTCAGCGCCAGCGGAAGGCGCCGGGAAATGACCTTACGCATCCACGTACCCCGATCTCAGCAGAAATCCTCATTACCTGGGTGTTCCTACACCAGACGCGATGAAGTCCGCAAGGCGATGACTAATTCGCCGCGCGCGTGTCGGCGGACAGAAATCCGCCGGCGAATGTGTCGATCCGGGTGTGGCCGCTTCGTGTAGGGGTCAGAGAGCCGGCGGAGGGCCGGCTGACCAGCAGGGAGGCAAGGCAATGGGCAGGATCGTGGTCAGCGAGTTCATCTCGCTCGATGGTGTCATCGGGGACCCGGCCTGGAGTTTCGACTTCGACCGCGGCCAGGAGGGCGACAAGTACAAGCTCGAGGAGCTGTTTGCGAGCGACGCGCTGCTGCTGGGCCGGGTCACGTACCAGACCTTCGCGGAGGCGTGGCCGTCGAGGACGGACGAGGAGGGCTTCGCCGACCGGATGAACGGCCTGAAGAAGTACGTCGTGTCGTCGACCCTGACCGATGCCGGCGCTTCGTGGAGCGACACCACCGTGCTGCGGGGCGATCCGATCGCCGAGATCACCGCGCTGAGGGCCGCGCCCGACCGTGACATCCTGGTCTACGGCAGCGGGCAGCTGGTGAAGGCGCTGCTGGCGGGCGGCCTGGTGGACGAGCTGAGGCTCATGGTCTTCCCGGTCATTCTGGGCAGCGGGCAGCGGATGTTCCCCGACGAGATGGACAAGATCAGGTACTCGCTGGCCGACGCCCGGCCGGGAGGGGACGGCGTCTACATGCTCACTTACCGGCTGCGCGCCAGCTAGCTGGAACGGAGGAGGGCCATGCGGCAGTACCTGCTGAGCGTGTACCCGGTCGAGAGCGATCCGCCGGCCTCGCCGGAGGCCATGCAGAAGGTCTACGACGACGTCGACGTCTTCAACGGCGAGGTGCAGGCGGCGGGCGCCTGGGTGTTCGGCGGCGGGCTGCACCCGCCGGCGACCGCGACGGTCGTGCGGCGCCGGGCCGGCGAGCTGGTCATGACCGACGGGCCGTTCGCCGAGGGCAAGGAGCAGGTTGGCGGCTTCTGGGTCATCGCGGCGGCCGACCTGGACGCCGCGCTCGCCTGGGCGGCCAGGGCGACCGAAGCCTGCGGCCATCCGGTTGAGGTGCGCCCGTTCGAAGAGCTGCCGGACAGCTGACGGCCCGTGCCGCCGATGCCCGGAGTGGAAAGTGGCGAGATCGAGCGCGTCTTCCGCGCGGAATACGGCCGCTGCGTGGCAGTCCTGGTCCGCGTCTTCGGCGATATCGACCTCGCCGAGGAGGCGGTCCAGGACGCCTTCACGGTGGCGGTGCAGCGATGGCCGGAGGCGGGCCTGCCGCCAAGCCCGGCCGGGTGGATCATCACCACGGCGCGCAACCGCGCGATCGACCGGCTGCGCCGGGAGGCCTCCCGGACCGACCGGCATGCTGAAGCACAGCTTCTGTATGCCCGCGACGACGCCGCGGATGAGGAGCTGGCCGTGCGTGATGACCGCCTCCGGCTGATATTCACCTGCTGCCACCCGGCGCTGGCGGTCAGCGTTCAGGTGGCGCTGACGCTCCGGCTGCTCGGCGGGCTGACCACCGCGGAGATCGCGCACGCGTTCCTGGTCAGCGAGCCGACCATGGCCCAGCGCATCGTCCGGGCGAAGGGCAAGATCCGGGACGCGGGCATCCCGTACCGGGTGCCCAGCGAGGCGGAACTGCCCGACCGGCTGCGGGCCGTACTCGCGGTCGTCTATCTGATCTTCAACGAGGGCTACACCGCGAGCTCCGGTGATGAGCTCGTGCGCGAGGACCTGTGCGCGGAGGCGATCCGCCTCGGCCGGCTGCTCGCGCAGCTGATGCCCGACGAACCGGAGGTCATGGGCCTGCTGGCGCTCATGCTCCTGACCGCGTCGCGGCGGGCGGCGCGGACCACGACCGACGGCGACCTGGTGCTCCTGGCCGACCAGGACCGGGCACTGTGGGACGCGGCGCTGAGTGCCGAGGGCCAGGACCTCGTCCGCGCGTGCCTGCGGCTGGGCCGGCCGGGGCCGTATCAGATCCAGGCCGCGATCAACGCGGTGCACAGCGACGCGGCGGTGGCGGCCGAAACCGACTGGTCGCAGGTCGTGCAGCTCTATGACCAGCTGCTGGTCTTCATGCCGAATCCGCTGGTCAGGCTCAACCGGGCGGTGGCGGTCGCCGAGGTCGACGGGCCGGAGGCGGGGCTGGCGGCGGCGGACGGCCTGGATCTGGCTGACTACTACCTCTTCCACGCGATCCGGGCCGACCTGCTGCGACGGCTCGGGCGCCGGGATGAGGCCGAGGATGCCTACGACGCCGCGATCGGGCTGGCCGCGAACGCGGCCGAGCTGTCGTTCCTGGAGCGCCGCCGCCGATCCCTGAGCTAGTAAGTATGTTCGACTCGGCCTGTCCGCTGTCGGCTGGCTTCGTTATGCTGATCGAGTGGGCTTTCATAATCCGCCGGTTCCGTGGCGAGAGCTCGAGCGGCGCCTGTCCTGGGGTACGTCGGGGCCCGGCGCAGGCTCTGGCCTGCCGAGTCCGGATCGGGAGCCGCCGGGCCAGGGACAGCCGGTCATTCAGCTCCCTGCGGTCAGCTCGCCGCCGTGGGCCGAGCTGCACTGCCATTCGTCCTACAGCTTTCTGGACGGCGCCTCCAGCCCGGCCGAGCTGGTAAACGAGGCCGCGGAACGAGGCCTCGCGGCGCTGGCCATCACCGATCACGACGGCATGTACGGGGTACCGCAGTTCGCTCAGGCGGCGGCGCGGCTGCGGCAGAGCGGCGCCCGGCTCGGCACGATCTTCGGGGCCGAGCTCAGCCTGGACATCGGGACGCCGCGGGCCGGAGTTCCCGACCCGGCCGGGCGGCATCTGCTCGTGCTCGCCCGCGACCCGGAGGGCTACCGGCGGCTATGCCGGGTCATCAGCGCCGCCCAGCTCCTCGGGGGCGAGAAGGGCCGGCCAATCTACGACGAGCCCGGGCTGGCCGGCGAGCATGACGGTCACTGGGTGATCCTCACGGGCTGCCGCAAGGGCGCGGTGCCCGCCGCGCTGGCCAGGGCCGGCCCGGAGGCAGCCGCCCGCGAGCTGGCGAAGCTGACCGCTCAGTTCGGCGCGGACAACGTCAAGGTGGAGCTGGCCATTGGCAGCCACCCGGCCGACGACGAGCGCAACGACGCACTCGCCGCGCTCGCCGCGGCAGCGGGGGTCGAGGTCATCGCGACCGGGAACGTGCACTATGCCGCCCCGCAGGATGCCCGGCTGGCGCAGGCGCTGGCGGCGATCAGGGCCAGGTCCAGCCTGGACGACATGGACGGATGGCTCGCCGCCTCCGGTGGCGGGTTCCTGCGCTCGGGCGAGGAGATGGCGGCGAGGCTCGCCCGCTACCCCGGCGTCCGGGAGCGGACAGCGGAGCTGGCCGGCGAGTGCTCGTTCGACTTTCACGTGATCGCGCCGAGACTGCCGGACTTCCCCGTTCCCGACCGGCATACCGAGGAGAGCTGGCTGCGCGAGCTGACCGCGCGCAAGGCAGGGGCACGCTACGGTGAGCGCGACGCGGAACGGGTCCCCGGCGCCTACGCCCAGATCGACCGCGAGCTGGACGTCATCAGCCAGCTGAACTTCCCCGGCTACTTCCTGATCGTCCATGACATCGTGCAGTTCTGCGAGAGCGAGCACATCCTGTGCCAGGGCCGCGGGTCGGCGGCCAACTCGGCGGTCTGCTATGCGCTCGGGATCACGAGCGTCGACCCGGTGCGGCACGGGCTGCTGTTCGAGCGCTTCCTGTCGGCGGGCCGGGACGGCCCGCCCGACATCGACCTGGACATCGAGCACCAGCGCCGGGAGGAGGTCATCCAGCACGTCTACGGCAAGTACGGCCGGCAGAATGCGGCTCAGGTCGCCAACGTGATCAGCTACCGGCCGCGGATGGCGATCCGGGATGCGGGCCGCGCCCTCGGCTACTCACCCGAGCAGCAGAACGAGTGGTCCAAGCAGGTTGGCCCGCGTAGCTACGGGCCCGGCCAGCCAGTCCCGCCCGACGCGGGCGTGCCCGACGCGGTGGTCGAGATGGCCGAGCGGATGCAGAAGCTGCCCCGGCACCTCGGCATCCACTCCGGCGGGATGGTCATCTGCGACCGGCCGGTGGGGGAGGTGTGCCCGGTCGAGTGGGCCCGGATGCCCAATCGCAGCGTGCTGCAGTGGGACAAGGACGACTGCGCCTACGCCGGGCTGGTGAAGTTCGACCTGCTGGGCCTGGGCATGCTGACCGCGCTGCGGGACTGCTTCGACCTGGTCGAGCAGGCGCACGGGGTGCGGTGGGACCTGCACTCGATCCCGCAGGAAGACCCCGGTGTCTACACGATGCTGCAGGCCGCCGACACCGTCGGGGTGTTCCAGGTCGAGTCGCGGGCGCAGATGGCGACGCTGCCCCGGCTCCGCCCGGAGAAGTTCTACGACCTGGTCGTCGAGGTCGCGCTGATCCGGCCAGGTCCGATCCAGGGCGGGTCGGTGCATCCGTACATGCGCCGCCGGCACGGTGACGAGGAGCCCGACCTGCCGCATCCGCTGATGATGCCCGCGCTGGGCAAGACCCTCGGCGTCCCGCTGTTCCAGGAACAGATGATGCAGATCGCCATCGACTGCGCCGGCTTCACCCCGACCGAGGCCGACCGGCTCCGGCAGGCGATGAGCTCCAAGCGCGCGCCGGAGCGGATCGAGGAACTGCGCGAGCGGCTGCTCGCCGGGATGACCGAGCGCGGCATCTCCCTCGAGGTCGCCGAGGACATCTACGTCAAGATCCTGGCGTTCTCCAGCTACGGCTTCCCCGAGTCACACGCGATCAGCTTCGCGTACCTGGTCTACGCCAGCGCGTGGCTGAAGTGCTACTACCCGGCGGCGTTCACCACGGCGCTGCTGCGCGCGCAGCCGATGGGCTTCTACGCACCCGCGAGCCTGATCAGCGATGCGCGCAGGCACGGGGTGCAGGTGCGCGGGATCGACATCAACGCCAGCGGCGTACTGGCCACGCTCGAGCCATCCATCCCGGACCACATCATTCAAACCGACCCAGAACCGTCTGGCGGAGCCCCCGTTCCCGGCCAGCCGGTGATCAGGCTCGGGCTGTCGGAGGTGCGCAACCTCGGCAAGAGCGTCGCCGAGGAGATCGTCGGCGGCCAGCCGTATGCGGACCTGGAGGATTTCGCCCGGCGGACCTGCGCGCCGGCCGCGGCGCTGGAGGCGCTGGCGATGGGCGGCGCGTTCGGCTGCTTCGGGCTGAGCAGGCGGGAGGCGCTATGGGCGGCGGGCGCGGCGGCGACGATCCGGCCCGGCCAGCTGCCCGGCACGACACTGGGCCTGACCGCGCCGGCACTGCCGGTCATGACCGCGGCCGAGGAGACGTTCGCCGATCTGTGGGCGACCGGGACCTACGGCACGCATCCGATCGAGCACATCAGGGACCTGCTGGAAGCCGACGGAGTGGTGCCGACCGCCAGGCTCGCAACGGCGCGCAATGGCCAGATGATCGCGGTCGGCGGCCTGGTCACGCACCGGCAGCAGCCGGGGACCGCGGGCGGGGTGGTGTTCCTGAGCCTGGAAGACGAGACGGGGATGGCCAACATCATCTGCCCGCCCGCGGTCTGGCAGCGCTTCCGGCGGATCGGGGTGGATGCGAACGCGCTGCTCATCTACGGCAAGGTCGAACGGCTGGACGGCGCGGTCAGCCTGCTTGCCAGCCGCCTGCAGCGGCTGAAGGTGGTGGCCGCCGCCCGCAGCCGCGACTTCCGCTAGCCGCTCATGTCGACCGCGTTCACCCGGACCGGATTGATCGTGACCTTCACGCGCCGGACGCCGGGCTGGTCGTGCGGCCGCAGATCGGACTGGTACTTCGCGCCGACCTTGTCCGCGAACTCATAGTCGTCGTCCGGCGTGATCTGCGCGTCCCCGCGGATCTCGAGATACCGGTAGGGGGCCGCCAGATCCAGCAGGAACAGGTTGACCGCCGGGTTCGCGGCCAGGTTCTTCGTCTTCTGCCTGGAGGTATTCAGCGAGACCCCGATCGTGTCGCCCTCGGCGAGGAACCAGACCTCCGAGAGCTGCGGGCGGCCGTCGGGGCCAACCGTCGCCAAGGTGGCGAACTGACCATCGAGCAGATCTCGGTAGGAGGCGGGAATCGCAGGCATACTTCTCCTTCGGTCCGGGTGAGACGGTGCCACCAGCATGCCCGCTCCGGCGCCTGTTAGTGATTGCTACCCGGGGCGGAGGGGCATGCCTGCATTCCGGGAGAGTTGCACCGGAACCGCGAGCGGGGAGAGGAGGGCTTCATGACGGAGCGGCCGCCGCTGGCCGAGCAGCTGAACCTGCTGCCGCATCCCGAAGGCGGCTGGTTCCGGGAGACGTGGCGATCACCAGTGTCGTTCTGGCCGGACGGCTACTCCGGCCAGCGCAGCATCGCGACCGCTATCTGCTACCTCCTGCACCCCGGCGAGGAATCGCGATGGCACGTCGTGCTGTCCGACGAGCTGTGGTTCTGGCACAGCGGGGGCCCGCTGGCGCTGCGCCTGGGCGGCCACGCCGCCGAGCCGGCGGAGGCGGACGCCGTCCACGAGCTGATCCTTGGCGACGACCTGCCCGCCGGGCAGCGCGTCCAGGCGGTGGTGCCCGGCGGGACCTGGCAGTGCGCGGCGCCGGCGGGCAGGCATCCGGTCCTCGTCAGCTGTGTGGTCGCGCCGGGATTCGACTACGCCGACTTCCGCGTGCGCTAGCCCGTTCCCCTCTGCCAGCAGCAGATTCTCTTGGCTGGCGCCCGCCCCGCCGCCGATCCTGGGTGGCATGCACGTTGACAACGCCGACCCCGGCGCCTTCAGTGGAACACTCGATGACCAGCTCACCACCCGCCTCCTGTACCAGCGCATCATCGTGCTCGGCACCGAGGTGGACGACCGGGTCGCCAACCGGCTCTGCGCCCAGCTCCTGCTGCTGTCCGCGGAGGACTCTCGCGCCGACGTGAGCCTCTACATCAATTCCCCCGGCGGCTCGGTGACCGCGGGCCTCGCGATCTACGACACCATGCGGCTGATCCCCAACGACGTGCGGACCGTGGCACTCGGGCTCGCGGCCAGCATGGGCCAGTTCCTGCTGTGCGCCGGGACTCCGGGCAAGCGGTTCGGCCTGCCGCACGCTCAGGTCCTGATGCATCAGGGCTCGGCCGGCTTCGGCGGCACCGCCGCCGACGTTGAGATCTACGCCGCCCAGCTTGATCGGACGGGCAGGCTGATGATCAAACTAACCGCGGAGCACACCGGGCAGCCGCCCGAGCGGATCGAGCAGGACAGCCTGCGTGACCGCTGGTTCAGCGCCGAGGAAGCGCTGGAGTACGGGATGATCGACCACATCGTGGAGCACGTCGATGACGTCCGTCCCACGATCGCGAGCCGGATGGCGAGGCTCTGAGCCATGGGTCAGTACACGATTCCCACCGTGGTGGAGCGGACGCCGCTCGGGGAGCGGGCTTACGACGTCTACTCCCGGCTGCTGTCCGAGCGCATCGTCTTCCTGGGCACCGAGATCGACGACGGAGTGGCCAACGTCATCATGGCGCAGCTGCTGCACCTGGAGGCGGCGAGCCCTGATCTCGAGATCTGCCTCTACATCAACTCGCCCGGCGGCTCCTACAGCGCGCTGACGGCCATCTACGACACCATGCAGTTCATCCGGCCGGATGTGGCGACCGTCTGCATGGGTCAGGCCTCATCGGCCGCGGCCGTCCTGCTGGCCGCTGGTGCACCCGGCAGGCGCACGCTCCTGCCGCACGCCAAGGTGCTGCTGCACCAGCCGTCGAGCCAGGCGCAGGGAACCCTGCCCGACCTGGCGATACAGGCGAAGGAGGTGGCGATGGTGCGGGCCGAGGTGGACGAGATCCTCAGCCGGCACACCGGTCATCCGGTCGAGAAGATCAGGGCCGACACCGACCGCAACAAAACCTTCACCGCGCGCGAGGCGATCGAGTACGGGCTGGCCGATGAGATCGTCGGCAGCCGCAAGGCGGTGCGGGCGGCGGCCTAGCGGTGCCGCGGGGGTCCGGGGGTCGTCCCCCGGGCAAACACCGGCTCGTCAGGCGGCGAGCAGGCAGACGACGTCGCCCTGGGCACGGGCGCCATCAGCCGGACCGGCAGGCGCGGCCGGTCCGGCTAGCCCGGTGCCGGGTGCGGACAGCTGCCGGTCGCTCGTGAAGCCGAGGCGGATGACCTGGGCCGGGCGACGGTCGCGGGTGCCCACCAGGTCCCGGCCGACATCGGCCAGCAGGTCGGACAGCTCCATCTCCAGCGCGTCGCAGATCGCGGCCAGCACCTCCGAGGACGCTTCCTTGCGGCCGCGCTCGAGCTCGGACAGATACGGCATGGAGACCCGCGCGGCCTTCGCGACGTCGGCCAGCGTCCGGCCCTGCTCGAGCCGGGTGCGGCGGAGCACGTCGCCGAGCATGGTGCGGAGCAGGGGCCTGGTTCGGGGCAGGCGCTCGACCATGACTGTGCCCTCCTGGACCTGTGAGTTGATTCGCCGTCCGAATCCAGGTCCGGCCACGATACCCGCGGCGTTCCGGGCCTAATCGGGATTTCGCATCGGGCGTAAGGCGCTAGCGGATGCCCCAGTCCGCCGCCAGCTGCCGTACCCACGCGCCGCTCGCGACCTCCGATTCGGGCGGCGCGCCGAGCAGCACCAGCTCGGTGACACCCGCCGCCGCGAGCGCGGGCAGCCGGTCCGGCTGGCCGTCGTTCAGCGCGACCGCGATGCTGAGGTCAGCCATGCTCCGGCCCTGCTCTCGGCAGTATCCAGACAGGGCGCCGATCCGGTTTTCCGCCTCGGCCGTGCTCAGGTTGAAGCCGTACCAGCCGTCCCCGAACGCCGCGACGCGGCGCAGCGCGGGATCGGAGTTGCCGCCGACGACGACCGGGATGCGCCGGTCGCGAACGGGCTTCGGATAGACGCGCACCGAATCGAACGCCACGAAGTCGCCGGCGAAGGACGCGACGTCCTCCGACCAGAGCGTCCGGATCGCGGTCAGGTACTCGCGAGCCCGCCGGGCGCGGCCCGCGAACGGGACGCCGAGCGCCGCGAACTCCTCGGCCGACCAGCCGATGCCGATGCCGAGCGTCAGCCGTCCCGCGCACAGCACGTCGAGCGTGGCGATCTGCTTGGCGAGCAGCACGGGGTTGTGCTCGGGCAGCAGCAGGATGCCGGTCGCCAGCCCGATCCGCGTGGTCGCCGCGGCGGCGTAGGTGAGGCCAAGCAGCGGGTCGAGCCAGTCGGCGTCGGCGGGAACGGCGATCTGGCCGTCATCGGAGTAGGGATACCAGGACTCGGGCCGGTCGACCATCACGACGTGCTCGCCCGCCCATAACGTCGCGAAGCCGCTCTCCTCCGCGGCCCCGGCGACCGCGCGGATAATCTCCGGCCGCGCCCCCGTCCCGATCCCGAGCGCGTGCAGCCCGAACCGCATGGCCCCCTCCGGCATCGCTCACCCCGAGTCCGCATCATGGCATGACGACGGTCCCGGTCGGCGCGCAAACGCTAAGCAGGCGAGCGCGGGCTCAGGAGCATGTAGACGTCGGTGCGGCGCTCTCCCGGATCCTCGGCCCAGTCGCCGTAGACCTCCCAGTTGACGCCCGCGGGGTCGCGGCCGTTCGCCGCGCACCATTCCGCCAGAGCCGCGTAGGCACCGCCGATCTCGGAGTACTCGCCGAAGTGCGCTGCCGCCGCAGCCTCGCCGGCCGGCGTCGACACGGGCCGGACCTCGGCGGAGCCGTCGGCCGAGAATCCGCCGAAGATCTCGACGCCAACGTCGATCACCAGGCCGCCGTCGGCGGAGCCGTAATAGATGACCACGTTGTGCCCGGTGCGGACGCCCTGCTGGCGGAGCACCGGCCAGACAATGTCAAGCGCTCCGATGATGGCCGCGCCGAGCCGTTGCTGCTGCGTCACTGCCCGGATCGCGGCGAGCGGCCGCGGATCCGCCTGCTCCGTGCGCACCGCATAGGTCACGGGCCGGACCGTAACACGGAGCGGGCCCGACGGCCGGTCAGAGTGCGCGGGCGCGGCTAGCGGTCGAGGTACTGGCTGGTCAGCTCCGGGGGAGCGCAGGACAGCCAGCCGTCGGCGAGCGCCTCGCGCAGCGCCGTCTCCGGCACGACGCGCAGCTGGATCAGCACGGCCGAGTAGCCGTCAAAATGCGGGATCGTGAAGAAGGCGACCGGCTGCGCGGCGAGGACGGCTTCCTTCTCGCCGAGGTCCTCGACGCGAACCGCAAGGATGGGGCCATCGGGCGGGGCCTGGTCGCCGAACCGCTTCAGGTCGGCCTTGCTGAACGGCCGCTCCCAGGCGAACACTTTCCCGCGGACCGACCACGTGCGGTTGCCGTGCCGCTCGGACTCGGTTGTCTCGGGCAGTTCGAGGGCCATGAGCGCCGCGTCGTCGATCGTCGCCATGGGCGTACCGTACTGCGAGCGTCAGCGCCCGCGGCTGAGAGCGTCCGCACGGCGCGGCCCATCCGGGATCCGGAACGGCCCGGCCATCTCGCAGACCAGCCGGGCGGCGTCTTCCGGGCGCATGCCCGCCGCCGTGACGTACAGCGGCCGGGCGGAGCGGCCGCGCAGCACGGGGATCGCGTGGCGCGCCGTGGCAAAGGCGGTCTTGGCGACGCCGATCACCGGCACGCCGAGCGCGGCGTGCACGTGGGCGCCGAGGCCCGCGCGGCCGTACGGGTCAAGATCGACGTAGCCGTCGACGAGCAGCAGGGCCGGGACTGGCAGGCCTGCCAGCACCGCCTGGATCGGCGGCAGCTCGCGCAGATAGAACTCGCCCGGCCGGTACGGCGCGACCTCCGGCACGAGCACGACGCGCTCGCCGGATATCCGTGCGAATCTCGGGTCCGTAGCGAGCACGGCCGCCGCGCGGGCGCCCCCGGCAGGCAGATAACAAACGTCGACGGCAGCGTACTCGGCTGGCGCCTCGGACCGTGCTGGCCTGGTCAGGAGCGCCTCCCGCTATGGCTGCCAGCGGCGCCGCAGGCCTGAACGGACTCCGGCGAACAGCACGACTCCCGCCAGGAACGCGACGAATCCGAGCACGAACAGGACATGCACCAGCGCGAAGATCACCGCGAAGAAGATCCAGGCCACACCCGGAACGGCCAGAGCCAGAATGAACGCGAGCGCGGCCAGGGGCAGCAGTCGCGAACGGCGGCGGACGGCAGGGCCCGACCACGCGGCGTTTGGCTGGAACTGCCCGGGCTGCGGTGCGAGTACCGCCGGGCCGGGCAGATCGGTCATGACCGAGCGCAGATCCCTGACGGTCTTGGCGCCGAGCGTGACCGTGATCCGCTGGTCCAGCTCCTCAGCCGACAGGCGCCCCTGCGCGTAGTGCTCGCGCAGTTCCTCCGCCACGCGCTCGCGGTCGGCGTCGGAGACGCGCATCTGGTCATTCATGGTCTTCCCCATTCTCCCCGGCGAGGATCTTGTAGAGGCCGCGACGGGTCTTCTCCAGCAGCTCCTCGGCGCTGCGGAGCTGCTGCGGCGCTGCGGCCTGGGCGACCTGCGCGATCCCGCGGCCAAGCCGGGCAGCCTCGGCGACCAGGTCCGATGCCTGCCAGGCTTCCCGCTGCGGCGCTGACTCGGAGGCGCCGCGGGCGTTCTCCGGGTGCTGCTCGACGTAGTCGCGGCCGGCGTCGGTGAGCCTGTAGACCCGCCGCCCCTCCGACTTCTCGCTCTCGATCAGGCCCTCGTCGGCCAGCTGGGAGAGAGCCGGGTACACGGCGCCCGGGCTCGGGCGCCAGCTGCCGCCGGTGCGCTCAGCGATGTCCAGCATGATCTGGTAGCCGTTGCGTGCTCCAGCGCGCAAGACCGACAGGATCGCGGCGCGGACGTCACCTCGCCCGGCCTTGGCCGACCGCTGCCATCCGCTCTTCCGTTCCCAGGCGCCATAGCCGGCCGGCCTGCTCTTCAGCATCGCGTGCTCCCGTCCGTCTCGCGATACGTTCACGATATATCGACAGGCTACATCCGAAGTTCTCTGGCAACAAGTCATATCTTGACCGTGACGGCCGCAGAGCGGCAGCCGCCGCTGTGTTTCAGGAGGTGGACACCGCAGGCCGCGGGAAGGCGCGGGTTTGATGGGCGTCCGTGCCATCAGTGAGGCGGGGCGACGTGCCGTCAGCCACCAGGCGGTCGTAGCCGACCTGCCAGTCGGGCAGTTCGGCGGTGGCCTGCTCCCAGTCGACGAACGTGCCCTCGTCGCACCAGCTCGAAATCCGCGCCATGGTGGCCAGGTGCGGCTCGGCGGAGACGAAGGCGTTTATCGACGCCCGGTCCTGCCAGGCCGTCCGGGTCCAGTAGGTGTTGTTCGCCTCGGCGAGCACGTCGGCGCCGAGGTTTCCGGCCGAGCCGGACGCCTGTTCCATAACCGCTACGGCGGCACTGAAGAACTGATCAAAGAGTCCCGGATCACGGAGCCGAAGCCGGGTGACGACGATCACTGGCATCACGACCTCCCGGGTCGTAGCCCTCGGAGCCGCTGCAGCCTGCGGCAGCCCGCGTCCAGTATGCCGGGCGGGCATCCGGTGCCGATGTGAGCCGCGCGCATAACGGGTAGTAGGGGGTAGGCAACTTCACGTGACACAGGCGCGCAGAGTTGTGACATACAATCATTTATCGCGTGGCGTTATTACCGCAATGGAGTCACATGATCGTTCCGGTGCTGCCGGCTGAACGATCACCGGTACGATTCAGGCGAATGGGCGTGCAGCCTGCGGGTACCCACTTACGCTGGGCCTAAGACCTGCAGCAGGGTCAGCCGTGACTGAAGTGAAGCCATCCGGGGGTCCCGGAGACCAGGCCGAGCGGCAACCTGCGCGCCGAAAATGGCCCCGTGGGTCCGCCGATGGAGGTATGGCTGAGGTGGCGCAGGTGTCCGTCAACCCGGCTGACTCGCCCAGTTCAGTTGGGCTAGCCGGCCGGTCCGGGGGTCGTAGTCCCCTCGACGGGCCTGGGCCGAACGGCCCCATCGAACGGCTGATGAGCTGGCTGATCCGCAAGCTCGCCTGGAGCAGGCTGTCGGATCCCAAGGTAGCGATCTCGATCTCCGCCGTTGGCCTGCTCATCAGCATGATCGTCGGGGCATCGGCGGAGAACGTCGAAACGATGCCGATCCGGCTGCCGCTCGACGTGCTGCCGAGTATGTACAACGAGCCGATACTCGCGGCCGCTCTGCTGTACATCGGCAACATCCTGGCCTGCCTGGGCCTGGCCGGCATGCTGTGGGCGCACAGCCAGGGCTGGCGCCCCAACCCCCGTCGGCTGCTGCTGGCCAGCGCGGGGGTCGTCGCCGTCATGGTCAGCCTCACGCCGGTTGGGTCCTCCGACACGGCGAGTTACGCCATCTACGGCCGGATCGCGGTCCAGGGCGGCGACCCGTACACCATCAGCCCCTACCGCTGGCAACTGCATCACCCGGCCGACTGGTTGTTCTACAACACTGTCGGCGTCCTGTGGCATCACCAGCCATCGGTCTACGGGCCCATCGCTACCGCGATCCAGTCCTTTGCCGCCTGGGTCGGCGGCGGGAACGTCTCGCACACGATCTGGGTCCTGATGATCCTGAACGGCCTGGTCTTCATCGGCGTCGGGGTCCTGTTGCTGAAGACCGCCGACAACCCGGTGCGCGCGACGCTGTTCTGGGTCGCGAACCCGGTCCTGATCCAGCAGCTCGTCAGCGGCGGGCATCTCGACACGTTCGTGGCGGCCGCAGCGATCTGCGCGATCCAGGTGGCCCGGCGCGTGTCGGGCAAATGGGGCGACGTTCTGATCGGCGTCCTGATCGGGGTCGCCTGCGGGGTCAAGATCACGGCCGTGCTGATTGCACTCGGCCTCGCCTGGCCCTTGCTCATGCGGCGCGAGTGGATGCGCACGGCCAGGATCGCGGCCGTGGCCCTGGTGACAGTTGCCCTCGAATACAGCTACTACGGACTTTCGGCGCTGAAACCGCTCCTGCACGGCTCGCAGTGGGTTGGCCTGCCCTCCCCGTGGTGGTTCTTCCAGGAGATCGGCGTGGGGCTGGGATTCAAGGCCTCGACGATGGACAGCCTGGTCACGATCTTGTGGCCGATCGCGATGATCGTCGTCGCCTGGCTCATCTACCGGCGGATATCTTCCGACCAGCCTCGCGAGATCGTGGCTCCGTTCGCGCTATCGTTCGCTTGGCTCCTCGTCGCCCCATGGCAGATGGCCTGGTACGCGGCCATCGCCTGGGTAACACTCACTCAGGTCCCCCGTAACCGGATGACCCGCTGGCTGGCCATAGTCACGGTCTTCCTCGCCATCTGGCATTCCAGTGGCGGCCAGCCGATACCAGGACAACTCTTATGACGAAACTCGCAGGTGTAGTCCGTCCGGTCGACGTAGACCTGGACGGTGAGCTGATCCTTCAGCCTGCGGCCGTCATCAGGGCAGTCCTGCTGGCCAAAACGGGCGCGGTCCTGCGGCGCCACTGGCTGGCCGCCGTGCTCATGGTGCTCGGCGTCGCGCTCCGCGTCCTCGCTGAGTTCGCCTACCGCCCGGCGCTTTTCTACATCGACACGACCAAGTACCTCTACGACGCGCAAGGAAACGACCCGGACGGCTACAAGGCGCCGCTCCGGGCGATCCTGTCGATCGGAAACTTCGACATCGTCGTCCTGGTCCAGCACCTGCTCGGCCTGGCGATCGCGCTCGCCATCTACCTGCTGCTGCTGCGCCGGGGCGCGTCGCGCTGGCTGGCGGCGCTGGCCATGGCGCCGATCCTGCTGGACGCCTATCAGCTCCAGATGGAGCAGACGATCATGCCCGGCAGCTGGTTCGAGGCGCTGGCCGTCGCCGGCTTCGTGATCCTGCTCTGGCGGCCGGTCACGAGCTGGAAGGCCATCATCTGGGCCGGTCTCGTGTTCGGTACCTCGGCGACCGTCTGGCAGAACGGCGAGGCCCTCATCGTGCCCGCGGTGATCTACGTGGCGGCCACGGGCGGCGGGTGGTGGACGGTCCTGCGCAAGGCCGGCCTGGTCAGCGTCGCTGTCGCGGTGCCGATCCTGCTTTACTGCACCGGGTCGTACATATTCACCGGCAACTTCTATCTCTCGCATACGGGCGTCACGTCTCTCTACGGGCGGACGTCGGCCGCGGTGGACTGCGCCACGATCAAGCTGCCTGCGCTCGAGCGCCCCATGTGCCCGACCAGAGCGCAGGAGGTCCTGGGCTCTGACTGGCTCGAGTACAGCCTCAAGTCCCCGATCCGGCCCTACTACCACGACATGCCGCGGTGGGAAGCCGACCAGCTCATCTCGAACTTCAACTACAGCGTCGTGACCCAGCAGCCGCTCCGGCTCTTCGGGGCGTACGCCCACGACGCGTTCAAGCTGTTCGCGGTGACGCGCGTCACGGACAGGGGCGACCCGCCGATCACGCGCTGGCAGTTCAAGAACTACTTCCCGTACTTCCCGCCGCACGCCAGCAGGCAGGTGGTCCGGCAGGCCGTTGACCGCTTCGGGGGCGGCAAGCCCCAGGTCTGGCATCCGGTCGCCGCCTTCCTGCGGGCCTACCAGCTCGACGGCGGCTACACGCCCGGACCGCTGCTGCTCCTGCTGACGCTGAGCGGCCTGGCCGGCTCCGGCGCGCTCCTGCTGGGCCGCCGGATCGACCAGCAGACGCGGCAGCTAGCGCTTGCCTGCCTGCTGTTCTTCACTGCCGGCGTCGCGATCCTCATGGTCGCGGACATCTTCGTGTTCTCCTGGCGCTACCAGATGAACGCCCTGGTCACGCTCGTGCCCAGCGGCGCGCTCGGACTTGCCGTGATATTCCGCATGATCCGGCGCAAGCGCGGGCTGACCCCCGCAGAATGAGCCGGGCTACCTAGCCCGCCTGAGTACTCCAGCCGATCCGGGCTGCGTTCATCCCGGATGATGATGCCGGACATGAGCAACAACTCGCGGAAATTCCTCACCTGGTGGGTGCTGGCGCTCGCCGGGGCGGCGGTCGCCGTGCTGGTCGCGTGGCTGGCCCGGGTCGTGACGGTGCCGGTCACTACCCTGCTGACCGTCGGCTTGGTCGTCATCGGCCTGTCCTGGCTTGTCGGCCTGGTCACGGTCCCGTGGAACCTGTATTTCGCGGCCCGCCGCGCCGCCGCCGCGATGGTGATCTCGCGTGAGCGCGGGATCAGCGTCCGCGCGGACGACGACGCCGAGGCCGGCAGGATCGCGCGGCGGATGCTGTGGTTCGCGCTCGGCGCTCACCTCGCCACCGCACTCGCGGCCGCCGCGATCTCGTTTTTCGCCGGCGGCACGACCGGGTACTACGTCGCCGGCCTGTTCCTGATCTCCACCGCGTTCCGGCCCGCGGCGGCCTACCTCGGCCACGTGCGCGAACGGATCGGGGCGCTAACCCGGCAGAGCACGCATCCTCGCGACGACGTGGCCGCGCTGCGGGGCAGGCTGGACCGAGTCGACCGGAGCCAGGCGGACATCCGGCGGGACGTCGAGCGGCTCCAGGGTGATCTGGTCCGGACCGGAGCGACGCTGGCCGACTCCGTCGCGCACGCCCGGCAGGTCATGACCACTGACCTGGCCCGGCTCGCGGATGCGCAGGCGGCGGACCGCGCGGCCGCTCGTTCCCGCGATGACGACCTCCGGCGCCAGATCGAGCAGATGGTGCGCCGGGTGGAGACGACGCTCGACGGCGTCAGCGATCACCAGGAGCTGCTGACCGGCATCAGGGCGCTGGTACGGATGGTCAGGGCTGACCCGGCCTGAGCGCGTCATCGAGCGGCTCCAGGACTCCCGCAGGACGTCTTCCGAGCCCGCGGGGCACGACAGCAGCACGTGATGGATCATGGCGCCGCCCAGGCAACCGGGAACAGCGGATGGTCCATGACGCCGCCGGCCGTGATCTCACGGTCCAGTCCGTCGAACGGCGGCGACGTGCGCCAGCGACGCGGCGCATGCCGCGCGCCGGCGGACAGATAGCGGAGCGAGAGCACCCGGCGCCGGTAGTCGAACGGGAAGCCGGGTGCTCCGTGCACGGTCAGGAAGTCGAAGAAGACCGCGTCTCCCGGCGCCAGCTCGAACCGGCGGATGTCAAACGCCGCGCGGTCGGCCTCGATGTCCGGCAGTTCGGCAAGGCTGCCCTCCGGGAACCAGCGTGCCTCGTGGCTGAGGAACGTGCGCGGCATCAGCCACTGCCCGCGATGGGTCCCGGCGGCGAGTTCGAGGCACCCGGCTTCGGGGACGTGGTCGACCGGGATCCAGGCGCTGACGCCGCGGCCATCGACGTTGTAGTAGGGCTGATCCTGGTGCCACGGCGTGCGCTGGCGGGTCTGTCCCTCCTTGACCAGCACGTGATCGTGATAGAAGCGCACCTCCGGCGTCGCCATGAGCGCAGCCGCCAGGGCGGGAACGCGCGAGCGCAGGGCCAGGTGCTCGATCTCGGGAATCTCCTGCCAGCGGCAGAAGTCCTCGGTGAAGGAACCGGGATCATCGGCGCCGCTGGCAACCTGCGCGAGCGGGCCGGGGCTGGCCAGCACGGCGTCAATCGCCCTGGTTGCCGTGGCCACCTCGCTGGCGGTCAGTACGCCGCGTACGCACGTCACTCCGTCGCGCGCGAACTGCTTGGCCGTCGCTTTGTCGACAGCCGGTCCGCCCATGAGCGGAACTGTAGCCGTCCGCAATGTCGGCTCGATACGGCAGGATCGTGGTTCGTGACTACCTTCGTCCTGATCCCCGGCGCCGGCGGCTCGGCCTGGTACTGGCATCGCGTGGCGCCCCTCCTTCGCCAGGCCGGGCACGAGGCGATCCCGGTCGACCTGCCCGCCGACGATGAGAGCGCCGGGCTGCCCGAGTACGCGCGCCTGGTCACCGACGCGATCGGCGGCCGCGATGACGTCATGCTCGTCCCGATGTCGCTCGGCGGATTCACTGCGCCGCTGGTGGCCTCCGCCGTGCCGGTGCGCGGCATCGTGTTCGTCAACGCGATGATCCCGCTGCCGGGCGAGACCGCCGGCGCGTGGTGGGATAACACCGGGTCGTCGGCCGCGCGGATCGCCGCGGCCGAGGCTAAGGGCTACGCCACCGAGTTCGATCTGGACACCTACTTCCTGCACGACGTCCCGGCCGACGTGCTGGCGGGCGGCGAGCAGCAGCAGCGGAACGAGGCTGACGCCGCGTTCGAGTCGGTCTGTGACTTCGCGAGCTGGCCGCCGGTCCTGATGCGCGTCGTTGCGGGTGCCGACGACCGGTTCTTCCCGGCCGAGTTCCAGCGGCGCGTCGCCAGGGAGCGCCTCGGCCTGGACACCGACGAGCTGTCCGGCGGCCACCTCATGGCGCTGGCGCACCCCGAGCCCCTCGCCGGCTACCTGGTGGCCGCGGCGGCCGACAGCTAGCGGCCGCGGCCGTCCAGCCAGAGCGCCCAGGGCTCGACGGAGCCGATGCGCAGCATGTCGGCCGTGGCCCACGGATCGGCCGCGAGCCGCGGGGCGATGGCGTCCTCGTCCTCGGCCTCCACCAGGTGCAGAGTGCGCTGGCCGTCGCCGAGCGGCCCGCCCACGATGAGGAAGCCGTCATCGACGAGGCCGTCCATGAACCCCGCGTGCTCGTCCCAGCCATCCTGTGCCCGGATCGGGCGCGCCGCGTCCCAGCCGGGGCCGTGGATCAGGGTTACCGCGAATGTGGCCATGGGCCGACCGTACGCACCGGCACCGACAGCCAGCTCCTGCGGTGCAGCTCCTACTGGGGCGCATCCGAGATGTCCACCATCCACGGCACGCCGAAGCCGTCGACGCACATGCCGAACACATCGCCCCACGCCTGCCTGTCCATCGGCATCGTGATCGTGCCGCTGGCGGCAAGCTGCTCGAAGTAGCCGCGCAGCACCGAGTCATTGCCGGCCAGGCTGATCGCGCAGCCCGCCATCGGCTTGAACTCCCTGGCGGCCGGCGTATCGGCTCCCATGATCGTGTAACCCGCGTCGGTATGCAGCACGACGTGCATGATCTTGCTGGCGTCGGGCGAGTCGGCGCCGCCGAGATCGGCGAACGTCGTGAAGGACGGGGTGCCGCCGAAGACGCTGGCGTAGAACTCGAACGCCTGGCGGGCGTTGCCGTCGAAGTTGAGGTACGGGCTCAGCATTGACCTCACGGCTGCCTCCTGGTCGCCTGCGGATGGCGGGGCCCAGACGGGCCCGCCCCCGAACGTACCGGCATGTGATCGGATGGAGTTATGAAAGTCAGGATCGGCATCAGCCTCGGACCAGCAGCCACCCCCGAGGAGCTCGGCCCGTCGCTGACGATGCTCGAGAGCGCCGGCGTGGACTCGCTCTGGCTCAGCGAGGTCGTCTACGGCCCGCTGGTCGAGCCGTTCATCGGCATGGCGTACGCGCTCGCCCGGACCAGCAAACTCAAGGTCGGCACCGGCGTGGCCGTGCTGCCCGGCCGTCACCCGGTACTCGTCGCCAAGCAGCTGGCCTCGCTGGCCGCGCTCGCGCCCGGCCGGGTGCTGCCCGTGTTCGGCCTGCGGCCGGCCAGGCGGCCGGAGGCGGCGGCATTCCCGGTGCCCGGCAGCCGGGCCGCGGTGTTCGACGAGTCCATGGAGCTGCTGCGGCTGCTGCTCGCGCAGGACAACGTGTCGTTCTCCGGCAAGTTCTTCACCGTCGAGTCCGCGACTGTCGGGCCCCGGCCGGCCAGGCCGCTCGACATCTGGCTCGGCGGCAGCGCGCCTGAGGGCCTGCGCCGGGCGGGGCGGTTCGCCGACGGCTGGCTCGGCAGCTTCCTGACGCCGGCCGAGGCGGGCGCTGCGCGCGAGCAGATCCAGGCGGCCGCCGCCGACGCTGGCCGCGAGGTCGACCCCGAGCACTTCGGCATCAGCCTGGCCCTCGGGCCCGGCCACATCCCGGCCGAGCTCGCCACCGCGGTGAGCCGGCGCCGGCCCGGCATCGACCCGGCCAGCCTGGTGCCCGTCAGCTGGCCCGCGCTGCGCGACGTGATCGGCGAGTACGTCGCGGCGGGGCTCAGCAAGTTCGTAATCCGCCCCGGCGCAATCCAGCTCCGGCCGGACGCGCTCGGGACGTTCATCGACGACTTCGCCGAGCAGATGTTGCCGCTGCAAACCTGACGGCGGATCAGTCCCTGCCGCCGGACAGGGCCAGCGTGGCCCCGATGCCGATCATCGCCAGCCCGCTGGCGCCGCCGATCATCTCCAGGCGGCGGGGCGAGCGCGTGAACCAGCTTCGCGCGGTGGCGGCGGCGACGGCCCACATGCTGTCGGAGATCAGCGCGATCCCGCAGAAGATGCCGCCGAGCGCGAGCATCTGCAGCGGCACGTGCCCGGCCGCCCGGCTCGCGAACTGGGGGAGCACGGCGGCGAAGAACACGATCGCCTTGGGATTGGTGGCGCCGACCACGAAGCCGTCGCGCAGCATCCGGCCCGTGCTGCTCGGCGGCACCGTGCCCGTCAGGATCGACGCGAGCGACTTGCGGTGCCTGATCGCCTGGACGCCGAGGAAGATCAGGTAAGCGGCGCCGGCGAGCCGGATGACGTTGAACACGACGATCGACCGCTCGATCAGCGCCCCGATGCCGAACGCGACGCAGACCACCTGCGCGTAGACGCCGGCCTGCCCGCCGACGACCGCGGCGATGCCCGCGAGCCGCCCGAGCTGCAGCGAGCGGCTGACCACGAACAGGATGTTGGGCCCCGGGGCCAGGATGAGCAGGTACGACAGCAGCGCGAACTCAAGCAGATGCTTGGTGGTGGGCATATAGCGCAGTTAAGCATGCACCGCGAAAATGCTCACTCCGGTTTTCTGGCCACCCGGTCACCCCGCCAGCAGCGCGACCGCATCGGCACGTCGATGTGATCCGCACCAGGGAACAGTTCGGCCAGAGCCGCAGTCGCCCGGTTGCGGCCGCGTTCCCTGTCCTGCGGCGAAGCGGTGATGATCCGGCTGTAGGTCGCGAGCATCTCGACCAGCTCCGCTGGCGTCATGGCGCGGGTAAAACTGAACGTTCGCGTCTCGATATTCCTGAAGAGGCCGCCGCTGCCGGGCAGCGAGATCTCGCGGCGGCGCTGGTTCTCGCGCCGCTCCCGGTCGGCGTTGAACGGGTCGCCCTCGCGGGCGGCCTCGCGGAACCACTCGTCGGCGCGCAGCCACTCGGACTCCCGGTCGCGGCCGGTCCAGATGACGCCGAGCCGCCCGCCGTCGCGCAGCACGCGGGCGACCTCAGGGATCGCCCGTGACGAGTCCATCCAGTGCCAGGCGGACGACGCGAAGACGCCGTCGGCGCTCGCGTCCGGCAGCGGGATGGCCTCGCCGCTGCCCGCCAGCACCTCGACGCCGGGCGAGCGGGCCTGCAGCACGGCCCGCATCCGGTCGTCCGGCTCGACGGCGATCACGTGCGCGGCGCGGCTGGCCAGCGCCCTGGAGAAGATCCCCGTGCCGGCGCCGAGGTCGACCAGCAGATCGCGCCGGCCCGGCACCAGCCAGTCAACTGCCTCGTCGGCAGGCTGCGAGCGCAGCCGGTCGTAGTCCGCGGCGATCGAGCCGAACGACTGGGAGAGCTCCGCGCGAGTTGGCACGCCTGACACGTTAGCTGCCGGCCCGGACCGGGCAAGCGCCGGGCATCCCGGCATGGAAGGCGCCGGATCGGGGCAGACCTGACCGATGACACCCTGGCGCATCCGGGACTTCCACGATGACGATCTCGACGCGGCCGTGCGGCTCTGGGACGACCCCGCCGCGGGCGGCATCGCCCCGGTCTTCGGCCTCTCCGACCTGATCGCGGCTATCCGGGCCGACTCGCCCGCGGTAGTAGCGCTCGTCGGCGACGAGCTGGTCGGTGCCGTCGTCGCCACCGTGAGCAGCGGCCGCGCGATGATCATGCGAATAAGCCTCGCGCCCGGCTGGCGTAAGCGCGGCATCGGGAGCGCCATGCTTACGGAGCTGGAACGACGACTCGTCGGCGTCGGTGTCCACCGCGTCGCGGCCCTGCTGTCGGAGGACAA
Source organism: Streptosporangiaceae bacterium (assembly GCA_036758685.1). Classification (GTDB taxonomy): domain Bacteria; phylum Actinomycetota; class Actinomycetes; order Streptosporangiales; family Streptosporangiaceae; genus JAJYUU01. Next base: position 13,515 of record DAIOWC010000007.1, on the reverse strand, counting down.
CGAGGTCGGCGCGCTCGCACTGGAGCACACCGGGTACACCGTCCAGCCCGGCATGCGCCTGTACGAGAAGCTCGAGCCGGTAGGGCCGGCCGACGTCGGGATTCTCGGGCAGCTCGGCGCCCGCATGATCCGGGCGGGTACCTGGGATCAGCTCGGCGGGATGGTTCGCGAGAAAGAGATCATCGAGAGGCGCATCATCCTGCCGCTCGCCAACTCCCACCTGGCCGGCCGCCTGGGCCTGGTCCCGCCGCAGGCGGTCATCCTGTTCGGCCCCCCGGGGACCGGCAAGACCACGTTCGCCAAGGGCGTCGCCTCGCGGCTGAACTGGCCGTTCGTGGAGCTGTTCCCGTCCCGCCTGGCCGGTGACTCGCCGGGCGGGCTGGCCGCGGCGCTGCGCGAGGCGTTCGCGCTCGTCGCGGAGCTGGACCGCGTTGTGGTCTTCATCGACGAGGTGGAGGAGATCGCGAGTGCCCGCAAGCCCGCGGCGGGCGCCGCCCAGGGCGTCACCAACGAGATGCTCAAGCTGATCCCGCCGTTCCGCGAGCAGGATGAGCGGCTGCTGATCTGCGCGACTAACTCGGTGCACGACCTGGACTCGGCGTTCCTGCGGCACGGCCGGTTCGACTACCTCATCCCTGTCGGCCCGCCCGACGACGAGGCCCGGCGCGCGATCTGGTCCGGCTACCTGAACGTGATGCCGGGCGCCGGGCTCGACCTGGACGCGATCGTCGCGGCGTCGGGCCTGTTCACCCCGGCCGACATCGAGTTCGCTGCCCGCAGGACCGCCCAGCTGGCCTTTGAGCGGGTCATGTTCGACCACGGCTCGGAGCTGACGACGACCGACGACGTCCTGGGCGCGATCGCGCAGACCCGCCGCACGCTGACGACCGAGATGGTCGCTCAGTTCGAGCAGGACATCGAGGACTACGCCCGGCTCTAGCCGCCGCTGGTGATCGGCCAACCGGTCTGGATCACGGTGTCGGCAGCTGCCATCGCCGCTGCGCGTCGTAGCGCGGCTTGAGGAACCGCCGGTAGACCAGCCGGACCGGCCGCGGCATCTCCGCGAACACGGCCTCGCTGTCGTGGGCGTCGGCGTCGTCGAGCAGCCAGGTCAGGAACTCGGTCCGCGCCCTCGGCGCGTGCCGGTCGCGCTCCTGCACGAGGAATGCCCGCCACTGCGCCCGCGTCATGTGCTTCTCGATCAACGGGAGCACCGCGGCTTCCTCGTGCTGCAGGTGCTGGGTCACGCCGGCCGACAGCGCCTCGGCGGCGGCCGGGAGGTCACCGTCTCCTCGCAGCGCCCGGTCGACCTGGTCCAGCGCCGGCGGGATGTGCCGGTGCTCTTCGGTCATCGCGTCCACGGCCGCGAGGTCATCGGGGTCGGCAAGCTCCCGGCGCAGCACTGGCCAGAGGTCGTCGTCCTCGGCCGCGTGGTGATACTCCAGCTGAGTCTGGAAGGCATCCCAGCCAGCTAATACAGTCGACGGCGCGGCTGATCCCGAGTCGATCCGCCCGGCCACCTCCTGGAGACGGGCCAGATCACGGCGCAGCGCGTTGTGCATGGCCACCATGAAGGAGACCTCGGCGGGTGCGTCGGTTTCGCGAGCGTTGCGGCGCGCTCTCATCCTGGCCGCGCCGGCCGCCGCGACGCCCGCGCCCGTCACCGAAGCCAGAGCCAATCGCCGACGATGTCGAGCAGCCATGTCAGATACCTCCTCGTGGAATCGCCTGATAGCAGTCCACTACCCGGTGCCGTACCCGTCTACCCGGTTGGTGTAGATCCGCGGCGATATGTTGGGCTCGGGATGGATCGTGAGTAGTCAGCGGGGGCGGGCTCAATGAGGATAGTGATTCCGGGCGGGACCGGTCAGGTCGGCGCGATCTTGAACCGGGCGCTCGTTGCTGCTGGCCACGAGGTTGTGATCCTGACCAGACGGCCGCGAGGTGACGGCCAGGTCGCCTGGGATGGTCAGACACTGGGAGCGTGGGCCGGTGTTATCGACGGCAGTGAGGTCGTCATCAACCTGGCCGGGCGCAGCGTCAGCTGCCGCTACACCAAGACCAATCTCACCGAGATGATGCTGTCGCGGGTGCGGTCGGCTCGCGTGGTCGGCGCGGCCATCGCGGGCGCGAGGCGGCCGCCGCGGGTCTGGCTGCAGATGAGCACGGCGACGATCTACGCCCATCGCTTCGACGCTCCCAACGACGAGGCCACCGGCGTGATCGGCGGCTGGGAGACCGGGATCCCCCGCTACTGGGCGTACAGCGTTGACATCGCTGCCGCCTGGGAACGCGAGCTGGATGAGGCGCCGACACCGCGGACCCGGAAACTCGCGCTGCGGTCGGCCATGGTGATGAGCCCTGATCGCGGCGGAGTGTTCCACGTGCTGTCGCGGCTGACGCGGCTTGGCCTCGGCGGCCCGGTTGGCGGCGGCGCGCAGTACGTGTCCTGGATTCACGAGCACGACTTCGGTGCGGCGATCCAGTTCCTCATCGACCGCGACGACCTGGCGGGTCCGGTCAATCTCGCCGCGCCGGATCCGCGGCCGCAGCGGGACTTCATGCGTGAGCTGCGGCAGTCGCGGGGCGTCCGCGTCGGCCTGCCGGCCGCGAAGTGGATGGCCGAACTCGGCGCCTTCGCGATGCGTTCCGACACCGAACTCCTGCTGAAGAGCCGGCGCGTGCTGCCGGGCCGGCTCCTGGACGCCGGCTTCGAGTTCCGCTATGCCCGGTGGCCGGACGCGGCCCGCGACCTCGCGCGCCGTTCTACAGCATCGTGAGGAGCATGTAGCCCATCGCGATACTCATGGCGATCTTGTAGGAGCCAGCGACTCGGGGGGCAAGCGGGGTCGTCGCCTGGCGGGCGTCATGGTCGGCGGCGCCCGGCCCGTCGCGGGCTGTTGCCGGCCGGGCCCTGGCGCGCGTCCCGGCCGTGAGCTGGTCGGCGGTCCACAGCACGTAGCCGAGCATGAAGACGGCGAGCACGACCGTGAGCGCCGGGTTGACCGCCATGTCAGGCCCGGCCAGTGCGGGCATCGTCATTCCGGTGCCGGTACTCGCCTGGCGCGACGGCAGGAGCATGTACAGCATGGCTCCGCATTCCACGGCGTGCGGGACCGGGTCCCCGCACCGGCTCCAGCCGAGGGATCGGCGCCCGGGCGCGCGAATCGCCTGCCAGCCGAACCAGGCGGCCCCGGCGGCGAAGACGCCTCGCCAGAGCGAGTCCGGGATGGCGATGACCCCCGGCTCGAGCATGCCCGCCATGGCCACGCCCATCAGTACGTGCGCGGCGTCCGCCTGAGGGTCTGTGAGCCGGCCACGCGGTCCCCAGACGGCCAGTCGCACGAGGCAGCATCCAGCGATGATCACCATGAGCGCGGCAAGCACGGCCGTGAGCCAGCCTGGTCCGGTCATCTCGGGCTCCCGCGCGCGAGTTCGCTGTCCTGCATACCGAAAGAAAGGCTAATACGCCGCGCCCGATTACAACAAGCGGGCAGCCGGTCAGGCTTATTCACGGCGTTTTCAATACCCGGTGCAGGTATCTCTGATACCTCAGCAGGGTATTCACGAAACCCAGGGGCGGTATACGCGGCGAATAAGCCCGATGCGTTTTACGGGAGTGCTCGTTGCTGAATGATTTCCGGGCAGTGTAGGTTCTCCGGCGAGCGAACACCATCGGCGCTTCACCTGCAAGGACCCGTCGCGAGATCGCGGAGGAAGGCGGGCTGAATGAAGTCGGCAGCACCCAGCGGCGTGATTTCGCCGACGAAGGTGCGCGAGGTCGAGCTGTCGATCCGCGGCATGACGTGCGCGGCGTGCGCAGCGCGGGTCGAGAAGAAGCTCTCGGCCATAGCTGAGGTCACCGCGTCGGTGAATTACGCCACGGCGAAGGCCATTGTGCGCGTTCCGGCAGAGGTCCCAGACACCGTTCTCATCGAGGCGGTCGAGCAGGCGGGGTACGCCGCAGATCCGGTCCCGGCCGTTACCGACGAGGCCGGTCGTGAAGCAGACCTCGTGGGCTACCTGCGCCGGCGGCTCGTGGTGGCGCTGGTGTTCTTCATCCCGCTGAGCGACCTTTCCGTGCAGCTGTCGCTGCTCCCCGGGTTCCGGTTCGCGGGCTGGCAGTGGGTGCTGGTGGCGCTGGCGGCGCCGGTTGCAGGCTGGGCCGCCTGGCCGTTCCACGCCGCCGCGCTGCGGAACGCGCGGCACGGCGTGGCGTCGATGGACACGCTGGTCTCGCTGGGAATCATCGCGGCGTGCGGATGGTCGCTGTACGCGATGTTCGTGCTCGACGCCCGGCAGCCGCGCATCAGCCCGCTGCAGCTGCTGCTTCATGCTTCGGGCGGCGGCATCTACCTGGAGGTTGCCGCATCGGTGACGACCTTCCTCCTCGCGGGCAGGTGGTATGAAGCGCGAGCCCGCCGCGACGCTGGCGATGCCATGCGGCAGCTCGCGTCGGCCGGGGCTAAAGACGCCTGCCTGCTGAGCCCCGACGGCTCGCAGCGCCGCGTGCCGGTCGAACAGCTGCGACCGGGCGACCGGTTTGTGACCCGGCCGGGCGAGGTGATCGCCGCCGACGGCGAGGTGGAGTTCGGCGAGTCCGCGGTGGACGTCAGCATGATGACCGGCGAGTCCCTGCCCGCCGAGGTGAGTCCGGGGGCGATGGTGACGGCAGGAACCGTTGTCGTCAGCGGGCGGCTGGTCGTGCGGGCCGTGAAGACGGGTCGCGACACCGTGCTCGCGCACCTGATTGACCTGGTGAACAGGGCGCAGGCCGACAAGTCAGCGGCCCAGCGGCTCGCCGACCGGATCTGCGGGATCTTCGTCCCGGCCGTCCTCGTCGCTGCCGGGCTGACCCTGGCCGGGTGGCTGCTGGCTGGGAGCCCGCCGGAGCGCGCGTTCAGCGCCGCGCTGGCCGTCCTGATCATTGCCTGTCCGTGCGCGCTCGGCCTGGCAACGCCCGCTGCGCTCGTCGTGGCGTGCGGCCGCGGAGCGCAGGCCGGCATCTTCGTCAAGGGCTACCAGGCGCTGGAGGCCTCCCGCAGCGTCGACACCGTCCTGCTGGACAAGACCGGGACGCTCACCACCGGGGTCATGACCGTTTCCGACGTGCAGACGACGCCCGGCATCAGCCGCGCCGAACTCGTCCGCAACCTCGCCGCGGTTGAGGACGCCTCGGAGCATCCACTCGCGACCGCGATCGCCGCGTTCGGCCGCGCGGAGCTCGGATCCCTGCCGCAGGCCACGGGTTTTCATGGCCTGGCAGGCCTCGGCGTCAGCGGGACCGTCGGGGACACCGAAGTCACCGCGGGCGGGTCGCAGCTACTGCGTGAGCGGGGTCTCACCGTCCCGCTCAGTCTGGCGGCCTGCTGCCGCGAGTGGGAGGACGAGGGCCGCACGGTCGTGCTGGCCTCCTGGGATGGCCAGGTGCGCGGAGCGGTGGCGATTGCCGACACTCTGAAGGCATCGGCGCCGGCCGCGGTTGCGCAGCTGCGGCGGCTCGGCCTGCGCACAGTGCTGCTGACCGGGGACAGCGAGGCCGTGGCCAGGGTGATCGCGGCCGAGGCCGGAGTCGATGAGGTCATCGCTCAGACGCTGCCGGCCGGCAAGGTCGCGGTGGTCAGGCGATTGCAGGCACAGGGCCGGCGGGTTGCGATGGCCGGCGACGGTGTCAACGACGGGCCTGCGCTGGCGGCCGCCGATCTGAGCCTCGCGCTGGGCTCGGGTGCCGACGTGGCGATCAGCGCCGCCGACCTGATCCTGATGCGCGATGACCTCACGGTCCTGCCCGAGGCGATCAGCCTGGCCCGCGCGACGCTGACCGTGATCCGCCGCAACCTCATGTGGGCTTTCGGCTACAACATCGCGGCGATCCCGCTGGCGGCCGCCGGATTCCTCAACCCGCTGATCGCCGGCGCGGCGATGGCCGCGTCATCGGCGTTCGTGGTGGCCAGCAGCGTGCGGCTGCGTTATTTCGCCGATCCCGGCGAGGAGGCTTCCTCATGCCAGGCATGAATTCGGGCCTGAACGTCAGCGACCCGACTGTGGTGGCGGCATTCAAGACCGCGCTGCTGCACCAGGGCCTGCTAGCGCTGGCCATCTTCTTCGTCATCGGCCTGGTCTGGCTGAGCCTGCGGGCCTGGCTGCCCGCTGCGCGCGGCCGGGCGACCGCCGCGCGCCCGGCCGAGCCGGCCTGGCGACAGGTGCTGCGGATCGGGTTCGGCGTGATCTGGCTGTTCGACGGGATCTTGCAGGCCCAGCCCAAGATGGCGGTCGGGCTGCCGTCACAAGTGATCGCGCCGACCGCGGCCAGCTCCCCGCGCTGGGTGCAGGACGTCGTGAACTGGGCCGGCACGAACTGGTCGTATCACCCCATGCAGGCGGGCGCGGCGGCCGTCTGGATCCAGGTCGGGATCGGCATCTGGCTGCTGGCGGCGGCCCGCGGCCCGTTGTCCCGGCTGGCGGGCCTGGTCAGCGTTGGCTGGGGCCTGGTGGTGTGGGTATTCGGCGAGTCGTTCGGCGGCATCTTCGCTCCCGGCCTGACCTGGCTGTTCGGCGCGCCCGGCGCGGTGCTGATCTACTGCGTGGCCGGGGCGCTCATCGCGCTGCCAGAGCGCGCCTGGCGCTCGCAGCTGCCCGGACGGCTGACGATGATCGGGCTTGGCGTGTTCCTGGCCGGCATGGCGGTACTGCAGGCCTGGCCTGGCCGCGGGTTCTGGCAGGGCACTGTGGCTGGCCAGCCCGGCTCGCTGGCGTCCATGACCGCATCGATGGCTCCGACACCGCAGCCCCACGCGCTGTCCGCGATGGTCAACGCGTTCACCAGCTTCGACGAGGCCCACGGAGCGGCCGTCAACTTGTTCGCGGTGATCGTGCTGGCCATCAGCGGCGCCGCGTTCGCCAGTCTCAGGCCCCGGCTCATCCGGCCGGTACTGGTCCTCTTCATCGTCGTGTGCCTCGCGGACTGGGTACTGATCGAGGACTTCGGCTTCCTCGGCGGCCTCGGCACGGACCCCAACAGCATGATCCCGTTCGCGCTGCTGGCCGTGTCGGGCTATCTCGCCCTTGCCCGGGAGCCGGCGCCGGAGCCCGCCGCCCAGCCGGCCGACCAGGCGGACGCCGCGCGCTGGCAGCGGCTGCGCGAGGCTGCCCGGCCCGCGGCGCTCGCCGCGGCAAGCATTGAGTCCGTCGCCGCGCTCGGCGCCATCGGCGTGATGGTCCTCGGCGCTGCGCCGATGGCCGTCGCCCAGGCCGATCCGGTCGCGGACACAATCCTGGCCCAGGCCATCGACGGCTCGAGCGCGCCGCTGAATTTCGCCGCACCCGGATTCAGCCTCACCAGCCAGTACGGCAAGCCGGTCACGCTGTCGAGCCTGCGCGGGAAGGTGTTGCTGCTGACCTTCCTTGATCCGGTGTGCACCAGCGACTGCCCGCTGATCGCGCAGGAATTCAGGCTGGCCGGGCAGCTGCTGGGAGCCAGCGATCGGCACGTCGAACTCGTGTCCATCGTCGCGAATCCCGTCGACTACCAGCTCGGCTACACCCAGGCCTTCGACCGGCAGGAAGACCTGACCGGGGTGCGTAACTGGCTGTTCCTCACGGGCTCCCTGGCTCAGCTCCGCCCGGCGTGGAGCGGATACGGCATCGCGGCCGACATCGAGCCGGCCGGGGCGATGGTCGGGCACAGCGAGATCGCCTTCGCGATCGACGCCCAGGGCCGGGTCCGGCAGGAGATGGACTTCGATCCTGGTCCCGGTACGGCCGCCACCGAGTCCTCCTTCGCCGCGGAACTTGTCGATGCCGCGCGGCAGCTAGTGGGGAAGCCATGAACCATCCGAGAGTCCTGGCCATGCTCGCCGCCGTGGTCCTGGCCGCGGGCTGCGGCAGCTCCGCCGGGTCCGCCCCGCACCGGGCGCCGGCTGCGACGGTGGCCTCGTCGCCGCTCGATACGTCCCTGTCGACTTCGGGCGGTACGTGGGCCACTGTCGTCATGGGCGGATCCGCGGCGCAGTACAACAACTTCTGGCAGCTGTTCACGCGGCCAGCCGGAAGCTCACAGTGGAAGCTGGCCACACCGCCGGGCACGGCCGACAACGGCGGCCTGGTCCTCGCAGCCGGTAGCCGGTCGGCCATGGTCACCGGGTTCAGGCCGAGCCAGCTGCTGACCTTCACTCCGCTCAGCCAGACCAGCGACGGCGGGCGGGCCTGGTCGGCGATCAGTCCCCTCGATGCCGCGCTCGCCAGCACGCCGGCCGCGATAGCCCTGCAGCCCGGGGGCGACCGGCTGATCGCGCTTACCGCCAGCGGCCGGGTGGAAGAGGTCACCGCCGGCTCGGGCTCCTGGCAGACCCTGACCACCGCGAGCGCACTCGCGGCCACTGCCGCGGGCCGGCGTTGCGGCCTTCGGGCGCTGACGGGCACCGCCTGGACGCACTCGGGAGTACCGCTCCTTGCCGGGAACTGCTCGCGTCCCGGCGTGGCGGGCATCTTCGCCCTCGACTCCGGGACGTGGCAGGCGGCCGGGCCAGCGTTGCCGGCCAGCCTCGGGAGCCAGGCGGTCACGGTGCTGAGAATCGGCGACATCGGGAGCCAGACGGCCGCGGTGCTGTCGGTCGGAGAGGGCCCGTCCGCCAGCCTGGTCGCCGCGTGGACCGACGACGCCGGCGCGCGGTGGACCGTGTCGCCCGGCCTTGGTCTGGCCGCGGCGCCGCCGGCCTCCGCGTCCTTCGGGCCGGGCGGCCAGATCGCGGTCATCAGCGCCGCCGGAAGGGCAGCGACGATCGCGATCGGCCAGTCCTGGCGCACGCTGCCGGCCCTGCCGGCCCGAACGGCCACGCTTGCCTTCGTCCGCGCCGGCCACGTCGACGCGCTGTCCGTCCGTGCGGCCACCCTCACGGTCTGGCAGCTCGGGCCGAGCGGCACGACCTGGACCAAGACGCAGGTGATCAGCGTGCCGATTCAGTACGACTCGTCCAGCTAGTTACGGCGCCGCAGCGGTCGTGGTTCACTGGCCCGGCGATACGCCAGCAGCATGCCTGCGCTGAGTGTCACCAGCGCGGCCTCGATGAACAGCGAGACGGTGCCGACCCAGTAGCCCCAGTTACCGACGTCGCCCGGGTCGCCGGGCACGCCGACGGTCCGGGAGGCCAGATAGGCCAGGAACGGCATCGTGCCGAGCGCGACGCCAGCGGCCCAGCCGAGCCAGGGGAGCCGGGCTCCGGCGGCACGCGGCAGCAGCAGCAGCGCGAGCGCAGTCAGCACGCCGCCTGCCTCGATCATCCGGTACCCCCAGCCGATCCAGTCCGGCGCGACGAAGCTGCCGATGCCGCCCTGGTCGGCGACGTGCACGGCCGCTACTGCCAGGGCGAGGAGTGCCCCGACACCCCTGATCGCGAACTCCGGTGTGGCGACGGCGGGTTTATGCACCGGCCGCGCGATCGTCTGCTCCATCATGTGCCCTCCTGGACTCGGTCGAGTGGCCCCGGGGCGGTTCAGCGCCGAACACGCCAGCGCTTGACACGGCCGGGCATCACGAAACGGTTCAGTAGTTGGGGCGCAACTGGCTGTGATCAATGTCACCCGAACCTGCGGCTGCCCGGATCCGTTTGCGCGCGGCGGGCGAGCCCGCGGAATGAGTTCAGCAGCCGGTCGAGCATCTCGACCTGGCGCTGCTCGCTGACCCGGTCCCGGTAGAGGACCCGCTCGACGCTGAGTCCGTCGATCAAGACGACCAGCTGGTGCGTGGCCAGGTCGATGTCGAAGTCGTCGTGCATCTCGCCGAGGTCGGCGGCCTCGCGCAGGTGACCGCGCAGCCGGTCGCACAGCCGGTCGAACTCGGTGTGCTGCAGTTCGCGCAGCTCCGCGTTGCCCAGCGCGCGGCCCCAGAAGGCGATCTCGATCTGCGCTTCCAGGTCGCGCCGGTCATCGACGGGGAGCGCCTCGAGCATGACGATCCGCAGCGCCGCCAGGCCCGTGAGGCCCTTGGTCGCGGCGGCCATGCGGGCACCGACGCGGCGGTGCGAGAGCACCAGCGCGGACCCGAGGATGTCGGCCTTGTCCTGGAAGTAGTGCCCGAGGATGCCGCGCGAGCAGTTGGCTTCCTTGGCGATTGCCCGGATGGTTGCGCCGATGAGACCGTCACGCGCAATGACGCGCCACGTCGCGGACAGGATTTCGTCTCTCTTGCTGTCCCAGTCGACGATTTTCGGCATCTCTACTCCGGCCCGCAGGGCTGTTCTTTTGTCGGACGTCCGTCTAACATCCCGTTGTAATGCATGGTGCAGCGGAGCTGCAAGCGGCCCGTGAGCAGCTCGTTGAGTACAGCCAGTGCCTGGCGGATGACGGGCTGGCCGTCGGTGCCGCCGGGAACATGAGCGTGCGGATTGGCGAGCAGGTCGCGATCACGCCGTCGGGGATCAGTTACGGGGACCTCATCGCTGCCGACATCTGCCTCGTATCGCTGAGCGGCGCGGAACTGGACGCCCCGGAGACCCCGTCCACCGAGCTGCCGATGCACCTGGCCGTCTACGCCGCGGTCCCGGCGGCGAACGCGGTCGTGCACACGCACTCCGCCGAGGTGATCGCGCTGTCGGCGACGTGCGATGAGCTGCCCGCGATCCACTACGCGATCGCCGGCCTCGGCGGGCCGGTGCGCGTCGTCGGCTACACCAGGTTCGGCTCGGCCGCGCTGGCGGCCGGAGCGGTCCGGGCGCTGGACGGCCGCACCGCGGCGATCCTGCAGAACCACGGCGCGATCTGCTACGGCCGCACGCTGGCCGAGGCGTACGACCGGGCGCTGCTGCTGGAGTGGCTGGCCCGCGTTTACCGGCTCGCGCTGGCCTACGGCAAGCCGCGGATACTGTCCGACGCCGAGCTGGCCGAGGTCAGCGCGGAGGCGCGCCGCCGGCGCTACGGCGAGCGGCGGCAGCGGTGAGCCCGCGCGTCGCCCTCGTGGGCGTGCACATCCTGGACGTGCTCGGCCGTCCGGTCGAGGCGATCCCGGCCGGGCAGGGCAGCGCCAGGCTGGCCGAGATCAGGGCGACCGCAGCCGGGACCGCCGCGGGTACCGCCGTCGACCTGGCCAAGCTCGGCGCGGAGGTCAGCGTGTTCGGCGCCGTCGGGGCCGACCTGCTCGGCGACATCCTGATCGCGGCGATGTCCGCCCACGGCATCGACACCAGCGGGCTGGTCCGCAAGAGCGAAGCGCAGACCTCGGCGACGATCCTTCCGATCCGGCCCGACGGGTCGCGCCCGGCCCTGCACGTGCCGGGCGCAAGCCGGCTGTTCCAGCTGGCCGACATCGACCTGACGGCACTGCAGGGCTTTGACGCCCTGCTGCTCGGCGGCCCGGACGCGCTGCGGGGCCTCTCGGCCGATGACCTGGCGACGATCACCGCGACGGCGAAGAGGGACGCCGCGCTGGTCGTGGTCGACGTGCTGCACCCCGGCGATCCGCGCGACTTCGGGCGGATCGCCGGGGCGCTGGCGCTGGCCGACTGGTTCTGCCCGAACCTCGATCAGCTGCTGGCCCTGACCGGCCGCGAGAGCGCGGACGAGGCGATCGCCGATGTGCTGGCGCTCGGCTGCGGAGGGGTGGCGGTGACCCTCGGCGCGGACGGCTGCGTCGTGACGGACAAGGCCGGCCGCGCGGAGCCCGTTCCCGGTATGGAAGTAGACGTCATCGACACGACCGGATGCGGTGACGGCTTCAACGCCGGCTTCGTCATCGGGCTGCTGCGCGGCGGCGACGCCGCCGACGCCGCGCGGCTGGGCGTGGCGTGCGGGTCGCTGGTAGCGACCGGGCTCGGATCGGACGCCGGCATTCAGAGCCTGGCGCAGGTGCTTGAGTTTGCGAGTCCCGCTGAAGGAGTTACCGGATGACTGAACAGCTAGTGCGTCCGGCGGGCCGGGACGAGCGGCCCCGGTCGGTCGACGCCGACCTGCGCCGCCGGGCGCGGGCCGTGATCCCTGGCGGGATGTACGGGCACCAGTCGGCCGGCCCGCTGCCGCCGGAGTACCCGCAGTTCATGCGGGCCGGGCGGGGAGCGCGGATCTGGGACGTCGACGGGAACGAGTACATCGACCTGATGTGCAGCTACGGGCCGGTCGTGCTCGGCCACCAGCACCCGGCGGTCGAGGAGGCGGCCGGGGCCCAGGCGGCGCTCGCCGACTGCCAGAACGGGCCGGGCGCCGTCATGGTCGAGCTCGCTGAGCTGCTGGTGCGGACGGTGGACCACGCGGACTGGGCCATGTTCGCCAAGAACGGCACCGACGCGACCACGATGTGCGTCACGATCGCCAGGGCGCAGACCGGCCGGGAGCGCATCCTGGCCGCCAAGGGTGCCTACCACGGCTCGGCGCCGTGGTGCACGCCGCGGCTGGCGGGCGTGACCGCCGCCGACCGGGAGAACATCGGCTACTACACCTACAACGACCTTGAGTCGGTCATCGCCGCGGCGGAGGCCGGACCCGAGCCCGCGGCGATCGTCGTGAGCCCGTTCCGGCACGACGCGGGGTTCGATCAGGAGCTGGTCTGCGCGCCGTTCGCGCGCGGGCTGCGCGAGCTGTGCGACCGCCTCGGCGCGGCGCTGATCCTGGACGATGTGCGCTGCGGTTTCCGGCTGCACCTCGGGTCGAGCTGGGAGCCCCTGGGCGTCAGACCGGACCTGTCGGCGTTCAGCAAGGCCATCGCGAACGGCCACCCGCTGGCGGCCGTCCTCGGCAGCGACCGGTTCCGGGAGGGCGCGGGCAAGGTCTTCGTGACCGGGTCGTTCTGGTTCTCGGCGTCGGCCATGGCGGCCGCGATCGCGACGATCAGGGCGCTGCGGGCTGAGGATGCCATCGCGGGCATGGAACGGACGGGCACGGCGCTGCGGGATGGCATCACGGCGCAGGCCGCGGCACGGGGGATCGAGGTCAACTGCACCGGGCCGCCGGCCATGCCGTACCTGAGTTTCGCGGGCGACACCAATCACCAGCTGGCCAGCGCCTTCGCCGCGGCGGCGCTGCGCCAGGGCGCGTACCTGCATCCGCGGCACAACTGGTTCGTCTCCGCGGCAATGACCGGCGCTGATCTCGGCCGCGCGCTGACGGCTACCGAGGCGGCGTTCGGCGCCGTGCACGCACCGTAGATCCGTAGTTTCGCCCTGCACCACAGGACAGGGGAGGTCCCGCCGATGAGCGCCGAAGACGAGGCCAAGGTCGCCGCCACGGGCGTGGTCACTCAGGACGCGGAGGAGGCGATCCTGGCCAAGGCCGGCTACCGGCCGGAGCTGCGCCGGTCGCTGCGCTTCTTCTCGATGTTCGCGATCGCGTTCTCCATCATTTCCATCACCACCGGCATCTTCCTGAACTACTCATTCGGCCTCCAGCACTGGGGCCCGGCCTCCATCTGGACCTGGCCGATCGTCGGCGTCGGCAACCTGATGATCGCGCTGGTCGTGGCCGAGCTCGGCACGCGCATCCCGCTGGCCGGCTACGCCTACCAGTGGAGCGCGCGGCTGGTGAATCCCACCT
>DAIOWC010000006.1:53269-56878 GCA_036758685.1 Streptosporangiaceae bacterium | reverse complement strand
ATCGGAGACGTGCCAGTCCAGCCCGGCAGGCAGGAACGCCAGGCCATGCGCCTCGACATCCTCGCGGAGACGAGGTGAGGAGCACAGCGCCACCTGGTGGCCCCGTGCCCGCATCGCCTCCGCCACCGGAAGCAGCGGCTGCAGGCTGCCCCTGGCGGGCAGCAGAGTAAACAGCGCACGCACGCGGCCGGCCCCTTTCGGTGATAATAGGGCTAACATGAAAATTTGATGTTAGTCTTGCTAACATGAAGTCTGGCGGAAGTCAAGAGCTGCGGCAGCGGTCCTACCGCATGACGGCCCGGGCCGAGACCGCCGAGGCCACCGCCCAGGCGATCATCGCCGCCGCCCGCGCCTTGTTCGCGGAGCGCCCGTACGACCAGGTGTCCCTCCCGGTCATCGCCGAGCGCGCCGGGGTGACCGTCCAGACCGTGCTGCGCCGCTTTGGCTGCAAGGAGGACCTGTTCGCCGCGGCCGCGAAGCAGCGTTCCGGCCAGATCCGCGCCGATCGCGAGGCCGCCCCGCCCGGTGACCTCACCCACCTCGTCGCGCACTACGAGCGCTGGGGCGATAAGCAGGCCTACCTGCTGGCCCAGGAGACCAGAGTGGAGGCGATCCGCGCCATTACCGACGCGGGGCGCCAGTATCACCGCGACTGGGTCAGCAGGGCCTACGGGCCGGCCCTGGCCACGCTGCCCCCAGCCACCCGCCGCCGGAAGCTGGCTCAGCTCACGGCGGTCACCGACCTCGGCACATGGCGCCTCCTGCGCCGCGAACTCGGCCTCGGCCAGGATCAGACCGCAGCCGCGATCGCCGAACTCGTGGACGCCTGCCTGCCATGACCGCGGCGCTCAGGCCTTCACCAGGCAACGTCGACCTGATTGAACAGCGCCGCGCCCGGGATGACCGTAGTCCGGCCGGAGCGCAGGTCAAGAATGACCGGGCGGGTCCAGTCCGGGCGCTTAGGCAGGTTCACCTCAAGCTGGATGAGCAAGTAATGATCCGTCGGATCGGGATCGGCCGAGCACATGGGGAAGGGCACATCGCGATATCTGGCGATGACGTGCTGCGCCGGGCTCGCGAGTGAGCGCGAGAAATAGGTCAGGGTGCCGTGCTTGGTCACTTGCGACGAGAGAGTGCAGCCGTCAAGCGACGCACCGTTGCGGACCAGCGCGGCCCAGTCGATGGTGCGGGAGATCAGCCGGCTGCGGGCGATTAGTGAGCCGGCCGGGGCACTGGTGTCGAGGAGCCACTCCGGCCCGCCGATTAGCTCGGGCCCCCCACCCTGGGCAAAGGCGAGCAGACGGCCATCTGCCGACAGGGACAGGCCCTGAAGGACCGTGGTATTGGTCCAGACTTTGGTGTGGCCGGTGGCCAGGTTGACGACGGTAACCTTGTCCCTGGCCTGCCCGCACACATACGTGGCGTATGCGAGTGTGCGGCCATCCGGCGTGACGGCCAGGGTGTTTATCCCGGGAAAGTCGCCTAGCACCGTGATGTTCATCGGCACCAGCGAGCCCGGCTGGCCCCTGTCGTTCAGCCGGAACCGCTCAAGCTGATACCGGCACGGGCTGCCGGCCGGTACTGCAGCCACGAACGTCGGGCCGCCGTCGATCGCGGCAACCGAGCCGTAGGACAGTCCGTGCAGCGGCTTGATTTCCCCGGTGATCTTGCCGGTTTGCGTACTGCGCACGATGAGCCCGGGGTTGGGCATAGGAAGCGGTACGTCGCTGACAAAGAAGCGCGGCACTCCGGCGGCGAGCGCGGAAGTCTGACGCGCGGCCGGATGCGCGCGTCCGCGCAGCAGCGGAAGGGCCGCGGTGAGGGCCACGACCACGACGACGGCGACTGCGGAGGCCAACGTGATGAGCGGCCTGCGCTGAGGCCGTCTCAACCCGGCCGCCAGCGATGAGGGCTGACCCGGCGGACCGGAGATGGATTCGGCCTTAACCGTGGCCGCCTCGGCGCTGAAAGCGTCGCGAAGCCGGTCTTCGAGCGTGCTCACATTTCCTCCTTCAGCTCACGGGCCAGCACGGCCAGGGCTCGAGATGCGGTGGACGAGACGGTGCCGCGGCTTACCCCCAGGGCGGCTGCGATCTGCCGGTCCGGCAGCCCGAGGTAGTAGCGGAGTACCAGCACCTCCCGGCTTCGGCGCGGCAGCCGGGCGACCGCGGCCAGCACCTCCTGCCGGTCCTCACCGACCATGGCCGCCGACTCAGCCGACGACCCGGCCGGCTCGTATTGCACCGGGCGCTGCGAGGCCCGCCGTCGTTCCCGTAGCACAGAGCGCGCCCGGTTAACGACCGCGGTGCGCAGATACGGGAGGATCCGATCATGATCGGCCAGCCGGGGGAGCGCGCGGTACAGGCCGAGGAAGGCGTCCTGCACCACGTCCTCGGCGCTCGGCTGATCCCCTACCAACAGCTTCGCTGCCCGCACCAGGGTCAGCGCGTGCGCCTGGTACAGGTCACTCACAACTTCGGCCGCCTGGCGGTCCTCCGGCTGTGAGACCACAGTCGGTGAGGGCGCCCGCGGGATCGGGCCAGGCAGTGCTTCCTTGTCCGCCATCCGCATACACATAACACGCTGCGCCAGCAAATCTGCTGAGTCTTGTCCGCGATGAACACTAAGGTGACCGCATGCCAGTGAATGTCCCGGTTGTGCGTCGGCTGCTTGTCGGCCTGGCGGTGACCGCGTGTGTCACGAGCGCCGGCGGCAGTGCCCTCGCCCGGCCCGTGGCGCCGTCCGGCTGGCGGATAACTAAGGTCCTCGGACTCTGCGGGAGCGACAGCCTCGGGTCCGTCATCGCGCTCAGCCCGGACGAGGCCTGGGCGGTGGGCCAGCCGAACTTCACGGTGAGCTGTTCCGCTGACGTTGAGCAGTGGAACGGCCGCACCTGGCGGCGTCTGCCGGTGCCCCGTGAACTGCAGCTACTCGGTTTCGGCTTGTTCAGCATTCCGATCGCGGCCACGTCGAGCGCGGACCTCTGGATCTTCCCGACGAATCCGGACCAGCCATTCCACAATTCGGACTACGCGCTGCACTTCGACGGCAAGGGCTGGCGGAAGTCCCGGTTCCCGATGACATTCGAAGTTACGGACGCCGCGGACTTCGGGCGACGGGACGTCTGGGCCTTCGGCCAGGGGCGGTATGTCGCGCGCTACAACGGGAAGTCCTGGCGGAAGGGATCCATGCCCGTCACTCCGCTCGCCGTCAGCGCGCTGTCAGCGACGGACATCTGGGCTATCGGGCCGACGGCGAGGAACCGGCTGGCCGCCGTGAACTGGAGCGGGCGCCGATGGCAGCCGGTGCCGCTGCCCAGGCTCAGCCGGGCCGACGCTCCCGGCAACCTCAGCCCCGGCGACATCACCGCCACCGGCCCGGGCGATCTCTGGTGGACCTACCGGCCGAGCTCTGGCTCGCGGAGCGCCCGTCTGCTGCACTATCAGAACGGCCGCTGGACCACCATCGCCGTACCCGGCCAGGTCACCGAATTCGGCCCGATCACGCCGGACGGTCATGGGGGGGTGTGGATGCTCGGCGAGACTGGCTACGACTTGAACCAGTACTGGTACCACTACAACGACGGCCGCTGGGGACGCCGGTCGGTGA
>DAIOWC010000006.1:17691-53169 GCA_036758685.1 Streptosporangiaceae bacterium | reverse complement strand
CGGTCGGTGAGGCGGATAAGAACTACCCCAAGACCCGCGGACCGATAACCGAAGCCGTGATCGCTAGGTACGGCAACTAACCGACATTGAGGTGAGCGCATGCCCGTTCCCTTCCTGCGGCGCATACTCGTCGGCCTGACGGTGAC
Organism: Streptosporangiaceae bacterium; assembly: GCA_036758685.1. Lineage (GTDB taxonomy): Bacteria > Actinomycetota > Actinomycetes > Streptosporangiales > Streptosporangiaceae > JAJYUU01. The sequence goes on along the minus strand of DAIOWC010000006.1, from coordinate 53,023 downwards.
CGCAAGCGTCGCGGCAGTCGGCGGTGTCGCAGTGGCTCAGTCTGCCGCCGCGCCCGGCTGGCACATCGCGACGGTTCTGCGGCACTGCGGGAACGACAGCCTGGAGTCGGTCACCGCGGTCGGCGCGGATGACGCCTGGGCGATCGGCGCGCCGAACTGGTCGGGGTCCGGCTGCCTGATCGACCTTGAGTACTGGAACGGCCAGGCATGGCGGCGCGTCGCAGTCCCGCGCGATGTCGGGCTGGGCCTCACGCTGGGGTTCAGCTATCCGATCGCGGCAGCATCGGGCACCGGCGCGTGGATATTCCCTGGGCTGTTCGGGCACATCCGTAACTCGTACTTCACGTATAACTACGCGCTGCACTGGAACGGGAGGAGCTGGCAGAAGTCCCGCTTCCCGGCTGAGCTCATCGTCAGCCAGGCCGAGGATTTCGGGCCGCGGAACGTCTGGGCTTTCGGCGAGGTCTACGCGCATGAGGGCGTGCTGGTGCCCTACGTCGCGCGCTTCAACGGCCGGACCTGGCGGCGGGTATCGATGCCGGGCGGCCCGCTCGCGGTGAGCGCCGTGTCGGCCTCCGACATGTGGGCGATCGGCCCGTCCGCGCGTACGGAAGCGCGGCCGCTGACCCGGCAGACGCTGATCGCGATGCACTGGGACGGGCGGCGCTGGCGCACCCTCAGCGTTCCGCGGGTCAAGCTAGCTGGGTTCGGGAGTTACTTCACCGCGGCGAATGTCGCCGCGGACGGGTCGGGGGGTCTGTGGTGGTCCTACGGGGTGACCGCGCCGTCCTCGACGGCGCCCACGCGCAGTGCCTTGCTGCACTGGCACGACGGGCGGTGGACCACCATCACCGGGCCGCGGGGAATGCCCGCCGCCGACCTGATGACGCCGGACGGGCGCGGCGGCGTCTGGCTGCTCGCGGACTCCTACTGGTTCCAGTACGACGACGGGCAGTGGGGGAGGAGGGCGGTGTTCGCGCCCGCGGGGTACAACCTCACGGTGTTCGGGATCGCCTGGGTGCCGGGGACGACGTCGGTCTGGGCGGTCGGTGAGGCGGACAAGAACTACGCCAAGTCGCCCGGACCCGACACCGAGGCGGTCATCCTCAAGTTCGGCCGCTAGCCTGCGGCTGTGACCGCACCGACGCTGACGCCGCATTTCCGTGACTTCCTGCCCGGATGGCTGGCGCGTCAGCCCTGGTATCTAGGTCAGGGCGTGCCTTCGATTGCGCCTGCGGGATTCTTCCGGCTGGAGGACCCAGCGGGCGCGGTCGGCATCGAGACGCACCTGGTCGGGGCCGCCTCACACGTGTATCAGATTCCGATGACCTACCGCGGCGCGCCGCTTCCGGACGCGGATCCGGCGGCGCTGATCTGCACCGCCGAGCACAGCGAGCTTGGGCCGCGCTGGATCTACGACGCCGTGCGCGATCCGGTGTGGACCGCGGCGCTGACGCGTCTTGTCGCTGAGGAAGGGCAGGCCGAGGGCCGGGGCGGCGGCAGGGCCCGCGGCCTCAGGTCGGCGTCGTGGCGCGAGGATGCGGCCGCGACCATCGACCTGATCCGGGTGCTGGCCGCCGGGCCGGCCGTCGGGGGACCCGGCGTGCTCGGAGTGGTGATGGGGAGCTGGCGTCCCGGTGGCGGCGACGCCGCGCCGGCGGAAGGCTGCCTGGCGGTGCTGCGTGCGGGCTGACCCGTGACGGTTATCCGGTCCGCCTGATCGCGATCATCGCCACGTCGTCCTCGCGCGGCCCGAACAGTGACATCAGCCTGTTGGTGAACGCTTCGATCGGCTCCTGGCTGGCGGCCGCCGCGGCCAGCCTGAGTTTCTCCATGTTGTCGTCGAGGAACACGGTGCGCTCCTCGATCAGGCCATCAGTCAGCAGCAGCAGCGTGCCGCCGGGTGGCAGGACGGCCTGCTGCTGATACGGGTCGTCGAACGGCAAGCCCAGCATCAGACCGCCCTGATCGGCATAGCGGGCTTCGCCGGCGGCGACGATCAGCGCCGGGATGTGCCCGCAATTGACGAGCTCGAGATCGCCCGTCCGCGGGTCGAGCAGGGCCAGGCACAGGGTGGCGATGATGCCAGGGTGGTACCGCTGCAGCACGCCGTTGACCAGGCCAGTGATGTCCAGCGGCGGATGACCCTCGCTCGCGAACGCGCGCAGTGCGTGCCGCAGCTCGCCCATCACGGTCGCGGCGTGCAACGAGTGGCCCTGCACATCGCCAATCGCAACCAGGAGCTTGTCCTGCCAGGTCAGGGCCTCGTAAAAGTCACCGCCGACCTCGGCCTGGTCGCTAGCCGGGATGTAGCGCACCGACATGGCAACGCCCGCGACCGATGGCAGCGCCGCGGGCAGGAGGCTGCGCTGCAAGGTCAGCGCAACCAGATGCTCCTCGGCGTAGGAGCGCAGCGCCTCGACTGCGAGCGCTACTGATTGAACCAGCTGCCGCTGGATCTGCCTCTCCTCCGATCCCGGCACGCCGTCCCGGTCGATGACCAGCACGACCGGCGGCCGGTCGGGCTTGGTCCTGGCTACCGCCACGCTGACATCGGACCGGATCGTGCTGTCCGGGATCAAGGTCAGGTATTCCCGGTGATCCAGATAGGCGATGCCGCTGATCTCGCCGGGTCCGAGCACCCGCTCGGCCACGGTAGCGGCCATCTCGACCGGGCCGCCGCGCTGGGCGGGCACAGGCTGAGCCAGCGTCGCCGCCGTCGCCGATGTGCGACGCAGCTGGCCATCGGGCTGCACGACGATCAGCACCGCCTCGGTGCCGAATATCTGGGCCGCGCCGACCGCGGCCGCCTTGGCCAGGCCGTCGAACGTCGTCGCCGCGTTGATGCGCAAGCTGAGATCGGTCAGGGCGGTCAGCAGCCACGCGGTCCGTTCGGCCCGCCGGCGGGCCCTGGAGTAGCGCAGCACCGCGGTCACCGTGGCCAGCAGCTCCTGCGGCTCGGACGGATCGATCAGGTAGGCATCCGCGCCCTGGGTCAGTCCGTGCGCCCTGTCGGCGGCCTCGACGGCGGTGGCCGATACCTGGATGACTGGTATCGACGCGGTGGCCGGGTCGGCCTTGATCAGCCGGCAGACCTCGAACCCGGTCGTGTCGGGCAGGTTGACATCGAGCATCACCAGCTCGGCCCCGGCCGTTTTGGCGAGCGCTTCAGCGCCAGTGCCAGCCTCGGTGACTTCGTGCCCCGCCCGGCGCAGCCAGGTACCGATGACGTAGCGCTTGGCGATGTCATCATCGACCAGCAGGATCTGGGCAGCGTCTTCGGTCACCGCGCCTCCCTGGCAGCTCGGCGGATAGCGAAGGCCAGCCGGTCCTGGGTGAGCTCCTCCTTGCGCAGCAGGCCAGTCGCCCGGGCGGGAGGCTCGATATCCATGGCGGTGATCACGATGGCCGGCACTCGTCCGGACACGCCCGCGAGCAGCTGGCTGCCGTCCAGGCCCGGCATCCGCATGTCGGCGAGCAGCAGGTCCACGTGCCGCTCCGCCAGTACCGCGAGAGCCTGCTGACCGTCAGGCACCTCAACGATTTCGGTCGCGATCGTCGTCAGCATGCTCCGCAGCACGGCCCGGAAGCCCGCGTCATCATCGGCGATCAGGACCGTGCCGACCCTGGCCGGGCCGTGCGGCAGCCGGAGCGTGACCGTGGTCCCGCGGCCGGGTTCGCTGGCCAGCGTCAGCTGCCCGCCGATGAGGTCGGCCAGGCGGCGGGCGTAGGGCAAGCCGAGACCGGTCCCGCCCCTGCGTACGCCGGGCACCTGGTAGAACTCCTCGAAGACGTGCGCCTGCAGGCCGGCCGGAATCCCGATGCCGGTGTCGGCAACGGTGATCACCACTTCCGGCCCGGCCGTCACCGCCGTCAGCCGAACCTCGCCGCCGTCGGCGTACTTGATGCCGTTGGACAGCAGATTGCGCAGGATCGCGGTGAGCGCCAGCTCGTCGGTCAGGAGCGTCTCCGGCGCACCCTCGTCGTCGACGACGATCGTGATACTGCCGACATCGGCCATCGGCCGGACCAGCGCCCGCAGCCGGCCCAGCAGCGCCTTGAGGTTCACCGTGGCCGGATCCGCGTGCAGCCGCCCCGACTCGGCCTTGGCCACATCGAGCAGGTCGTTCACCAGCGCGAGCAGGGCGGACCCCGAGTTCCGGATCAGCTCCACCTGGTAGGCCTGTTCGGTACTGAGCTCCTCCGGGGAGTCGGCGAGCAGCCGGGACAGGCCAATGATCGAGTTGAGCGGCGTTCGCAGCTCGTGGCTGATGTTGGCCCAGAACCGGTTCTTGGACTCCGACGCTGCCCGCAGGCGCTCCGACTTCTCGTCCAGCTCGGCGTACAGCGCGACCACCCCCCGGTTGGTCTGCTCAAGCTCGTCGGACAGCTGCCCGTACAGCGCCATCACGCCGCTGTTGGTCTCCTCCAGCTCGGTGTTCAGCAGCAGGAGCTGCTCCTTCTGCTGCTTGAGATCATCAAGAGCGGTGATCAGGTCCTGGTTCTGCCGGCGCAGTTCCTCCAGCGCCGGCGCCGGGAACAAGGCCGCTAGCCGAGAGCTGATGACGGCCACGTCGGGCGACGGCCCGGCTGGCCGCCGTCTCGCCAGGGTGACCACGTTGCCGGACACCTTGATCTTGTCCATTAGCCGGCCTGCTGCCTGGAGCCCCTCGTCCAGGAGTGCGGCGTCGACGGTGACCATGACCAGCAGACTGCTGGCATCGAAGCCAAACACAATGGTGGCGAGTTCCCCGGCCTGGACCACGCTGCGGCTGACCTCGCTGAGCGCGGTCGCGACCCTGACCTGATCCTGCCGCTCTAGCCCCAGCTCGGCGGCAACGCTGCGACCGAGCTGGCGGGCCGCGAAGACGTCCGCCTGATCGCGGACCTCCAGCCGTGCCAGCTCGCGATTCATGGCCGCAGCACCAGGATGCCGGCGTCGTCCCGGTGCACGCCGGCGGCAGCGAGCAGGACGGCCGCTATCGTCAGCGGATCGCGGGCCGTCAGGCCGGGCATAGCCCGGTAGTCCCAGCGGCTGGACAGGCCGTCCGAGTGCAGCACGATGACGGCCCCGGCAGGCAGCTCGTAGTCGAACTGCCGGATGGTGCGGGCCTGGTGGCCCGCGATGCCGGGCACGGACAGCATTCCCGAACGCGAGCCTTCGGACAGGATCCAGGCGGCGACGTTGCCGAGCCCGGCAAACCGGACCGCGCGCCCGGTAACCGACGCGATCGCGACGGCACCGCCCCTGGTCCGGCCGAGGCGCTCATGTACCCGCCGCAGGATCGCGGCCGGGTCGCCTGATCGATCCGCCAGTACCGTGTCGATCGCCTCGCGCGCCGCCGCAGCGGCCAGCGGTCCGTGCCCGAGGCCGTCACACATCACCGCGGTCAGCTGGCCGTCGGTGCCGCAGACGGTGAACGCGTCGCCGCACTCGACCTCGCCGGAGATCGGGCGGAGCAGGCCCGCGCAGCTACCTGGCGGGGCGGCCGGCCCGGCGCTGAATCTGGCGACCAGCGCTGTACAGACCCCCGGCACCGAGAACATGTCGCTGAAGTCGGCCAGCCGCCTGATGGCGCCCAGGCCGATGCCAAGCGTGCCGGCCGTCGACTGCCCGTCCCGCTGGGCCGCCGGGACGTCCCTGACGCCCGGACCGGAGTCGATGGTGATCACCTCGATGCCCGGATGCGCGAGCGCGGCCGGGGCGGCACGCACCAGCAGCGCGCCCTGCTGCGCGTGCTTGTGCAGGTTGGACGCGGCCTCGGTGACGGCCAGGGCGAGCCCATCGGCCCTGGCCGCCGGGAAGGACAGCTGGCTGGCCAGCGACTGGGCGGCATTACGGCAGGCAACCACCGCGCTCCCGTCTTCGACCCGGATCCAGCGGGTGCCGGAGGGGGCCGGGGAGATCAGCGGCGCGGTTAGCGCGACCACTTGGCGACCACGATGCTGGTGCCCTCGCCCGGCCGGGAAGTCAGGTCGAATTCGTCGACCAGCCGCCTGGCGCCGGACAGGCCGAGGCCCAGCCCGTCACCGGTGGTCCAGCCGTCGGTCAGGGCCATGTCGATGTCGGAGATGCCCGGGCCCTTGTCGGTGAAGGTCACCCTGATCCCGGGCCGGCCCGCGGGTGAGGTGACCGTCTCGACCCTGGCCAGCCCGCCGCCGCCGTGGATCAGCGCGTTTCTGGCGAGCTCACTGGCCGCGGTGATCAGCTTGGTCTGATCGACCAGGGACAGCTTTGCCGCGGCCGCGGCCACCCTGACCTGCTGGCGGACCCGCACGACGTCGTCACCCGAGACGATCGGCAGCTCATCCATCGCGCGCCGCGAGCAGGCGCAGGCCCTTTTCGGCGTTGAGCGCCGTCCGGACCCCCCGCAGCGACAGGCCGAGCTCGGTGAGCGTGATCGCGACGGCAGGACGCATGCCCACCAGCACGGTCTCGGCGTCGAACATGCGGGAGATCGAGCCGATGGTGGTCAGCATCCGCCCGATGAACGAGTCAACGATCTCCACCGCGGTGATATCAATGATCACCCCGCGGGCACCCGTACCGGACAGCTCCTCGGCCAGATCCTCCTGCAGCTGCAGCACCGTGTCGTCCTGGAGATCGACCTGAATCGATACGAACAGGTTGTCGCCAATCCTCAGGATCGGAACGCGGTCCATCAGGCCGGCCCGACCTTAAGGCCGGACCGGCGCAGCGCGAAGGCCAGCGCGTCCGCCAGGGTGGCCTTGGTGGCAATGTCTCCGAACTCGATGCCGAGCGACACGATGGTGTGCGCGATCTGCGGCCGGATCCCGGAGATGGTGCACTCGGCCCCGAGCAGCCGCGCCGCCATCACGGTCTTGAGCAGGTGCTGGGCGACCTCGGTGTCGACGGTCGGCACCCCGGTGATGTCGATCACCGCGTGCTCCGCGCCCTCGTCCACGAGCGCGTTCAGCATCTTCTCCATGACCAGCTGCGTCCGGGCCGAGTCGAGCGTGCCGACGAGCGGGACGGCGATGATGCCGTCCCAGAGCCGTACGACCGGCGTGGACAGCTCGAGCATGGATTCGGCCTGATCGGCAATGATCTGCTCCCTGGCCGTGACGTACGTCTCGAACGTTTGCAGCCCGAGGTCATCGACCATGCGCGAAAAGGCGAGGAACTCCGGCACCATCTCGGCCTTGTCAGCCATCAGTTCGTAGACGGCGTCCTTGAGCGCGAAGACGCTCATCGCGGTGTCCGAAGGCGTCGCGCCCTCACGAGCCCTGGACCGGGAAAGCTCGGCTAGTGCCGCCCGGAGCTCACCGGGAGCGGACTCGTCCGCGCCGGTCATCGCTCGTTCCAGGAGGCCGAGGATATCGGCGAGCTCTCGGCCGACTGCCTCGGCACCGCCTCGGCCCGAGCTGCTGGCGAGCACGGTCTCGCTCCAGCGGGCCAGAATCTTGTCCTGGTTCTCCCGCAGGACCGCGGCCATGCGGGTCTGGCTGCTGTCTATCTGCATCTGCGGCTGTCCAAAGGTCTCGTAGGCGGGCGGAACAGTAACGATATGCCATGCGGAGTACCAGCTACGGGTAACACCAAGCCAGGCTACATCCGGGCAGATGGGGCAGTCATGGTCATCGCTGGTACCAATGCCGTTAAGCTCGGATGATCACTCGTCCTGCCTGCGAACGGCAACTACGCACCTGCTTGGCGTTTGTCGTGTCACGGCCGGGTAGTGGCCGTTGCGGCGGGTAGGAGGCTGCATTGACGCACTGCGCCGACCATGGCGACGCGCTCGGCCCCGTTATCGGCGATGCGGCAATCGTACGGGCCACCTTCGACCTGATGCCCACGATCATGATGTCCCTGGCCGGCGCCGGTCACCGCGTCACCGCCGTGAACGCCGCCTTCCGCGAGTTGGTTGGCCGGTCGGATCTGGTCGGCAAGCCACTGCCTGAGCTGCTGCGCCAGCCGCTCGGCGAGCAAATCCGCGCACTGCTCGACCGCGTCTACGTTTCCGGCAAGGCGGAGACCGGACGAGGCTGGCGGATCCAGCTGAGCGAGGCGCCTGAGGCCGCCGAGGTATTCATCGATTTCGCAGTCGAGCCGGTCCTATCGGCCGGGCTCGTGGTCGGCTTGCTGGTCGCCGGGACCGACGTCACAACCAGCATGCGGCTCCGGCAGGCCGCCGAGAATCACTTGGAGGATGCCGAGAAGCGGTACCTCACCGCCCGCGACGTAATCGCCGAACTACAAGAGGCCCTGCTGCCCACCGCGCTGCCGGTCCTGCCGCAGGTGAGGATCGCGGCCCGCTATTTAGTAGCCGGGCACGAGCGGGCCGCGGGCGGTGACTGGTTCGACGCCATCGCACGGTCCGATGGCACGGTGGTGCTGGTCGTCGGGGACGTTGTCGGGCACGGCGTCCGCGCCGCGGCCGCAATGGGCCAGCTGCGTGCGGTGCTCAATGAGCAGCTCTCCGCCGGCGCCGACCTGCCGACCGCGGTCGGGCGAGCCGACGCGTTCGCCGCCCGGACGCCGGCGCTACGTGCAGCGACGCTCGCAGTGACGGAACTGGACCCGGCGTCAGGCGCGCTCAGCTACGTCCTCTGCGGCCACCCGCCGCCGCTGATTGTGACGTCCGGCGGCGCCGCTGCCTTCCTGCCGGCATCTGGCGACGGGCCCCTCGGCATCGGGGCGGCGCACGAGATCAGGACCGGGACGCTCCCGGCGGCCGCGCTGCTGCTGATGTACAGCGACGGGCTGGTCGAGCGGCCGGGTGACAGCCTGCGTGACGGCATGGCGGAGCTGGCCAGGGCCGCGGCCAGCGCGGCGGAGCTGCTTGCGGTTCCGGCCGACACGGGAAACGCCGCCGAGCGGATCTGCCGCCTGACTGTTGAGCAGATGATCAGGGCTGGCCATGCCGACGACGTCACCGCGCTGGCCGCCGAGCGGCTCAGGGAGCCGATCGCCCCACTACACCTGGAGCTGACCGCCGAGGTTGACAGTCTGACGGTCGTGCGCCGCGCGCTGCGAGGCTGGCTCGGCGACGTCGACGCGATGCGAGATGACCAGGACGGCGTCCACATGGCCGTAGTCGAGACCGTCACAAACGCGATCGAGCATGCCTATCCGGTCCGCCAGCCCGGCCGACTCGAGTTCGACCTGAGTATCCGGCCCGACGGACAGCTGGAGTGCGTGGTGACGGACTACGGTCGCTGGCGCGACCCCCATCCGGGGGCCGCCGAACGCGGCAACGGCCTGATGGTGGCTGGACAAATGGTGGATCAGCTGCGGGTCAGCCATCCCGCTGCGGCTCCAGGCGCGCCCGCTGGGGCGGCCGGGACGGTCGTGCGAATGCTGCACCGGCTCCGGCATCCGGCCGCGTCTGGCCGCGCGGCCAGCGCACTCGACTCGCCGCAGCTCCGCCTGCCGATCGCCGACCCGCCGCTGGACGTCCGGAGCGAACATGACGGGCAGCTGTCCCTGGCCTGGGTCCGTGGCCTGGTTGACATCGGCAATGCGGACGAACTCCGGCGGCGCCTGCTGGCTGCCTGCCGAGGCGGAACCCTCCCGCTCCGGGTGGACCTGACCGGTGTCAGCCAGCTCGCCAGTGCCGGCGTGAGCGCCCTCTACCAGCTGGTCCATCAGCTGGCGGAGCATGACAACCGGCTAGAAATAGTTGTGGCCGACGGAGGCGCGGTGCAGGCAGTGCTGGCGATGGTGGGCCTGGCTAGCCTGGCCTCGACCGCGCGTTAGGCCGTCTCGACCGTCTCGTCGAGGCTGTCGTAGATCTGGAACATGCGGCCAAATCCGGTGACCAGAAGTATTCGCTGCAAGGCGGCGGCCCGGACCACGAGGCGCAGCCGATGGCCGTCCGCGTCCGCACGCTTCTTCGCCTCGACCAGCACGCTGAGGCCGGTCGAATCGCAGAACTCGGTGCCGCTCATGTCGACGACGACAGACTCGTGGCCGGCCGCAGCGGCGAGCAAAGCCTCGCGGAGCGAATCGGCATTGCGCATATCGATCTCGGCGGGGGTTGTCACCACGGCCTGACCGCAGTGCTCGGTGACAGGAAAGCTGGTCTCGGACACAGGCGCGCTACCTGCAGGGGAGGATGGCCGGCATGATGGGCCCCAAATTTACCGGTGGATGGGGATCCGTAACCAGTTGCCTGGCGGTGCTGAGTGCCGGTTAGCAGGGTGACCAAGCGCGCTATCCGCGATGGCGGGATGGTCGGGGTGCTCGCCGCTCCTGCCGGAAGCGGCCCGGCGCCCGGTGTGCTGCTGCTCGGCGGGTCCGAAGGCGGGCTGCACGAGCGAGACGCCGAAGTGCTGGCCGGCCACGGCTTCACCGTCCTGGCTCTGGCCTATTTCGGCCTGCCGGGGCTGCCGGCCGGGCTCGTGGACATCCCGGTCGAGTATTTCTCGCGAGGGCTCGACGTGCTCGCCGCGCAGCCGCCCGCCGGGGAGCGGCTCGGCGTGACCGGTGCCTCCCGTGGCGGCGAGGCCGCGCTGCTGACCGGCGCGCATGACCAGCGGGTTGCCGCCGTCGTGAGTGTGGTCGGCAGCGGGCTGCTGACGGCGGGCATCGACTTCAGCCGCGGCGGTCTGCTGGACATCCTCGACGGTGCGCCGCCGTCATGGACGGTCGGCGGGGAGCGGCTGCCGTACCTGCGGCACGTGATCCCGGACGAGATGCGTGACCGGGTCGAGCGTGGCCGGCCGGTCCGCCTGGCGCTGTCGTTCCCGCCGGTGCCGGATGATCCGGCCGAGCTCGAGCGGCTCAGCATCCCGGTCGAGCGGACGGAGGGGGCCGTCCTGCTGCTGTCCGCGGCGGACGATGGCGGCTGGCCCAGTACGGCCTACAGCCAGGTCGCGGCGGACCGGCTGGCTGCGGCCGGCCATCGGTACGCGTTCGAGCACCGGATCTTTGATGCCGGTCACCTGATCGGGGGACCGCCGGGCACCACCATGATGTCCACGACCTCGCCGGGGCCGGGCGTGGTCTTCGAGCACGGCGGGACGCCCGCCGCGAACAACGCGGCGCGCGCGGCGGCGTGGCAGGCCACCGTCGGTTTCTTTGCTGAGCACCTGAGCTGATCGCCGGAGCTCAGGCGACGCGGGTGTCGTATTCGTCGCGGCTGGCGAGCACCTCGTCCATGTTTGCCTCGGCCCACTCTTTGATGCGACGCATCACGTCCTGAAGCGAGAGACCCAGGTCGGTCAGCTGGTATGCGACGGTGACGGGCACGGTCGGCGTCACCGTGCGGGTGACCAGCCCGTCGCGCTCAAGAGAGCGCAGCGTCTGGGTGAGCATCTTCTGGCTGACCCCGGCCAGCTGGCGGGACAGCTCGGAGTAGCGCATCGACCGCGGCGCGCCGCTGCCGCCGAGTGCGGCCAGGACCAGCGCGACCCACTTGTCGGAGATGCGGTCGAGCAGCTGGCGGCTGGGGCACCCGGCCAGGAATGCGTCGTAGCTGACCTTCGCCAGCGCCCGCCGCTGCGCCGCCGTCTTGGTTGGCATCGACCCGCTCCTTCCTGCCGGCGGTGACTTACGCACTTCGAAGTGCGTACTTCCCGTTGGAGAGTTACCCAACCATAGTGGTGCAGGTCAGCTGCCGGACACAAGCCCGAGGAGTTAATCCATGAGTACAGCCACGTTCCGCGCCGCCGTCGTCCGGACTCCGGGCGGACCTGACTCGATCGAGATCATCGACGTTCCTGTCGCCGGGCCCGGGCCGGGCGAGGTCCGCGTGCGAGTCGCCGCCGCGCCGGTCAACCCGGTCGACCTTGGCGTCGCAGGCGGCGTGTTCCACGCGATGGGGCTGATCAGTCAGCCCGAGCATGCCGGCCTGGGCTGGGACTTCGCCGGCGCCGTCCTCGCCGCGGGGCCGGGGACAGACCTGGCGCCCGGCACCGCCGTCGCCGGCCTGGTGCCCGGCTTCGACCGTGACTTCGGCACCTACGCCGAGGAGGTTGTCGTTCCGGTCACCGACCTTGCCGTTGTTCCCGACGGGCTGGACCTCGTCGCGGCGTCGACGGTCCCGCTGAACGGGCTAGCCGCCGCTCAGATCCTCGACTTGCTCGGCGACGCGCCGGCCGACGGTAACCGGCTGCTCGTGACGGGGGCGGCCGGCGCGGTCGGCGGGTACCTCGTCTCGCTCGCGCCGGCCCGTGGCTGGCTGGTGACCGGTCTGGCCAGAGCCGAGGACGAGGAGTTTGTCCGCGGCCTTGGCGCCGAGTTCACCACGCACGCCGAGCCCGGCTGGGATGCCGTCGCCGACGGCGCGGTGCTGCAGGAACGAGCCCTCGCGCTGGTGCGTGACGGCGGCGTCTTCGTCGGCGTCCAGCCGAGCGCCAGGCCGGCCTCCGAGCGCGGAGTCAGGGTAGAGGTCGTGATCGCGCACCCGGACGCCAGTCAGCTGGCCGATCTGCTCGCCCGCGCCGCGTCCGGCGAACTGCCAGCCCGGATCCACGCGGTCGTACCGCTGGACCGGGTCGCCGACGCCCACCGGGCTGTGGCCAAGGGCGGCCTGCGCGGTCGCTACGTGCTCAAGCCCTGACCGATTGTCCGGCACCCGCGATTCAATGGGCTGGAACCGGCTGGGCTGCTCGTCATTGCGGAGGAACCGATGTCAGATTTGATCAAGCTGTGCTCGGCGGCACTCGACGCTCCCGACGCCGGGAAGCTCGCCGAGTTCTATGCCGAGATCACGGGCGGCCGGGTGACGTTCCGCAACGAGGAGTGGGCCACGGTCAAGGGGCCCAACGGTCGGATCGACTTTCAGACCGCGCCCGCTTACGTCCCGCCGCAGTGGCCGGACAACTCCTCGTCGATGCAGATGCACCTCGACTTCGACGTCGATGACCTCGACGCTACCGAGGCGCGCGTGCTGGCGGCCGGGGCGACGAAGCCCGACTTCCAGCCCGGCGATCACTGGCGGGTCTACGCCGACCCGGTCGGTCACCTGTTCTGCCTGAGCACGGTCGACGTCCCGGATCAGCTCTAGAACCCGGCGCCGGCGGCCTGCCTCAGGAGGCTGCCCGCAGGCCGACCGGGCCGTCCGCGGGCCGGTCGGCCAGGTAGGCCGCGAGGTCGGGCTCGGCCGGGGTCAGCATGTGGCGGACCCAGGCGGCGCGCTCGTGCTCCAGCACCGCGAGCTCCCACACGCAGCCCACAAGCGGTCGCGTGACGACCACGAAGTGGGTCTGATCGCCGTCGCGGCAGCCGAGATATGGCTCGCCCGCGGCAGCGCCCTTGCCCTCGACGGCATTGCCCCAGACCCAGTCGTAGACGCACAGGTATTTGGCGTCCTTGCCCTCGTGGAGGATCAGCCAGCTCGCCGGCGGCATCTCGTCGTCGGGCGGGCTGGCTAGCTGCTCGGCCGTCTTATACGCAGCCTCGACGATGTCGGGCGGCAGCACGGCGTCCGGCTCGCGGGTGATGTGGTACGGCTTCACGTGGCGTCCGGCCAGCTCGAAGACCGGGAGCGACTGCAGGTACTTATCCGGCATAGGCATGTGCCGACGCTATGCGGCCATTGTGACACCTGCTGTCAGTGAAGTTCAGCAGGAACGAGCCGGGCGGCCCGGTGCGCCAGACCGGTGATTATCTGGCTTGACGCGAGACTGGCCCCGACCACTCCTATAGTGCTCGCAGGCTCCGCCTGACCTGATGTGGAGGTTGTCCTCCGGAACCTGTTAGCGTGAGCATGGAGAGGTTGTCCGCAATGAGCAGATCCGAGATGGACAAAGGTGGCGTCCGGATCGCCCGGCGGTCGGCCCGTTCCTCCGGGCTGAGCGAGCGAGTGACGGCGCGGCTGTACCTAGTGGGCTGGGCGGCAGTGTGTCGGCTGCCCAGATCATGGATGTACTGGCTCTTCATGCGGATTGCCGATCTGCTGTGGCGGCGCCGGGGCAAGAGCGTGCAGCGGCTCGAGGCGAACCTGCGCCGCGTGATCGGCAAGGACGCGTCGGCTGAGGAGCTCCGTCAGCTGTCCAAGGCCGGCATGCGTTCTTACCTCCGTTACTGGCTCGAGGTCTTCCGCCTGCCCGCCATACCGGCGGACGAGATCATGGCGAAGATGCGGATGACTGGTGACCAGGAAGAGGTGGCGCTCGGTCACCTGGCGGCCGGCCGCGGCGTGATTTTCGCGCTGCCGCACATGGGCAACTACGAGCAGGCTGGCGCCTGGATTGTCAGGCGCGGCGCCGGGTCGTTCACGACTGTGGCGGAGCGGCTCAACTCGACTGCCGTCTACGACAAGTTCCTGGAATTCCGCGAGAGCCTCGGGATGGAGGTCCTCCCGCACACCGGCGGCGGCGGCCCGTTCGAGCGCCTCGCAGAACGCCTGCGTGAGGGCAGGCTGGTCTGCCTCGTCTGCGACCGCGACCTGTCCCGGCACGGCGTGGAAGTGCAGTTCTTCGGCGAGGAAGCGCGGATGGCCGCCGGGCCCGCGGCCCTCGCAGTCGACACCGGGGCCGCGCTGATGCCGGTGACGTTGTGGTTCCAGGGCGAGGACTGGGGCGCGCGGATCTATCCCGAGATTCCCGTGCCGGCTGCGGGCACGCGACGGGAGAAGATCGCGGCGATGAGCCAGGAGCTGGCGCAGGTATTCGAGGAGGGCATCTCCGAGCATCCCGAAGACTGGCACATGCTGCAGAAGCTATTCGTCGCTGATCTTGACCGGAGGCGGCTGCCCAAGGTCGGCCTGGATGGGTCCGCTGACGTGACGCAGTCGACCACGACCTCCTGACCTGCGGTCCGGTGCTCACCCGCTGCGGCTTGACTTCAACCTAAGTTGAAGTTCTAGCCTCTTAGCCATGATCGTTGTGGTTGGCGGCACGGGACAAGTCGGCGGTCAGGTCGTACAGCAGCTTCGAGACCGCGGCGAGCCGGTCCGAGTGGTGACCCGCGGCCTGCGCCCCGGCCGCCTGCCTGCGGGCGTCGACGCCGTCCGGGCGGACCTGGCGAACCCGGCGTCGCTGGCGCAAGCCCTGGACGGGGCGAAGGCCATGTTCCTCGTCTGGCCCTTTACCGATGTCGCGTTGACCGCGAGCCTCGCCCCGCAGGTCGCCGAGATCGCGGCCCGGCACGTCCCGCGCATCGTGTACCTGTCGGCGCAGCCGGCCGCCGACCGGCCCGGCTCGTTCTGGGCGCTCGTGGAGCACGCGATCGAGCAGAGCGGCGCGGAGTGGACGTTCCTGCGCCCGACCGGCTTCGCGTCGAACACGCTGATGTGGGCCGACCAGATCCGCGCCGGAGACGTCGTGCGCTGGCCATACGCGAAGGCGGCCCGCGCGCTGATCGACGAGCGCGATATCGCCGCGGTCGCGGCGGCGGCCCTGACGAAGGACGGTCACGCGGGCCAGCGGTACATGCTCAGCGGCCCGGAGGTTCTGACGCAGGAGCAGCAGCTGTCAGGCATCGGCCAGGCCCTTGGCCGCGACCTGATGTGGGAAGAACTGTCAACGGCCGAGGCGCGGGAGGCGCTGATGTCCGCGTGGGGCGACGCCGCGTTCGTCGATTCGGCGCTGACTGCCTGGGAGAATTTCGTTGAGCACCCGGAGCACGTGACCTCCGTGGTGCCAGAGATCACGGGGGAGCCTGCGCATCGCTTCGCCGACTGGGCTCAGCTTCACGCGGCGGCGTTCCGCTGACGGGAGCGCTGAAGGGAGGGAGCTTGGATGTCACTGACCCAGGCGGAGATCGACTATCTGGACAGCCAGCAGCTGGGACGGCTCGCGACGATCCAGCCAGACGGCAGCCCGCAGGTCAAGCCCATCGGATTCCGGTACAACCGGGAAACGGGGACGATCGACATCGGCGGCTTCGGCATGTCCGAGAGCCAGAAGTTCCGGAACGTCATCCGCGACGGCCGGGCTGCGCTCGTTGTCGACGACGTCTACTCGACCGAGCCGTGGCGGGTCCGGTTCCTGGAGATTCGCGGCCCCGCCGAAGCGGTTCCGGACATCTCGGGGCCAGACGGTCGCGACCGCGCGGTGATCCGCCTGCACCCGCGGCGCGTCCTGAGCTTCGGGATCGAGGAGCCGCCTGACGAACCGCATCGGACCAGGATGAGTAGCCGTACTCTGTCCTGAGATCCTGCCGTCTGTCACCCTGCGAGCGTGCCCATGATCGAAGTCCCGGTCCCCGCGAGCTGCGAGCAGACGCTGGCGGCCTGCCTGAGCCGCGGCCTGGTCATCCGGTCCGACCACCCGATTGCCAGGCGGCCGGGCAGCCGGCACCTCCATCTGGCGTATCCGGACCGGCCGGGGACGCTCGAGCTGAGCGAGGACGAGGGGAGCACCTGGTTCTCGATCAATGAGCGCCGCGACTGCGGGTGGGTGACCGACTTCGCCCGGGAGGTTGCCGCCAGCCTGGCAGGCGCCCCAGATGGCGGCTGACCCGCGGCGCGCATCTCGGTGTCTGGATGGCGCCGGATGAGGTTCTCCATCTCAGCCGGGAGGTCGGCGTCCCCGCAGTCTGGCCGCTGTCCGATTTCGCCGCGCGGGCTCGTTTACATCATTCTGATCGGGTTCAAGCGAGTGATCGCTCGCAGTCTCTGAGAGGACGAAGGTCATGCGAACCGCGTTCACCGACCAGCTGGGAGTCCAGCACCCGATCGTCGGCTTCAACCGTTCGCCGGCCGTGGTGGCGGCGGTGACCAACGCCGGCGGCCTCGGCGTGCTCGCTGCATCCGGCTACCGGCCGGACGAGCTGGACGCGCAGCTGACCTGGATTGAGAGCGAGGTCAACGGCAGGCCCTACGGCATCGATCTGCTTGTGCCCGAGAAGTTCGCGGCCGGGGATCCCGACGACCTCATCGCCAGCCTGCGGGCGCAGATACCGGCCGAGCACCTGGCTTTCCTCACCGATCTCCTCGATCGGTACGGCATTCCTGCGTTGCCCCCGGCTCCGGGCCTGGACGACCGGGCCGCGAGCCTCGGGCGCGACGGCGCCACCGCGCTGCTCGACGCGGCCTTCAGCCACCCGATCGCGCTGATCGCCAGCGCGCTCGGCACGCCGCCGCCCGATCTGGTGGCGCGCGGTAAGGCCGGGGGCGTCGTCGTCGCGGCGCTTGTCGGGCAGCCCAAGCACGCCGTCCGCCAGCTCGAGGCCGGCGTCGATCTGCTGATCGCTCAGGGCACCGAGGCCGGAGGTCACACGGGCACGATCGCCACGATGGTGCTCACGCCCGAGATTGCCGAGATTGCCGGCGACGTCCCGGTGCTCGCCGCCGGGGGCATCGCGTCGGGCCGGCAGATGGCGGCGGCGCTCGCTCTCGGCGCAGCCGGTGTCTGGTGCGGCTCCGTGTGGCTCTCGGCCGAAGAGGACGTCGCCAACTCGGCCCTCAAGGCCAAGTTCCTGCGGGCGACCAGCTCCGATACCGTGCGCTCGCCGACCCGGACGGGCAAGCCCGCGCGCCAGCTGCGCAGCGCCTGGCACGAGGAGTGGGAGCGGCCAGGCGGCCCGCCGCCGCTGCCCATGCCCCTGCAGCCGATGCTGGTCGGCGAGGCCTGGCAGCGCATCGACGCGGCCGCTAAGGCCGGGCACGAGGGCGCGCTGAAGCTGGAGTCGTTCTTCATCGGGCAGGTGGTCGGCTCGTTCGCGAGCATCCGCCCGGCGGCCGAGATCACCCGGCAGATCATCGGCGACTGCGAACGCCGACTCGCCGAGCTCGGCGCGCTGGTGAGCACCGCGGCGCCGTGACGGCCGCTACTGGTAGGCGCGGGCCTGAATCGAGTACAGGTCCGCGTAGGGCCCTCGATTTGACATCAGCTCCTCGTGTGAGCCGATCTCGGCGATCGCGCCGTCGCTGATGACGACGATCATGTCGGCCATCCGGACGGTCGAGAACCGGTGGGAGACAAGCACGGTGATCTGCCCGCTCAGCCGGGTCGCCTTGGCCTGGTCGGCGTAGCGCTCGAAGAGGGCGTGCTCGGTCTCGGCATCGAGGGCGGCCGTCGGCTCATCCAGGATCGTGAGCAGCGGTCTCGCGCGCATGAAGCCGCGGGCGAGCGCCAGCTTCTGCCACTGCCCGAAGGACAGATCGACCCCGTCCGGCCAGTTGGCGCCGAGCTGCGTCTCCAGGCCGTCGGCCAGGCTGTCGATGACGTCCCCGGCGCCAGCCCGGCCCGCGGCCGCGGTGACCACGTCGGAATCGTCGAGGTAGGCCAGGTCACCGAGCCCGATGCTGGCGCGGGCCAGGAACTCCAGGCGCGCGAAGTCCTGGAACGCCCCGGACAGGCGCGTCCGCCACTCCTTCGGGGCAATGCGGCCAAGCTCGGTACCGTCGACGAGGATCCGCCCGCTCGCGGGCGTGTAGAAGCCGCACAGCAGCTTGACCAGCGTGCTCTTGCCCGCACCGTTCTCACCGACGATCGCGATCACCGAGCCAGCCGGGAGGTTCAGCGATACGTGCTCGAGAACCAGCTCCGGAGTGCCGGGATAGCCGAAGCTGACGTCCTCGAACGTGATGCCGTCGGCGAGCTTCTCCGGGGCCGGCCGGTCACTGCGGCCACGATGGACCTCGGCGTAGTTCTCTAGCCAGCCAAGCCGGCGGCACGCGTCCAGCCAGAGCCGGAGGAAGTCCACCTCGCCGACCGTCATGGCCACGTACTGGCCGAGTCTGCCGCCGGCCGTGACCACCAGGACGACATCTCCGGCCGAGGCGTGCAGGCCGTCGACCGTCCAGTAGACGGCGGCGGCGTAGCCAACCGCGAACACGCCCCAGGCACCGGCCTGCCACAGCCCGCCCGCCCACTGCGTCCTGGACATCGTCACGTACCAGCTCCGCCAGGCCTGCGTCCAGCGCCGGGCCACGTCGCCGGAATTGCCGGTCACGCGGAGTTCCTTCGCCGGGCCCGCCGTGGTGGCCAGCCCGAAGAAGTGACGGTAGAGCCTCTGATCCGGAGCCGCCGCTTCCTCCGCCGTCCGGACGACGCCGGATCGCCAGGCGGAGACGACCACGGTGGGCACCGCGAACAGCGCCAGCGCCAGCATCCACGGGCTCACGGTCATGAGGACCGCGATGGTCAGCGCCAGGCAGGCGATCGCGCTGACCGTGTCGATGAGCGCGAGCAACATGTGATCGAGCTGGTAGACCGACTCCCGCAGGACCGCCAGGCGATCGAGGTACTCGGGCCGCTCCTGATGCTCGATGGTGTCAACCGAGGCCTGCAGGTCGGCCACGTAGCTCTCGAGCGTGACGGCCACCTTTGCGCGGAACCGGCGGGTCACCCGGCTGGATGTGAGCCGGAGCAGCCAGATCGCGATGCTCGACGCGGCGACGCCGATGGCGCCGGCTACCACGAGCGCGCGGTGGTTCTGGCTGACGCCGTCGACGACGAGCTTCAGCCAGACGGCCAGCAGCGCGCCGGGGACGGTCGCCAGCACCGCGAGCACGAGGGCCGCCGCGGCCATCGCCGGCTCGGCGCGGAACGCGTGCCGGAGGGTGCGGGCCATCGTGATCAGCGGACCCGGCATCTTCGGCTCGGCGGTGCGGGGGGTTCCGGGGGCCGTCCGCTGCTGGCCGCTCATCGGGCCTGGCCGCCGCTCGTGATTGGCTCGTCGCCGAGTGCGAGCCCGTCGAGGGTCTCCCCGTCGGCGGCGGCATCATCGGCGAACCTGGCGGCCTGCAGCGTGAACATGGTGGCGTACCGCCCGTCGCGTGCCATCAGCTCGTCGTGCGAGCCGAGCTCGACCACATGGCCGCCTTCCAGGACGCAGATCAGGTCGGCATGCCGGACCGTCGAGAAGCGGTGTGAGACGAGGATTGTGGTGACGTCGTTCGCCGCCGCCAGGAGCCGCCGGAAGATTTCAGCCTCGCCGCGGACATCGAGCTGCGCCGTGGGCTCGTCCAGGATCACGAGCCCGGCGCCCCGGCGGACCGCGCACATCGCCCGCGCAAGCGCGACGCGCTGCCACTGCCCGCCGGACAGGTCGGTGCCGCCCGCATAGGACTTGGACAAGACGGTCGCCCCGGCGGCCACGTCAGCCACGCCCGCCTGCCGGAGGGCCCAGTCGATGTCGGCATCGCTGGCACCGGTCGGCGCGACGTTCTCCCGCAGCGACAGTTCGTACCTGACGTAATCCTGGAAAACGGTGGTGAGCCGGGACCGCCACGCGGTGAGGTCAATCTCCCGCAGGTCCGTGCCGTCGATCTCGATCCGCCCGCCGGTCGGGTCGTACAGCCGGCACAAGAGCTTGGCGAGCGTGGTCTTGCCCGCGCCGTTCTGCCCGACGATCGCCAGCGATGATCCGGCTGGGATGGTCAGGTCCAGCCCGGCCAGGACCGGCGCGCCACCACGGTAGGCGAAGCTCACGTCGCGCAGCCTGATCTCGCGGCGCGGCATCCCCGTCGCCGCCCTGGTGCCCTGCGAGAGCCTGGAGTACGCGGGCATCTTGGCTTCCAGGCTCCCCACGACGGCGGCCGGCCGGGCGGCAGTGTCGAACCACCAGTCGAAGTCGGCGATGCCGAGGACCGCCGCGCCGATCACAGCACCGATGAACACGACGAGGTGCCCCAGGCTCACCTGGTGGGCTAGCGCGCCGGCAGCCAGAGCCCCCACGCACAGCCCGTTCCCGGCCAAGGCGGCCAGCGCCGCCCACGCCAGCGATCTTTCGCGAAGCCTCAGCGCCTGCAGCGAGAGGTCTAGCAGCCGCTGGCGGTAGCCGGCGAACCGGCGCACCGTCCAGTCGCCGAGGCCGAACAGGCGCAGCTCCTTGGCGGCCGGCACGTCGACGGCCATCCGGTAGGCGTAGTCGGCGTGCCGCTGCGAGCGCACGACCTCCTCCGAGCGCCAGGACCGCCAGACGGTGCTCTCGCGCAGCAGCCGGTGGGTGGCCAGCCAGCTCGCGATCAGCACCGGCGGGGCCCACCACTCGTACCAGAACAGGATCAGCGCCGCGGCGACGCCGCTGCCGAGCTCGACGATGCCGTTCGCTACGAAGGGCATGCACGTGCGGATCGGCGGGGCCGTGATACCGAGGTCGAAGTCGCGCGCGAGCGTGAAGTCGTCGGCGAGGTCGGGCTCCTCCAGGTGCGCGATGCCCGCAGGCTCATTTGCCGCCGCGAGCAGCCGCTGATGCAGGTCCGCTCCGACTCGCCCGCCCAGGTTCGCGCTCACCGCGTCGTGGATCGGGCTCAGCACGAGGATGAGGATCGACGCGCCCGCCACGACCGGCAGCGACCAGCCCGGTCGGTGGCCGGCGCTGACCGTGCCGATCAGCGCGCCGGTCGCGATGATGAGCACGCCGGGCAGGGCGGCCCGCACGATGACCAGCGTCCACCAGGCCCTTGCCAGCCTGCGGTCTGCGCGCGGCAGCACCCGGAACACCAGGTGCCATTCCGCCGACCGCCAGGGGTATCTCACACGACCTTTCTACCTGGAGGTGCCGACGGCCGCTTGGACAAAACGGCACGATCGTTTCGGTCGCTGCGCTGGAGAAGGGCGATCCGGCGCCGTTACTGGCTGCCTGGACGCCGGTGCCGGGCCTGGCTCTCGTCGGCCGCGTAGCCAGCCTCGGCGGGGTAGCCGGCCTCGGCCTGGTATTCAGCGTCGGCTCCGTGACCACCGCCGTTGGCGTACTGAGGACTGCCCAGGTAGTACGCGTTGGCCTGGCTGGCGGCGCTGACCGGATGGGCGATCTCGGCTTGGAAAAGCTCTTCGGGCGGGTAGCCGGGGTCCGAGTACCCCATGGCGGCGTAGTCGGGCTCAGCAGGACGGTTCATTTCGGGGCCGAAGCCTGGCTCGGGCCGGAAGCCCGCCTCGCCGGGGTAGGCCGGCTGGGGATGGTAGCCGCCGCCGGCGGCGTGGCCGTCGCTGGCGGGATAGGCCGCGGCGGCCTGGTAGCCCGCCGGGCCGGGCGGCTCAGGGTACGCGCTGGCCGGCCCGTCCGCCGGGCGCTCGGCCGGACCAGGCTGGGGCGCGTGGTCGAAGCCGCCTGGCTGCCGGCGCGAGCCGGTGTCGCGGTCGGCCGGCGGGCGCGCGCCGTTGTTGCCCTCGGCGGGCCGGAGCGCGCGGCCGGGCGAGCTGGCCCGCCGCTGGGTGCCGAGTACCGCCCGGAGCGTGCGCGGCGCATCGGCCAGCGAGACCGATCGCAGCGCGCCCTTGACCGTGAACGCCATCGCCGGCGTCATGAGCCGGTCCAGATGAGCCGTCGCGTAGACCAGGTAACGGCCGGGCTCGGCGCCGGACTGATCGGCGATGTTCGCCGCGAGCAGTCCGGTACAGGCATCCGCCAGGCGGGCCGCCGACGGCCCGGTCCACGGGAACGACGGCTTGTGGTTGAGCGTGCCGTCCGGGTGGACGTGCCTCATCAGCGCAAACCCGTAGGACTGCGCGAACAGATGGGACAGCGGCACGTAGTACGTGCGGTAGAGCCTGGCCGCCACGATCAGTTCCTGCTCGCGCTCGAGCCAGAGGGCCAGGTCGCGGATGCTCAGGTCGGGGCCGAGGTCGCTGAGGGCATCGACGGCGCCGTCGATCGCCGAGGCCGATCCGAGGTAGGTGTCGCTCAGGTACGAAACGGGCCGCCCCGGCTGGTCACTGCCAGCGGCCGACAGGTGGGCGATCGGAACGCCGGAATGCAGGCAGTACAGCCCGACGATGCAGGTCTCGAGCCCGGCCCGGGCCAGGAGCGCGGCGTCATCGAACCGGCGCTCGCCGACCGCGCTCCGGGTGAGCCGCTGGAGCCAGAGCATGCGCAGCAGGGAAAGCTGGGCGGCGTCCATGCCCGTTGCGCCTTCACCCGGCCACTGGTCCAGCGTGATCAGCTTGGCCGCCCGGCGGCGCACCCGCCAGCGCGCCACGAGATCCGGGTATGGCAACGCACCCCGCAGGAAATGCCCGGGGGCTCCAAGCATGGAAGTCATATCGTCCAGGATGCCTCGGCCGCGCGACACTTCACTACTTAGTCCGGTCTGGATCATAATAGTAGCAATCTGTGACCGCTAAGGCGGCCCCGCGTCACGGCGCCGGAAGGCGCGCCGACGAGGCGGCCGTCGCCGCCGGCCGGGCATGTGCTTCCAGGGCGCGCTCCGAGACACCCGCGCCCGCCACACCCACGAAACGATCACGGCGTCGGCGGCGCCACGGCGCCCGTGGCGACGCCGTGGACGGGGCCGCGCTGACCCGCGCTGACCGGCTAGGCCGCGACCCGCGCGGGCGGGCCGGCCGCGTAAGCGGCCGCGAAGCCCTGCCGCCAGCTCGGGTAGCGCAGCGTCCAGCCAAGCTCGCGCTTGGCCTTGGCGTTCGAGGCCCCGCGCGCCTGGGTTCCCATCATGACGCCACCCTCGCCGGCGACCAGGCGGGCGATCCAGAGCGGAACGCGGCGCGGCGGCCTGGCCCCGAGCACGTCCGCCAGGACAGGCAGCCACTCGCTCAGGGGCGCCGGCTCGTCGTCGACGATGTTGTAGATCGCGGGTCCGTCATGGCCGAGTGCCAGCACCGTGGCCGCGGCCGCATCGTCGAAGTGGACGAAGGACATCACGGCCGCGCCGTTTCCGATGACCGGGAACATGCGCTTGCGGACCGGGCCGAGCAGCACGTCACCGGGGTCGCCGTAGAACCCGCCATAGCGAAGAGCGATGCCGCCCGCCGCCGTGACCGCCTGCTCCAGGTAGCTCATCGCGGCGTTGGTCTCCCGTGACCCGGCGACCGGGGCGGGATCGAGGCGGTCATTCTCCGTCTTGACCATCGCGCCCTCGCGTTCGTAGCGATACGGGGCGAAGCTCTGGGCAACGAATCGCCCCACTCCCGCCTCCCTGGCAGCGGCCAGCAGGGCGTCGGTCCCCTGGGTGCGCAGCTGGTTGGTGGCCGCGAACGTGCGGTCGGTGTTCCTGGACATGCGGGCGTTCGCCAGCGCGGTCGCCTCGTGGACGATCGCCTCGGGCTCGGCGGCGAGCACGGCCTGGCGGACGGCGCGCCCGTCGAGCAGGTCAAGCGCGACCGGCTCGGCCCCGAGCTGGCGCAGCCGCTGTGCGCTCGAGGGCGACTTGAACGTGCCGATCACTTCGTGACCTTGATCTATAAGCTGGGGGACGAGCCGTGTGCCGATGGCACCGCCGGCCCCAGCGACGAAGACTCGCATTGTGATCTCCTCGCTTGTCACATCACCCGGATTTCGCGGGTCTACATCGATGACCCGGTGCGGAGGAGGAATGTGACCGATGGGTGAGCAGGACTGGCTGGCCGGGCGCTTCGAGGAGCACCGGCCGCATCTGCGGGCCGTGGCCTACCGGATGCTGGGCTCGCTCAGCGAGGCCGACGACGCCGTGCAGGAGGCCTGGCTGCGGCTGAGTCGCGCCGACACCAGCGACGTCGCGAACCTCGGCGGCTGGCTGACCACGGTTGTCGCCCGCGTCTCGCTCAACCTGCTCCGCGCCCGCCACTCGCGGCGCGAGGAGCCCTTCGGCCCGCATATCCCCGAGCCCGTCATCGACCGGGCCGACGGCACCGATCCCGAGCACGAGGCGCTGCTGGCTGACTCGGTCGGCCTGGCCTTGCTCGTCGTACTCGAGACGCTGACCCCGGCCGAGCGGCTGGCCTTCGTGCTGCACGACATGTTCGCCGTGCCTTTCGATGAGATCGCGCCGATCGTCGATCGCTCGCCGGAGGCGGCCCGCCAGCTCGCCAGCCGGGCGCGCCGGCGCATCCAGGGTGAGCCGGTCACTCCCGACGCCGACCTTGGCCGGCAGCGCGAGGTCTTCGACGCGTTCCTCGCCGCTGCCCGCGGCGGAGACTTCAACGCCCTGGTCGCGGTTCTCGATCCTGATGTGGTGGTGCGGATCGACCTGGGCGCGGCCGGGCTCGGCATGGTTCGGGAAGTGCGCGGGGCGGAGGCGGCCGCCAGGAATGCGCTCGGCTTCGCGGCGGCGGATATGGTCGTGCTGCCGGCGCTCATCAACGGCGTGGCCGGAGCCGTCATGATCCGCAACGGGAAGCCGGTCTCACTCGGGGCCGTGACCGTCAGGAACGGCAAGGTGGTCGCGATCGACATCCTGGCCGACCCGGCCCGGCTCCGGGAGCTCGACCTGAGCGTCCTCGAACACTGACTGTGGCCGGATGCTGCTGGCGTGATTAGCCTGGCAGGCGTGGCTGGCTATGACGACGGCCGGGTGGCATGCACCGACACCGAGATCATTTTGCGCAGCTACTACGGCCCGTTCATCTCCAGGCGCATCAGCTACGACGCAATCCACGAGGTGCATGAGGTCCCGAACCGCTGGAAGCAGCGAGCCGGCGGGAGCGGCGATTTCGTGCACCGGCTCAATTGGGATCCGCATCGCAGGCGCAAAGACCGAGCGCTGGTAATTTATCTGAAGAATACGACAACGCCCGATCGGGTCTCGCCGTTGCGGACGGCAGGCGACACCGAGGTGCGGATCGTCAAGCCAGTCATCACTCCGGACGATCCAGAGGCCGTGATCGCCGTACTCTCGGCGCACGGTATCCGCGTCACCCGCTACGACGAGGACCCTGACGAATGAGGCTGATCATCAAGGCACACGTGGCCGAGAAGGCGTGCGGAAAGCTCGGTGCCGGTTAGTCCCTGCTCGCCCTTGTCGGTGAACACGTGCCCACACTTGTCGCAGGTCACGCTCCCAGAGCAGACGATCGGCTCGGACCCGGCATGTCGCATCTCCAGGTATTTGCGCGCGCTGAACAGTGCCGCCTGGAACTCGGCATTCGAGACCGGGGACAGCTCGATGCCGAGCTCCATCCGCTCCGCCCACCGATCCCAGATACCCGCGATTACCCGCCAGAAGCCATAGGAGGGCGACCCTTTTCGGAAACGCTCTCGGACGGTTTTCGCCGCATCACGCAGTTCAGCACTCGGATCAGCGGAGCCAGTATCCGGTGGGATTTCATTTGTCATGACGGCGCCCCCCTCCCGCGGCGCCGACGACTATAGCGCTTTAGCCTCCGCTAGTCGGGGTCCCCGACCCAATAGCCATCGAGAATATGTGCATCGCGTTTATGCCGTTGCCGATTCCGCTGCCGACCGTGGGCAGCGTCACCGACGCCACGACCTTGCCTGGATCGAGCGGCACCGAGGCGAAATAGATGCTCACCGGATGCTGCACCTGGGTGCTGCTCGAGAAGTTCCAGCTCGTCGTCGTGGTCGCGATTTCGTCGCCGCTGACGGGGGCGTTGTTGTACCAGTCCGCCATGGCGAGGCCGAACGTCTGCGTGGTCCCGTCGGTGTAGGTAATGGTGCCGGTCCCGCTCGCCGCACCAAAAGCGCCCGAGCCGAGGAAGCCCAGGTCGGTGCCCGACCCCGAGATGTCGATGAGCTGCCCGTCCGCGATCACGTTGTCGGGGGCGCCGACGGCGCTCGGCCAGGTGAAGGTCGTCCCGCCGATGGTGGCCTGACCGCCGGGCGTGAGCGAGGTCGGCGTGCCCGCGGCCAGTGCCTCGGACGAGAAGCTCTCCCCGGTCCCGTCGAAGTCCGCCGCGGCGGGGTCGGAGTTGTCGCTGATCCCGGCGTTGTCGTAGGCCGCCGACAGCGACGAGTACGGAGCTCCCATGGTTGGCGTCCCGGTGCCGGTCGCCATGGCGAAGATATGCATGGCGGTAGTACCGCCCGCTCCGGCCAGGGTCGGCAGGGTCACCGACGCGAGCGTCTTGCCCGCCGCGAGCGGGACGGAGGCAAAGTAGACGCTGACCGGGTGCGCGCCGAGCGGGTTGGTCTGGAAGTTCCAGCTCGACGTGGTCGTGAGGAGCTGGTTGCCGACGGCCGCGGAGTTCGCGTACCAGTCGGCCATGTTGAGGTTGAATGACTGGCTGCTGCCGTCGCTGTAGTTGAGGGTGATGGTCCCGGTCGCGGTGCCGTTCTGGCTTGACCCGAGCAGCCCGAGATCAGTCCCGGTGCCGCTGAGATCGACCGTCTGGCCGGCCGTGACCACGTTGTCCGCGGTGCCCGCCGCCACGTCGGGCCAGGTGAACGTCGTGCCGCCGACCGTGACCTGGCCGCCAGGGCTCAGCGCGGCCGGGCTTCCGGCCGCCAGCGCCTCGGCGGAGAAGCTGTCCCCGACGCCGTCGTAGTCGGCCGCGCTCTCATCCGCGTTGTCGCTGATCCCGATGTTGTTGTAGGCGGCCGCCATCGAGGCGTACGGCACGACGATCGTTGTCGATGCCGTGACGGACCCGGACGACGGTCCCGCGCCGGGAGTGACCGTGAGCGAGAGTGTGCGCGTACCCGGCCTCGCGGTCGCGGGCGGGCTGACCCGGAAGCTCTCGCGGACCGTCTGACCGGGCGCGATCGTGACCGGTGCCGGGCCGGCGACCGACCAGCCGGCCGGCGCCTTCAGCGTGAAGTCGGCCCTGGGCATCGCGTAGTCGCCGTGGTTGACCAGGGTCGCGGTCACCGTCGCGGTACTTCCCGCGTTCACCGTGGGCGGAGCCGAGAGCGTTGCGTACCGCGCTCCCACGCTCCGGACGACCGCGAACGTGCCCCGCAGCGGCAGGTTGGCGGTGGCTGAGGAGTCGCCGACATAGACCCGGTAGTCACCATCGGGCACGACCCAGCCGCCAGCGGCGTCGTTCCAGTAAGAAAGGTCGTGGCCGTTGAGGGTGAACCGGACGGTCTTGGACTGGCCGGGCTGCAGCGTCACCCGGCTGAAGCCCTTGAGCTGGCGCGGCGGCTCGCCGGCCGCGGCGGGGTCGTCGAGGTACAGCTGGGCGACGTCCGAGCCCGCGACGGCTCCCCTGTTGGTGACCGTGGCCGACACGGTGACCTGCGCGCCGTTCTGACCGTTGCAGCGGCAGCTGGTCGGGCCGGGGTTCGAGCTCGCGTTCCTGACCGCGGCCGGGGAGACGGACAGGTTGCTGTACCGGAACGAGGTGTAGGACAGCCCGTAGCCAAATGGGAACAGTGGCGTCTCGTTATTCGCGTTGTAATAGCGGTAGCCGACGTCGATCCCCTCGGAGTAGTCGACCTGGCCGTTGACGCCGGGGAACTCGTTCGGGCTGGACGCGGGCACCTGGCTGAGGCTCTGCGGGAACGTCACCGGCAGGTGGCCGGACGGGTCGACGGTGCCGAACAGGACGTTCGCCAGCGCCGTGCCGTTGCTCTCGCCGGGATACCAGGCATCCACGACGGCGGCGACCTGGTTCAGCCACGGCATGGTGACCGGTGCGCCCGCGTCGACGACGACGACGGTGTGCGGGTTCGCCGCGGCGACCGCGGAGATCAGCTCGTCCTGCGCCGAGGGCAGGCTCAGGCTGGCGCGGTCGGCCGCTTCCGACTCGGTGTCATCGGAGACGACGACGACCGCGGTCGAGGCGGACGTGGCGGCCTGCACGGCCTGCTGGATCCCGGGCGCGAGCTGGGACGGCGTCGCCCAGCTGAGGTTGGCCGAGGGGCCGCCGCCGTTCAGCTGCAGGGTGTAGGTCTGGCCCGCCTGCAGGTTCACCGCAACGGAGTAGGTCGAGACCGGGGGAGTGCCGGGGTTCGCCAGGATGTTCTTTCCGTTGAGCGAGAGGTTCGTGACCGTGTAGCTGCCCGGGTTCTGGAAGCCGAGTACGTAGGTGCCGGTCTCCGGCGCGGTGAGGGTCCCGGTGTAGCTGCCGCCGTAACCGGTGGAGGCGTAGGCCGGGGTCAGGTCGGCGCTCGGAATCGCCGACAGCTGGGTGTCGGTCGGCAGGCCCTGGGTGTAGGTGACGTTCGTTCCCGACCCCGCGGCGGCCTGGATCCCCTGCAGCGGCGTCACGTTGAACGTGGAGGTCACGTACGCGCTGCCGCCGCCGGTGTCGGTCGGCTGCGCGGACGCAGCCGGGCCGATGACCGCAACCGAGCCCGCGTTCGATGCCGATAGCGGCAGGGTGCCGCCGCTGTTCTTGAGCAGCACCGTGCCGGCCTCGGCGACCGCGGTGGAGACCGCCTGATGGGCCGCGGTCGTGACGGTCGTGCTGGTCGTGCCGGTCGGCGGGTCGTTGAACTCGTTGAAGCGGAACATCTCGCGCAGGATCCGCGACACCATCTGGTTGAGCGTGCCCATGCTGACCTGGCCGTCCTCGACGGCCGACTGCAGCGCGGAGCCGTAATACTGGGGAGCGGGCATCTCCTGGTCCATCCCGGCGTCCGCGGACTGCACGGTCGAGTGCGTGGCCTGGTAATCCGAGGTCACGAAGCCGGGGAAATTCCAGCGCTGATCGAGCGTGGTCTTCATCAGGTACTGGTTCTGGCAGGCGGCCTGGCCGTTGATCGTGCTGTACGCGCACATCACCGAGGCCGCTTTGGCCTGCACGGTGGCCGCGTAGAACGCAGGCAGGTAGATCTCGTGCAGGGCCCGCTGGCTCACGATCGCGTCGTCGGCCGGCGTATTGCGGTTGGTCTCCTGGTTGTACACGGCCAGGTGCTTGACCTGGGACATCTCATCCTGGCTCTGGACGCCCTCGATCTCGGCCGCGGCCAGCGCGGCGTTGAGATCGGGATCTTCAGTGAACGCCTCGAATGAGCGGCCCCACCGCGGGTCCCGGTCGATGTTCACGGTCGGGCCGAGGTTGACCATGGCGCCCTTGCCGCGTTCCTCCGAGCCGACGACCTGGCCGTACTGGCGGGCCAGTGACGGGTCGAACGTCGCCGCGAGCGAGACGGCCGCGGGCATCTGGGTCACGCCGGCGAGTCCGTCACCGACGCCGACGGGGCCGTCCTCCTCGCCGATGGCCGGGACGCAGAGGCTGGGAATCCCGGCGATGTAGAAGACGTAGGGCTCGCTGAAGCCGGCCCCGGTCACCATGTTGATCTTGTCGGCGAGCGTCATCGCCTTGAGGAGCATGCGGGTCCGCTGGCCGACGGACAGCGACTGGTTGAGCCAGGGGCACGCGGGATTGGTCGCGGCAGTTAACGCCGCGGCCTTCGCTCCAGTTGCGGTCGCTCCGGTTGCGGCCCCGGCTGGGGCGAAGGCCACGGCTACGGCCGCCGCGGAGGCCGTTGCAAGCGCGGCCAGACTCCGGAAGTGCCGAGAATGGATCAGCGAGATCGGCTTCATGAACGGCCTCCGATTGCCTGTTCGACGCTCGTTCAGATCGGAAGGGGCAGTTCGCTCCGTTTCGCGACGCTAATGCCGATAGCGTTAACGTGCCGTTAATATTCCGCAGTGGGTAGAAAAAATCCATAAAACCGCAGGTGGATTGGCGCGCCGGAGCTACTTGCCGCCGCCCGATTCGTCGTCGGCACCGCCGGCAGCTATGGACCGCGCCCAGCGCAGGTCCGCCTTGCCGGACGGGCTGCGGCGAACCGCCGGCACGAACACGATGAGACGCGGCTTCTTGTAGTCCGCCAGCCGCTGAGCAACGTGGCCGGTCAGCACCTCCGCGGTGACCGCGCCGTCCGTGACCGGGGCAACCACGGCGGCGATGCGGTTCCCCCAGCGCTCGTCGGGCAGCCCGACGACGAGCGCGTCGCGGACCGCCGGGTGCTCGATGAGGACCTGCTCGACCTCCTCGGCGAACACCTTCTCCCCGCCGGTGTTGATGATCCGGCTGCTGCGCCCGCGGAACGTGATCGAGCCGTCCTCATCCACCGACGCGAGGTCGCCGGTGACGACCAAGCGAGCGCCGCCGAACAGACGAAAGGTCTCCGCGGTCTTCGCGCTGTCGCCGAGGTAGCCGATCTCGTCGTCGGCGGGCGCGGCGAGCATGCCGACCTGACCCGACCCCGGAACGACGTCGTGGCCGGCCTCGTCGATCACGCGGGCGCCGGGCATCAGGGTGAAGCGCGACGTCACGGCCGCGTCGCCGCGCCTGGTCTCGCTGACCGCGAACGGCCCGCCCTCGGACGCGGCGACCAGGTCGCGGCAGACGAAGTCCCCGTGCGCAAGCAAACGCCGCTTGACGTCCGCGCTCCAGGTCACCCCGACGCTGAGGATGCGCCGCAGGCTCGACAGGTCGTAGGGACGGCCCTCGCGCGCTGCCCGTTCCAGCGCGTCGGCGAGCGGCAGGGCAAACGCGTCGCCCACGATCGACACCGTGTCCACGCGCCGGCCGGCAACGGTCCTGGCCAGCTCGTCAGGATCGTAGGAGCGTGCGGTCAGGAACACGACCCGGCCGCTGCTCACCAGCGCGCCGAGGGTGGTGTACATGCCGGTCGCGTGCATGAGCGGTGGTGCGGGCAGGCACACGATCGCATCGCCGCCCGCTGACAGCCGCTGGGTCGCGGCGCGCAGTTCGCCGAGCGAGCCGGGCACCGGTTCGCCGAAGAGCCGGAAGCCGTTCGCGGTCACGACCGGGTAGAGCCAGGCGTGGCTGACCAGCACTCCCTTGGGCTTGCCGGTCGTGCCGCCGGTGTACATGAGCCAGTGGTCGACCCCGCGCGCCGCGCGCGGCAGCGGCGAGGCCGACGAGATGACCTGCTCGTAGTCCTCGGCGGCCACCGGCGCCGGGTCCGCGTCGGCGGAGCCGACCTGCACCAGCGCCGAAAGCGGCGCCGTCCCGCGGAGCGCCGCCGCGACCCGCGGGGCAAGTGACCCGTCGAAGATCAGCGCAGCGACCTGCGCGTCGCTGAACAGGTGCAGCATCTCCTCGGCCTGGTAGCGGTAGTTCACGTTGACCGGGATGGCCCGCAGCTTGAGGACGGCAAAGACGCTTTCCAGGTACTCGGGGCTGTTGTACAGCGCGATCGCGACCCGGTCCTCCGCCCCGACGCCCCGGCCGGCCAGGAACGCCGCCAGCCGGGCGGCCCGCTCGTCCAGCTGCCGCCAGGTCAGGCTGCGATCTCCGTGCGCGACCGCCTCGCGATCGGCGCGCACGTCGGCCACGGTCTCCAGCACGGTCGCGAAGTTCTCTCTCACGGCACACCACCGCCCGCATCGCCCTGCACGCGACCATATCGCCGGCTGGTCAGCGCTGACGGGGCAGCAGCACGCCGAGGCCGAGACCGATGACCGCGGTCACCCCGAGTACCACGAAGGAGGCCAGGAACGGCCGGCCCGTGGGGTAAGCCACGGCCACCAGGATGGAGCCGACCAGCGCGGTGCCGAAGGACGAGCCCAGATTGGAGACGCTGCGCGACACGCCCGAGATGTCCCCCTGGTCGGAGTCGGAGAAGCTGGACTGCACGACGTTCACCGACGAGGTCAGCATCACCCCGACTCCGATGCCGAAGAGGAACTCGCCCGGCACCCAGGTGAACACGCTCGAGTGGGCCCGCACCAGCGCCGGCAGCAGGATCATGCCGACGATCGTGATCGCGAAGCCGGCGATGATCAGCGTGCGCTGCGCGCGCCGCCGGGCGAGGCGGTCAGCGGCGGCCGAGGCGAGGAGGACTCCGAACGTCGCCGGCGTGATCAGGAGCCCGGTCTTGACCGCGTTGTAGCCGTCAACCTCCTGCAGGTAGACCGAGATCACGAAGAACGAGCCCTGGATGATCAGCCACTGGATCAGCTGGGTGCCGAGGCCCAGGTTGCCGGCGCGGCTGCGAAACAGGCGGAGCGTGATCAGCGGATCCCGGCCCTTGCGTTCCGCTGATCGCAGGTGCAGGACGAACCAGAAGAGGAGCAGCCCTCCGATCGCGACGAGCACCCAGACCGGCGACACGCCGCCCTTGGGCAGCAGCACGGTGCCGCCGATCGAGAAGTCCTTGCGCGAGGCCAGGAACCCGTAGGTCCTGGACTGCAGGAGCCCGAGCACGACAAAGAACAGACCCGCGGCGGACAGGATCGCGCCGATCAGGTCGAACCGCGGCTTCGGTCCCGCCCGGCGCGGGTCGGCGATCCCGCGCGCCATGAGGACGATCCAGCCCACCACCAGGACCTGCAGCCCGAAGGACGCGCGCCAGCTGATGGCCGTCGTCACGAGACCGCCGATGAGCGGCCCGGTCGCCGCGCCGAGACCGCCGGCCCCGCTGACGATGCCGAAGTATTTGGCCCGGGACTTGACGTCCGGATAGGCGACCGTGATCAGGATGTAGATCGGCGGGATCATGAGCGCCGACCCGATGCCCTCGAGCGCCGAGTAGCCAATGATCAGCAGGGCGAGTCCCTGCGCGAGCAGCGCGAGAAGCGCCCCGACGCCGTAGATGACCAGACCCCAGATGAAGCAGTTCTTGCGGCCCCAGATGTCGGTCAGCTTGCTGCCCGGGATCATGAGCGACGCCATCGTCAGCGTGAACAGCGTGATCGCGGTCTGCACGCCGATGACGTCCGTGCCCAGATCCTTCGCGATCGCGGTAATCGCGACGTTCATGTTGGTGGCCGCGTAGCTGGCGATGAATTGCGCCAGCGCGAGCGGCAGGATCATGTTCCGAGCCCTGGCGGCAGTCACGGCAACCTGAGCCTTCCCGCGCCCGCCGTACCCGTCATCGCCGGCCGAACACAACCGGCCGGAGCAGGTCCCCGAATCCGGATAGCAGCTTCGGTCCGGGCGGCATGCTGGCGGGCTCGGGCCGGAAATGCAGGAACATGAAGCCAAGGCGCCGGGCGAGTATCCCGTCGGTGGCGATCTGATCTCCGATCACAACGCCCGGCCTGGGCATGCTCAGGTAAGGGTCAGTGCGCAGCGGCTTACGGGCCGAGACCTCGTATTCGACCCGCAGGCCGGGGCTGCCGCTCGGCAGGGCTGAGGGCAGCCGGTCGGAGTTCGTCGAGAAGCACAGGACACGCACAGAGGGGAGCGCCTGGATCTGGCCGATCATCGAGGCGATGCCCTGGTCGAGGACGTGCTGACTGCTGTCCCACGAGGCGATGAGCGGCTCGACGTCGATGATGACGGTCGCTGGTGCCAGCCGCTGGATCTGGCGCGGGATCTCACCCTCGCTGGTGAGCACGTCGTAGTCGGCCTCACGCATGCCGGCCGGCCATCCGGCTCGGACCCCGCCCCGCGAGGTGGCGCAACGCGGTCCAGTCGACCCGCGCTTTGGGCGCGGGGACGCCAGGCCGGTCACGGGGGACCCGCACCCGCAGAGCGCCGCTGCGGATCGTGCAGCGCACCGGGGTCGGCAGCAGGAGCGCCTCGCCGTCGACTCCGACCGGGATGCGCGCGTCGGCGGAGTCGATCGTGACTTCCGGCGTCAGCTGCATACTGAGCCCGTCGGAACGCGCACCGCGAAGCAGGCCTGCGGCCTGCCGGGCACTGCCCACGTTGACGGACACGACTCCAAGAGTGCCGCGATCCAGCCGGGCGCGCCGGCTCAGGCCCGCCAGATCGCCCGTTCCGTACGGATTGTTCCCGACCAGGACTGCCTGCGGGCCGGCCAGGACCGCATCGTGCGCCCGGACCGCCAGCGGCGCCTCCGAGCCGCCGCTGAGCAGGTCGGGGAGCAAGTTGAGGGTCGCGCCGATCTTGTCGTCGCGATAGGCGGGCGACTGCACGACCTCGGCGTAGGCGCCGAATGAGGCGTTGTTGACGAAGGTCTTCGTCCCGGCCCGGCCGAGGTCGACGCGCAGGTCGACGCCGTCGGTCAGCGCGCCCAGGCATGCGGCCGGGTCCTCGCGGTCCAGCCCGAGGTCGAGGGCGAAGTGGTTCCTGGTCCCGGCGGTGATGACGACAAAGGGGATCTCGTGGTCGGCCGCCACCTCGGCGACCATGGCCTGCGTCCCGTCGCCGCCGGCGACCCCGAGCAGGTCGGCGCCGTTCGCGACCGCCTGGCGCGCCACGTCGGCCACGTTCACGCGCTCCGGGCCGCTCATGAGGAAAACCTCCGCGCCGAGTTCCTCGGCCTTGCGCTTGAGGTCAAACTTGCCCACTTTGCCGCCGCCGGATCGGGGGTTCATGATCAGGAACGGGCGGGCGGCCATGGATGCGGGCTGGAACTCCGGCATTCGCCAGTCGGCCGCGCTCGGCGCCAGCGCGACCTTGGCTGCGAGTCCCGCCAGCAGCCACGCCGCGGCCGATGCGGCCGCTACCCAGAGCAGGTTCGCGAACGCGAACGCGATGAGCGCTGCGATCGGGGACCCGATGAGCAGGCCCAGGGCCAGCCAGCGCCGCAGGCCCCGCCCGGCCAGGAACCAGAAGCCGGCGGCCAGGCTGACGGCCGCGCTGGCCAGGCCGATCGCCAGCATCGCGATGCTAGCGAGCCCTCCCTCGACGGCAAGGACGGCAACGGCCGCCGCCGCCAGGAGAAAGCTCAGGCGCGCGAGCCACCGCCGGGCCGGACTCCGCCCGGCATCCGCCGGAGGCCGCACCTCTTCGACGTCCGCTGCCAACGCCAACCTCCCAAATACGCCGCAATGTCCGGCTGGCGGGCCCGGCGCTGGAAACAGTCATAATCTGCCCGCGGTGGCCGCGAGCGCGTCACCCGGCCAGGGTGACTCGCGGCGACGCCGCGCCCGCGGGGCGCGTTTGCTGGCCTAGGGCCTGGGCATACCCGGTCCGGCAGTGCTGGCCCAGGGGGACGACCCCCTGGAACCCCCGCCAGGAT
>DAIOWC010000006.1:1196-17591 GCA_036758685.1 Streptosporangiaceae bacterium | reverse complement strand
CCCGGTCCGGCAGTGCTGGCCCAGGGGGACGACCCCCTGGAACCCCCGCCAGGATGATCGGGGGAGGACAAGACGGGCGCGACAGCAAGCCCGGACGGTCAGCAGGAGCAGAACGCAGCTCTATGGGCCGGCCGACGCCGGGCGGCCGGCATCTACGGTGCGATCATCACCGCGTCGATCATGACGGCGGCAGGCCCGGCGCTGACCACCATGTCGCTCGCGGTGTCGGTCCTGGTGACTCTCGTGGTCTACTGGCTCGCGGAGCAGTACTCCGAGATCGTCGGCCGGGCCGCGCACGGTCACGTGGCGACCTGGGCGCACGTCCGGGACGCGCTCGCCAGCGGCTGGCCCATCGTCAGCGCGTCCTTCATTCCGCTGGTCGTTCTCGTGGTCGCCCGGCTCGCCGGAGCATCCCCGGCGACTGCCGCTGACGTGGGCGTTGCCGTGGCCATCGTGGTGCTGACGTTTCATGGCTGGGCAGCAAGCCGCGCCGTCGAACTGCGCGGCTGGCGGCTGCTCGTGTCGACCTCGGTCGCGTCCGGGCTCGGGATCGTCATGGTCGCGCTCAAGAACGTGGCGCTTCACCTGCACTGAGGGCGCCGCTTAGGGTCGGTTTCATGCAACCGAGCAGCGAGGTCATCTCCGTAGCGGTGCCGGGCGGCAGCCTGGCGGTGGAACTGATCAACTCGGCGACCGAGCCGGTACTCACCGTGCACGGCATCAGCAGCCAGCGCAAGCTGTGGAACTGGCTGCGGGCCGCCCGGCCCGACCTCAGCCTGATCGCTCCTGACCTGCGCGGGCGCGGCGACAGTGTCGGCGTCACCGGAGACTCATCGGTCGCCAGGCACGCGGCCGACATGGTGGCGGTGCTGGACAATCTCGGCCTCGACAGCGTCCATGTCTGCGGCATGTCGATGGGCGGATTCGTGGCGGTCGAGCTTGCCGTCAGCCACCCGAGCCGGGTCAAGAGCCTGATCCTGGTCGATGGCGGGTTCCGGCTGGCGAAACCCCGGGGCCTGACGCCTGA
This sequence comes from Streptosporangiaceae bacterium, assembly GCA_036758685.1. Classification (GTDB taxonomy): domain Bacteria; phylum Actinomycetota; class Actinomycetes; order Streptosporangiales; family Streptosporangiaceae; genus JAJYUU01. The sequence goes on along the minus strand of DAIOWC010000006.1, from coordinate 16,564 downwards.
GGGGCTACCGGCCGTCTTCAGGGACCGGCTTGCCCGGCTGGACCGTGACTGGCCCGCGGTTAGCGACTACGCCGAGTTCTTCGTGGCGAACACCGCGCCGCTGCTGGACCCGGCGGACCCGCTGCTCCTCGACTACCTCGCTCATGATCTGTCTGGAGACCGGGTGCGGCTCAGCGCTGACGCCATGATCGGTGACGCGACCGACATTTTCTTCGGTCCGTCGAAGTGGCAGCAGCTGGCCGTGCGCACGCGGCTGCTCACGGCGCAGTGGGGGACCGGGCGAGACAGCCGGCCGGCCTACCCCGCCCTGGGTGCCAAGGCACTGCGCGCCAAGCTCGGCGACGTCCTGACGGTCCGGAGGGTCGACGGCGTGGATCATGCCGCCTCGATCATGACGGCGACGGGCGCGGGTGCTACCGCCGAGCTGATCGGCGAGGCGCTGCCGTGACCGCCGGCCAGGCCCTGATGGCCGCGCTCAGCCGGGAGCTTCCGGCCGACCGGCTGATAGCTGACCCGGACGTGCTCGCCGCGCTGTCGCACGACGATGCCGAATGGGCGCCGGCCGGGACGCCAGCGGTCGCGGTGCGGGCGCGGTCGGAGGCCGAGGTCCAGCACATCGTGCGCACGTGTGCCGAGCTCCGCGTGCCGGTCGTGCCGCGCGGCGCGGGCACCGGACTGTCCGGGGGTGCCAACGCGGTCACTGGCTGCGTGGTGCTCGACCTGTCGCAGATGAACCAGATTGTCGAGATCGATCCCGACAATCTCGTCGCGGTCGTGCAGCCCGGAGCGATCAACAACGACGTCAAGTCAGCGGTGGCCGAGCACGGGCTCTGGTATCCGCCCGATCCTGCGAGCGCGCCCTGGTCGACGATCGGCGGGAACGTCGCGACGAACGCCGGCGGTCTGTGCTGCCTGAAGTACGGCGTGACCCGCGACTACGTGCTCGGGCTGCGCGCGGTCGTCGGCGGCCCGGTCGAATACGGCACGGCCGTCCGGCTCGGGCGCCGCACCACGAAGGGCGTCGCCGGCCTGGACCTGGTCGGCCTGTTTGTCGGCTCCGAGGGGACGCTCGGCGTCGTGACCGAGGTGACGCTGCGGCTGCGGCCGGCGCCGGCGGGCACGCCGCGGACGGTGGTCGGCGCGTTCGGCGATCTGGTGGCGTCGGGCGAGGCGGTGGCGTCGGTGACCCGGCTCGGGCTCACGCCCGCCGCGCTTGAGCTGCTGGACCGCGCCTGCCTTCAGGCGGTCGAGGACTGGAAGCACCTGGGCATCGAGGCCGACGCCGCGGTGCTCCTGCTCGCCCGCGTGGACACGCCGGGGGAGTCCGGCGCGGCCGAGGCTGCTGCGATCGCCGCGACGATGGCGGAGGCGGGCGCGCTCTGGGTCGAGCAGTCGAGCGACGACGCGGAGGCCGAGGCGCTGTTTGACGCCCGCCGCCTTGCCTATCCCGCGCTGGAACGGCTCGGCCCGGTGCTCACGGAGGACATCTGCGTGCCGCGCTCCAAGGTGCCGCAGATGCTCGAGCAGATCGCGAAGATCGGTGCGGCGCACGGGGTTACGATCGCCAACATCGCGCACGCCGGCGACGGCAACCTGCATCCGCTGATCGTAACGCCGCCGGGGGACGACGCGGCCAGGGTCGCCGCGCAGGCGGCGTTCGAAGAATTCCTGGACGCGGCGATCGCGCTCGGCGGGACCGTCACGGGGGAGCACGGCGTCGGCCTGCTCAAGCGGGCGGGGCTGCGCCGCGAGCTCGACCCGGGCTCGCTAGCGTTGCAGATAGCCGTGCGTAAGGCGCTGGACCCGCTGGAGATATTCAATCCGGGCAAGGGCTAACAGGAAGGGCACTTACTGATGACCTCGACGCAGGAAATCACGATCACCCGCACCTTCGAGGCCCCGGCTGAGCTGGTGTACCGGGCCTTCGTCGATCCTGACCAGCTGTGCCTGTGGTTCGGCCCGGAAGGATTCTCGGTGCCGTGCGAGACCGTCCAGATTGACGCGCGCCCCGGCGGCTTCCAGCGGTTCATCATGGTCAGCGACGACGACCCGAGCGTCAGGAGCCCGATCGACGCGACGTTCAGCGAGGTCGTCGAGAACGAGCTCCTGGTCGGGCACCAGGACGTGGCCGGCATCCCCGGCCATCCCGGCACCGAGAGGTTCAGGCTGCGGCTGGAGTTTCACGACGAGGCCGACGGCACAACCCGGCTTGAGCTTCGCCAGGGCCCGTTCACCGAGCAGCTGGCTAGTGATACGAGTGCGGGCTGGGAGAGCTCGTTCGTGAAGCTCGACTCGCTGCTGCGGCGCTCGCTGTAGCCGCGCCCGGGCAACTCTGAGCGACTGCGGACGGAATTGTCAGCCTAGTCGAGTATGCTCCGTCGAGCGCCACCTCCTAGCCGATGCTGGGGACGGCGGGGAGGTGCGCGCTGCTTTAGCATCTGCTGCTTGTGTCCGTCGGCGTGATGACTGCCGCCGACGCATCATGTCTTCCCGCGACCGCTCCGGCCCGAAAACTCGGTCTTGAAAAGTGATATCAGAATGATAGGATCCTGATAGACAAGACATCAGAAGGCCGCTGGAGCCCAGCGGCCAGCCGTCGAGGAGGCGGGAGATGGGCGATCCAGCGATCGCGGTGCTCGGACTGCGCAAGAGCTTTGGCGCGAAGGAGGCAGTGGCCGGGATCGATCTTGAGATCGCCGCCGGCTCACTGGCCGGGCTTGTCGGCCCCAACGGGGCCGGGAAGACCACATCGCTGTCCATGATGACCGGCCTGCTCCGGCCAGATGCGGGCAAGGTCCTGATCAACGGGGTGGACGTGTGGGCCGACCCGCCCGCGGCCAAGGCCATCATCGGGGTCGTGCCGGCTGATGTCCGGCTGTTTGAGCGTCTGAGCGGTGCGGAGCTGCTGGAATACGCCGGGCGGCTGCGCTCGATGCCCGCGGCCGAGGCCCGGGAGCGGGCCGCGCAGCTGCTCGACGTGCTTGACCTGGCCGAGGATGCCAAGCGGCTGGTCGCTGACTACTCCACCGGCATGCGGAAGAAGGCCGCGCTCGGCTGCGCGCTGATCCACAACCCGTCCGTGCTGTTCCTGGACGAGCCGCTGGAGGGCGTCGACCCGGTCTCTGCCGATGTGATCCGCCGCCTGCTGACGCGCTACGCGCACTCGGGCTCGACCGTGCTGTTCTCCAGCCACGTCATGGAGCTCGTCGAGCAGGTCTGCGACCACGTCTCGATCATCGACAAGGGCAAGATCGTCGCCACCGGCACCACCGACGAGGTCCGGGGCGGCAAGACGCTGCAGCAGGCGTTCATCGAGATGGTCGGCCCGCGGGCAGGCGATGAGGAGGTGCTGTCATGGCTCGGATCCTCGTCCAGCTGAAGCTGCGACTCATAGCCAACGCGCTGCGCTCGTCCACCGCGGCCCAGACCTCGTTCATCTTCAGCATTCTGTTTGCCTTCGTGGTCGGAGTCGGGGGCTTTTATTTCCTGTCCTTGTTCCGCGGGCTGAGCGCGTCGGTGGACCTGACCACGGTCATCTTCTGCGCGTTCGCGCTCGGCTGGCTGGTCGCGCCGATCTTCGCGTTCGGCCTGGACGGCACCCTTGACCCGGCCACCCTGGCGCTGTACCCGCTGCGGACCCGCCCGCTCGCGGTCGGGCTGCTGGCGGCTTCGGCCGCCGGCGCCTGGCCGGCGGCCAACGTGCTCGCCCTGCTCGGGACGACGGTGGGTCTGGCTCATGGCCCGCTGGGCGTGCTGTTCGCCGTGATCGCGGTGGTGCTGCAGGTCCTGTTCTGCATCACGCTGGCCCGGCTGGTGACCACCAGCATGGCCGGACTGCTGCACTCGCGCCGCGGCAAGGACCTCGCGGTTTTCCTGTTCATCCCGATCTTCGCCCTGATCGAGCTGCTCGGCCAGGTGATACCCAATGCAGCGGCACACGGCGGCATCACCGCGGCCAGCTTCGCCGGCGTCGATGCCTGGATGCGCTGGCTGCCACCAGGCCTGGCCGCGCACGCGATCCAGGACGCCTCGGACGGCCATCCCGGCACCGCGCTGGCGCGGCTGGCGCTGCTGGCCGTGGTCATCATCGTGCTGGGCTGGCTGTGGGTACGCGCGCTGAACCGGGCCCTGGTCACGGCCGACACCGCCACCGGATCGTCGCGGCTGCACGGCGCGGGGCTGCCGCTCGCCCGCTACGGGCTGCGCGGCGCGGTGGCCGCCAGGTTCTGGATCTACCAGCGTCGCGACCCGACATCGCTGGTCTACTGGGCCATGACCGCGGTCATCACGGCGGTCGTATCGGCCAGCACTCTCCTGGGAGATACCGGCCCGCACCGGCATCCCGGCGTCGTGATCGGCAGCGCCGTCGTCGGTGCCGGGTTCGTCGGGTACTTCCACGCCAACTCGATCGGCCTGACCGGCCCGTCGTTCGTCACCGAGGCGGCAGCGCTGACTGACCGGCGCTCCTTCCGTGCCTACTTCTCCGGCCAGAACATCGCGTTCTACGTGATCGCGGCACCGCTGCTCACCGCGATCTGCATCGGGCTGGCGTTCGGGGTCAAGGACCCGGCAGAGGCAGTGTCGGCCGTCGCGGTGGCCCTGGCCGGCGTGGGCGCAGCCCTGGGCATGAGCAATATTCTCAGTGCCGGCCTTGCCTACCCGATGGCCAAGCGAACGGGCAGCCCGATGCGCCAGGCCGCCCAGGGATACGGCTCCTACACCTTCGGCGGCATCCTGGGCAGCGTGGGCGGCGTCGCCGTCCTGGTCACCCCGGTCATCCTGGCCGTGGCGTTCACGGGCAGCGTCCCGACCGCGGTCCTCGATCCGCTGCTCATCGTCTGCTCCATCGCCTACGGCATCGCGCTGACCTTCGCCGGGGTGCGCATCGCCGCCGCGATCGCGCAGAACCGGCTGCCCGAGCTCTGCCAGGTCGCCATTCAGAGCACTGCCTAGGCGGCCGCGGGGCCGGCAGCGCTAGCCCGCGCGGGCCTGACCACGGCCATCAATCAGCCGTGGTCAGGTCCGCGTTCCTGACGACGCCAGCGGAGCGGGAGCGCTCGTTCCCGGCCTGGAATCCAGTCGGGGGACGGTGCGGTCCAGCCAGCGCGGGAACCACCAGTTGGCCCGCCCGAGCAGCTGCATGATCGAGGGGACGAGGACCATCCGGACCAGGGTGGCGTCGACGAGGATGGCGACAGCCAGCCCGAGACCGAACACGTCGAGGATGTGCAGCGGGTCGCCGATGACGAAGGACCCGAAGACGCAGATCATGATGGCCGCCGCGGCGGTGATGACCCGTCCGGTGACCGCGATGCCATCGGCGACCGCGGCGGCCGGGTCGCCGGTGCTGCGCCATCTCTCCTGGATCCGGGAGAGCAGGAAGACCTCATAGTCCATGGACAGCCCGAAGGTGATCGTGAACATCATCAGCGGGATCCACGGGTCGATCGGGCCGGTGCGGCTGACCGCGAACACGGACGAGAGCCAGCCCCACTGGTACACGGCCACGATCGCCCCGTAGGCCGCTCCGATCGACAGCAGGTTCATGATCGCGGCCTTGACCGGGATCGCGATCGACCGGAACACGACCATGAGCAGGATGAACGACACGAGGATCACCGCGCCGATGACCAGGGGGAGCCGGTCGGACAGGTACGCGGAGGCGTCGATCCCGGCCGCGGTCTCGCCGCCGACCAGAACGGTCAGGCCAGTGCCCGCCGTTCCTGCCGGGATGACCGCGGAGCGCAGGCGGTCAACCAGCGATGCCGTGGCCGCTGCCTGCGGCGCGGTGGCCGGGTAGACGATGATCACCGCGGTGTTCCCGGCCCGGTTGTAGGTCGGCGGCTGCACGCCGGCGACGCCCGGCACGCTCGCGAGCCGGCGGTCGAAGGCCGCGAGCGCCGACGAGTCCAGGAGCCCGCCGCCGCGCCGCTCCGCGGCCAGGACCAGCGGGCCGTTGTAGCCGGGGCCGAACCCGTCGGAGATGAGGTCGTAGGCCTGGCGGGTGGTCAGGGTGACGGGGTCGTTGCCGGCGTCGGTGAACGCCAGCCGCATCGACAGCAGCGGAATGGCCAGCACGGCCAGGATCGCCACCGCGGCCGCACCGCAGAGCGCCGGGCGCCGCTGGACTGTGCGGCTCCACCGCCACCAGAACCCGCCCGTCGTGCCCGGCGCCGACGAGTGGAGCAGGCCGGGCACGTGCCAGCGATCGACGGCGCGGCCGGAGTAGCCGAGGATGGCGGGCAGCAGGGTCAGCGCGGCCGCCATGACCGCGAGCACGGCAAGGATCGTGCCGGCGGCGAGCCCGTCGAGGTACTGCTGGCCGATCAGAAGCAGCCCGAGCAACGAGATGATCACCGTCGTCCCGGCAAACAGGACGGCCCGGCCGGCGGTGGCCATCGCGGTCACCACCGCATCGCGCGGCGGCAGGCCCTCGCCCAGGCCCTGGCGGTAGCGGGTAACGACGAACAACGCGTAGTCGATGCCGACTCCGAGGCCGATCATGGCCATCATTTCCGGGCCGAAGCTCGGCACGATCAGCAGGCGGCTGACGAGGGCGACAATCGCGTAGCCGATGCCGACCCCGGCCAGCGCGGTCAGGATCGGCAGGCCCATCGCGACCACCGAGCCGAACGCCAGCAGCATGATGATGATCGCGGCGCTGATACCGATGCCCTCACTTGACCCCGGTGACGGCGACACCACGGCGCTGATCGGCGCGCCGCCCAGGGCGACCTGCAGGCCGGGCTCGGCGTAGGACCGGGCTCTGGCGATCACGGCCTGGACATCGCCCGGCGGCAGCTGGGCACTGACGGCGTCAAACTCGATGGTGGCCAGCGCCGTGTGGCCGCCCGCCGCGATGATCAGGGGCGAGACCGAGGTCACCGACGCCAGGGGCCGGATCGCAGAGAGGGCCTGGTCGGCCCTGGCGCTCATCCCGGGGCTGGCCATGGGCGCGGCGGAGTGGAAGACAACCTGCGCGCTGTCCCCGGCCTGGTCCGGGAAGCGCTGGGCGAGAATGTCGGCTACCTGCTGGGACTGACCGACCCCGCCGAAGTCGTTCTTGAACCCGGACCCGATCGCGGACGTGACGGCGATGAACACGATCACGGCGGCGATCCAGCCGGTGAGCACGGCGGTGCGATGGTCGTAGCACCAGGCGCCGAGGCGGCCGAGGCCGCCGGCCGGGGGAGACGGGCGGACGTGGTCGGATGCCATCGTGGCTCCTTCGTCACAGCTTGGCGGGTCCAGGGTTCTTAAGGGGTGAACCTACGGGACGGGAGAATGTGACCGATGGACGAGGCGGAGTGGCTGGCAGCCCGGTTCGAGGAGCACCGGCCGAGGCTGCGCGGCGTGGCCTACCGGATGCTCGGCTCGCTGGCCGAGGCGGACGACGCCGTCCAGAACTCCTGGCTGCGGCTGAGCGGCGCCGACACCTCCGGCGTCGGCAACCTGGGCGGGTGGCTGACCACCGTGGTGTCCAGGGAATGCCTCAAGATGCTGCGCTCCCGCCGGCACCGGCGTGAAGAGCCGCTCGCCGATGCGGAGATCGGGCCGCTGCCGGCCGGAGCCGACCGCGCTGACGCCGAGGCTGCTGATCCCGAGGCCCAGGCGCTGCTCGCCGACGCGGTCGGCCCCGCGCTGATGGTCGTCCTCGACGCCCTCGCGCCCGCCGAGCGCCTGGCATTCGTCCTGCACGACATCTTCGCCGTACCCTTCGATGAGATCGCCCCGATCCTCGATCGCTCGCCGGCGGCAACGCGGCAGCTCGCCAGCCGGGCCCGCAGGCGCGTGCAGGGAGCCGCGCCACCGGAGCCGGTCGATCGCGCCCGCCAGCGTCAGGTCGCCGATGCGTTCCTCGCCGCGCTGCGGGACGGCGATTTCGAAGGGCTCGTGGCGCTGCTCGACCCCGAGGTCCTGCTCCGCGAGGACATCCCCGCGCTGCCGCTGGGCGCGCCGGTCGCCCAGGGCGCGCGGGCCGTAGCTGTCTACGCGATGAACTACTCGCGCAGTGCCCAGTTCGTGGAGGTCGCGCTGGTAGACGGCGCCGCGGGCCTGGCGATCGTCCCCCAGGGCGAGCTCTTCGGGGCCATCGCGTTCACGTTCCGCGCCGGCATGATCGTCGAGATCGAGATGATCTCTGAGCCAGATCCGCAGCGCGTCGACCTGGCGGGCGCTTCATAATGGCTCATGGCCACCTACAAACTGGTTTACGGCGACGACGAGAACACGGTCGACGAGACCCTGGACAACATCACCTCCGTCGAGCACGAGGACGGCTGGGTCGTGTTGTTCCGCGGGAAAGAAGCGATCCTGCGGGTGCAGGAAGCGCACGTCCTCTCGATGGATCTCGTCCCCGGATAGCTATTTCATCGCGACCGCGTTGGCGGGCGAGCCGATGCCGCCCGGTGCGTTGGACGGCGTGCTGACCAGGAACGCCTCGTAGACCCCGTCCGCCGCGCAGTCGGCGGCAAGGTCGGCCAGCCACCACAGCTCGCCCAGCGCCAGGCCGAGCTGACCGATGAGCATGTGGTGGAGGAACCCGAAGGGGTGCGCCTCCGGGCTCATGTCGGCGGGCCAGGCCTCGACGCCGAAGGTGTCCGAGCCGATGGCGGCCACGTGGCTGTCCCAGAGGTACTCGCAGACCTCCTCGGTGTGCGCGAGTCCCGGCGCGGTCAGCCGCCGCGGCAGGCGCTGGCGCACCTCGCGCGGCTGGTCGGCGTACCAGCCGGTGAACCCGGTGTGCAGCAGCACGATGTCACCGACGGCGAACTCGATGCCGGCGCGGCGGCGGGCCAGTTCCAGCTCGTCGACGCCGATCGCGATGCTCTCCGCCGGGTGGTAGTGCTGGCCAGCCGCGGTCATCGCGCCGGCGACATCGAGGATCACCGCCCGGCCGGCGATGCCGTGCCTGGCCCAGTGCTCGATTGTGTTCCGCCGGCCGGCGAGGATATCGGCCTCGGTCGCCCCGTTGTAGAACGCGTCCGGCGCATAGCCGACGTGACCGAGCGAGTCCCACTGGCTCGAGCACTGCGGGTAGAAGTTGTCGTAGACGTCGTCGAACCCGGCGCTGCCCAGCTCGTGCAGGACCGTGTGCCGCGGCGCGCCGCGGGACCGGGCGAGCGCGGGGTCGACGCTGCCCAGCGGCATGTCCAGCGGGAACACCCGGCCGCGCCGGACCAGGCGAGCGGCCTCAGCGACCCGCTCGGGCGTCAGCAGGTTGATCAGGCCGAGGTTGTCGCCCGCCCCGAACAGGCCCCAGGCGCTGCGGCCGCCGCGGCTCGCGGGCGGGAGTTCGGAGTAACGCGGCAGCTCGGCCATGGCGCGCCCTTTCGCGGGGTATCGGTCGCTTGTCCAGTCCCAGGATCATGTCAGCGGCCGGTGAAGTTCGGCGGGCGCTTCTCGGCGAACGCGCGCTGCCCCTCCTGGTAGTCCTCGGACCGGAAGCACGCCTCGACCAGCGCACTGACTCGCGCCACGTCCCGCCGGTCGGGGGAGCGGCCGGCCTCCCGGATGGCGGCCCTGGCCGCGGCGATCGTCAGCGGGGCATTGCGGGCGATGTCGGCGGCCAGGCTCATGACCGCGTCCCGGAGGTCAGGGACCGGAACGACCCGGTTCACCAACCCCATCGTCAGCGCCTCGGCCGCCGAGAACCGCCGCGCGGAGAACAGGATCTCCGCCGTCCACGCCGGCCCGACCAGGTCGATCAGGGCGGTGACCCCGCCGAAGCCGTACCCGACGCCGAGCCTGGCCGCGGGGATCCCGAACTGGCTGTCGTCGGCGGCAATGCGGATGTCGGCCTGCAGCGCGGTCAGGAGGCCGCCGCCCATGCAGAAGCCGCGGATCATGGCGATGATCGGCTTGTCCAGACTCGCCCAGCCACGGCTGATCGCCGCCATGCCGTCGTCAAAGCCGGCCCTGGCCGCCGGGGACGTTCGCTGCTGCCCGAACTCGGAGATGTCCGCGCCGGATACGAACGCCTTGTCGCCGGCCCCGGTGACCACCACGACGCGCACGTCGTCGTCAGCCTGCAGGGCCGCGAGCGCGCCGGGCAGGGCCGCCCGGAGGTCGCTGGACAGCGCGTTGCGCTTGGCCGGGTTGTTGAAGGTCAGGGTCGCGATCGGGCCGCTCACCTCGACGAGCAGCTTGTCGGTGCCGGTCTCGTGCCGCCTCGGCGGGCTCGACGTCATGCGCTTCCTCTCAGATCGCGTGCTGCTCGCGGAGCTGAATGATTTCCTCGGGCCGGTAGCCGAGGCCGGCCAGCACGTCGTCGGTATCCGCCCCGGCGTCCGGGCTGGCCGTCCTGACGGTGGCCGGCCCGCCGGTCATGCGCACCGCGTTGCGCAGGATCTCAAGCCGGCCGAGCGCCGGATGCTGGACCGCCTCGGTCATGGCCAGATGCTGGACCTGCGGATCGGCGAACACCTCGTCCATGCGGTAGACCGGCCCGCACGGCACCCCGGCCTGGTTGAGCGCCTCGACCCAGGAGGCGGTGCTCCGGGTCCGCAGCCGGTCACCGATCAGCGCGTTGAGCTCGTCTCGGTTCGCCGACCGCTTGGCCCCGGAGTCGAAGCGCGGGTCGGCCGGCAGCCCCGGCAGGCCGAGCACGTCGCACAGGTTGCGCAGCAGCCGCCCGCCGGGAGCACCGATGTTGATGTAGCCGTCGACGGTGGCGAAGCAGCCCATCGGCACGCCCATCGGGTGATGATTGCCTGCTGGCTCGGGCACCTCCCGGTCGACCGTCCAGCGGGCCGCCTGGAAGTCCATCATCGCGATCATGGACTCCAGCAGCGAGGTCTGCACCCAGCGCCCCTGCCCGGTGCGGTCCCGGTCGTGCAGCGCGACCAGCACGCCGACCGCGAGGTAGAGCCCGGCGGACAGATCCGACACCGGGATGCCGGCCCGAGTCGGCTCGCCCCCCGGCTGCCCGGTCACGCTCATCAGGCCGCCCATGCCCTGGGCGATCTGATCGACACCGCCGCGCTGCGCGTACGGCCCGTCCTGGCCGAAGCCGGAGATCGACCCGTAGACCAGGCGCGGATTGCGCGCGTGCACGGTCTCGAAGCCGAATCCGAGGCGCTCCTTGACCGGCGGCCGCATGTTCTCGATCAGCACGTCCGCCGTGTCGACCAGCCGCATGAGCACCTCGCGGCCGGCCGCCGACTTGAGGTTGAGCGTCAGTGACCGCTTGTTGCGGTGCAGGTGCTGGAAGTCGCAGTCGTGCCGGCTGCCGCCGGTCGTCGCCGGCCCGGCCTCGTCCGGCGGCACGTCGATGCGGATGACGTCGGCGCCCCAGTCGGCGAGCTGTCGGACGCACGTCGGGCCCGCGCGGGCGATCGTCAGGTCGATAACGCGGATGTCATCCAGCGGAAGCCTCGACGTCACGCTCGCACCGCCCTTTACGTACCGGCCTGACCACCCTCGAACAAACCATACGGAGGGGCAACAGGAACGACGCTCCGCAGGGCCAGTCCGGCTGCGTCCAGGAGCCTGGCGTACTCGGCTACGGTGCGCTCCCTCCCGCCGGTGATCACCAGCATGTTGATGTCGCTCAGGAGCGCGGGAACGCCCGGCCGTCGTCCCAGTCATGCAGGACGTTCGCCAGCACGTAGCAGTCCGCGGGCGGGACGCGGTCGAAGAAGTCGCCCGCCATGACCTCGCAGCGGTCACCGATGTCGCGGGCGTCCAGGACGGCGTCAGCCTGGGCCGCGACCCCGGGCGTCTCCAGCAGGACCCCGCGCAGGTGCGGGTGCCGCCGCAGGATCGCCACCAGCAGGATGCCCCTGCCGCCGCCGACATCCACTACGGTGCGCAGGTCAGAGAAGTCATAGGCGCCGGCGAAGCTCGGCGCGAACATCGCTGTCCGCTCGCCCATGGCCGCGTCGAAGACTTCTGCGTTCTGCGGGTTCCTGGCCAGGAACTCGAAGAGCGGCATGCCCGTCTCGATGTCGAATCCCGGCTCCCCGGTCCTGAGCGTCTCCAGGATGTGCCCGAACGGGCGGACGCCGCCGAGCGCCTCCAGGAACGTGGCCCATGACCGCATGCTGAGCGGAGCGTCCCGGTCGCCCGGGCAAGCTCGGCGCAGCTGACCGGCCCGTCGGCGAGCAGATCGGCAATCCCCAGCTCGGCGGCCGCGTAGACCGCACGGGAGATGTGCGTCCCCCAGCTGAGCCGCAGCAACGCGGCGGCAGCCTGGCGTTCGGCGTCTGCTGGCTCATCGATCATCCGTACCGCCCCCTAGCTGCGTGACGTTACTGGAATCGTGGCTGAGACCGATTTCTGCGGGCCTACCGATGGATTACCGGCGGCTCACCGACCTCGCACTCGTAAACCGAGCGCAGTCATGTCGCGTCATGACATAACGCAAGCTGCGCAGGGGTGGGCAGACGAATGGCAATGACGACGACCAAGGCCCGGTTCATCGGGCTGGGCATCGCCGCGCTCGTGGTCCTCGTGGCGCTCATCGTCAATGTGGCCAGAGGAAGCGGCAGCACCAACTGGTACAGCAATGGCCAGGCGTACCCCGCCGCGTACGCCAGGGCGGCGGGCTTAGCGGCGAGCGAGGCTCTTGTCCCCGGGACCGGGCAGGTGTGGTGCCAGAGCCAGCTCGGGCAGTACGCCGGCGGCCGGGACCAGGACGACTTCGGCGTCGATCTGAAGTCGCCTTCTGACCCGTATACCGCGGAGGGGACGGAATGGATCAACGGATGCGCGGCCGGTTTCCTGCGGGTGCAGCGCAGTCCGTCGGCGAATGCGCAGGCTTCTTCGGCGCCCCCGCAAATCTCATCCTCGCCCGCGCAGGCCAGCGGATGGTCGGCCGCCCAGCCGATCGACGCCAACAATGGCTTCGCGTCGGTTTCGTGCCCGACCAGCAGTTTCTGCGTCGCGGTGGACTCGGCTGGCAACGCGTACACGTTCTCCGGCGGGTCGTGGTCGGCCGGGCAGCAGGTGGACAGCAGCGGCAACGGCCTCAATGCGGTCTCCTGTGCCAGCAGCAGCTTCTGCGCGGCCACCGACTCCGGTCCGGACGCGTTCATCTACAGCAACGGACGGTGGTCGAGCACATCGCTCGTAGGCTCGGGCGGTAACCGGGCGACGCTGACGTCGGTCTCGTGCCCGGCGGTCGGCTTCTGCGTCGCGACCGGCCTGAACGATGCCTACACGTACTCGGGTGGCAAGTGGTCCGCGGGCCGCCCGGTCCAGATCAACAACCAGCTCACGTCAATCTCGTGCGCGACGAGCAGTTTCTGCGCGGCTGTGGACGACGGCGGCTACGTGTACACGTACTCGGTCGGGTCCTGGTCGGCGGGGCAGGACATCGACACCGACGGCCGTGGCCTGATCGCGGTGTCGTGCCCGGCAAGCGGCTTCTGCGTGGCTGCGGACTCGGGCCCGGATGCCTACGTGTACAGCAACGGCCACTGGTCGGGCACGTCGCTGGTGGGCGCGGGTGGCAACCCGGCGACGCTGACGTCGGTTTCCTGCCCGGCGGCCGGGTTCTGCGTGGCGACCGGGCTTGAGGATGCCTACACGTACTCGGGCGGGACGTGGTCCACGGGCCAGACGGTGGAGAACGACCTCACGCTCAAGTCGATCTCGTGTCCGACGCGCAGCTTCTGCGTGGCAGCGGACTCGGCCGGGAACGTGTACCGCTACTCGGTCACGCCGTGACCGTGACCTGCTTCTTGTCGAAGGCCACGAAGCCGCTGTAGTCCTTGCCGACGCGGTCGAACGAGGATGGGTACGGGTCCGGGTAACTCCACGCGGCGTCATGATGGGCCGAACCGCCAGCCGAGACGTCGTGATACTGGCAGTCGCCCTTCCACGGGCAGTTATACGGCGTGGGGCTGTCGCTGAGCGCGCCGGCGATGATCGAGGCGGGCGGGAAGTAGTAGTTGCCCTCGATCGGGATCAGGTCCGACTCCGGAGCTTCCGCCACGACCATGCCGTCGATGATGGCCCTCATGTGCCATTCCTCCTATGCTCCAGCGCTATGAAGAGACTTCTGGCTACCCCGGCACTCTTGATCCTAATCGGGCTCTTCTGGGCCTGGCCCGGTCCGGCGACCGCGGCCCCGGCCCGGGCCTGCACCGCCGGCAACGGCCGTAGCTGCACATTTGGCCACTGGATCGTCTACAACAACACCTGGGGTCCCACCCCTGGCCGGTACGTCATCCATGCTCATAGCCAGAGCGACTGGACGCTGACCGCCGACCAGAACGGCGGGGGAGGGTGCGGCGGATGCGCCGTCGAGGCGTATGAGTCGACGCAGTGGAACTACAACAATGTGCGCTACTCCGCGATCCGGTCACTGTCCAGCAGCTTCAGCGAGACCATGCCGACGGGCTCGCGCCGGAAGAACGGCATCGACGCCGAGGCGACCTACGACATGTTCATCCATGGTTCTGATACCGACGAGGTCATGGTCTGGGTGGACAACCAGGGACAGGCGCCGGCGGGATCACGGCGGGCAGTAGCCGTGATCCACGGGCAGAAGTTCAGGGTCTACTACGCAGGCGGCACCAAGAGCTTCGTCCTGGAGAAGAACGAGACCAAGGGCACGATCGACTACCTGGCGATTCTGCGCTGGCTGCACACTCACCACGCGCTCGCCTCGTCGGACACCCTGTGGCAGTTCAACTTCGGCTGGGAAGTCTGCGACACCGGCGGCAAGGCACGCACCTTCACGCTCCGCAGCCTGACCCTGCACCAGAAGTTCTGACGCTTGCGCTGCTGACCGTGAGATTCGGCGTGCTCGGCCCTCTGCAGGTCACCCGCGAGGGCCAGCCCATCGCGGCAGGCGGGGCGCGTGCGCGCGCCGTCCTCGTCATGCTGCTCGCGGACGCGGGCCGGGTGGTGCCGGCCGAGCGGCTGGCGGACGCGCTGTGGCCTGCCCTTGACCGGGACCGGGGCGTGGCCAACCTGCAGGTGAGGATGGCCGGGCGCTGCGGGCAGCCGGAGCCGCTGACCGCATCGTCACCGTGCCTCCGGGTTATCGCGTCGACGCGACGGCTGACGAGGTCGACCTGCTGCGCTTCGCGCGGCTCACTGGCTCCGGGCGTGATGCGCTCGCGAGCGGTGAGCCGGCAGCGGCAGCGTCGTTCCTGTCCGAAGCTCTTGGCTTGTGGCGAGGGCCTGCGCTTGCCGATCTCGACGGCGTGGACTCCGCGGTGGCGCAGCGTGCGGCTGGAGGAGGCGCGGCTCGACGCGATCGAGCTGCGGATTGACGCCCTGTTAGCCAGTGGTCGGCACGCCGAGACCGTCGGCGAGGCCGAGGCGCTGACCGAGCGCCACCCGCTCCGCGAGCGCTTCTGGTGGCAGCGAATGCTCGCGCTCTACCGGAGCGGTCGCCAGGCCGATGCCCTGCG
>DAIOWC010000006.1:0-1096 GCA_036758685.1 Streptosporangiaceae bacterium | reverse complement strand
CCTGCGGCAGGAGGACGACCTGCGCTACCGGCCGGCTTCGGCCCGGGCTGCGGCGGCACCGCAGACCCGGTATGTCGACAGCGGCGGCGTGCACATCGCCTACCAGGTCATTGGCGAGGGAGAGCGCGACATCGTGTTCGTGCCCGGCCTCCTGAGCCATCTCGACCTGCTCTGGGAGGACGAGGACACGGCCGTGTTCTCACCCATCCCGATCGCGTCAGTGCCCTGATCCTCGGCTCGGCGCACGCGCGGGAGCTCTTCGCCCGGTTCGAGCGGATGGCGGCCAGTCCCAGCGCGTTCCTGCGCATGCTCAAGATGATCCGGGAGATCGACGTGCGGCCAGTCCTGGCAGCGATCCACGTTCCGACGCTTGTGATCCAGCGCATCGGCGACCGGATCACGCCACCGAGCCACGGGCGCCATCTGGCGGCGCGCATCGCGGGGGCGCGTTACTTCGAGCAGCCAGGTGATCACTCGCTCCGGTTCGCCGAAAGCGGGGACGCGGATGAGCTCTTCGCGGCGATCCGGGCAGCGCTGGCTGGGCGCGCGGCGATCCACACCGGCGAGGTCGACGTCGCCGGCGGCGAGATCGGGGGCCTGACGCTGGCGGTCGCCCGCGGCATCCTGGCGTGCGCGGGCCCACGCGAGGTCGTGGTCTCCCGCACGGTCACGGATCTCGTGGTCGGGTCCGGGTTCGCGTTCGCTGACCACGGCTCGCACGAGCTGGCCGGGGTGCCGGGGTCGTGGGAGCTTTCCCGGCTGTGAACTGCGCCGAGGCGCGGCTCGTATTCTTCAGCACAGGACGCTTTCGCGAGCCGGGAGGAATGTTGTCTGTTTCGCAGCTGGCCGGCCCGCTCTCCATCAGGCGGGCCTGGTGGCAGCGTCTCTGCCTTCCCTCCTTCGGCGTCGCGGCGCTGACGGCCGTCATCGTCTGGCAGGCCATCGCGGAGCTGCTTCAGCAGGGGCGCCTGGGGCAGGTGCTGGCAGCCGGCCGGGCCGAGCTTGCGGCGCCGTTGCTGATCGCGCTCGTCGTCGCGACCGGGATCTGCGAGCGGATCTGGCCGGCCGAGCGCCGGCCGGTCCTGGCCCGCGGCCA
>DAIOWC010000005.1:0-60798 GCA_036758685.1 Streptosporangiaceae bacterium | reverse complement strand
GCGACCGAGGGGCCGGCCGGCAGCACGCGGTTCTCCACCCGGAGGTGCGGCCGGCCATCCGTCACCGCGTAGACCGGCCGGTTCCACCGGTAGATCGTCCCGTTGTGCAGGCTCATCTCGCCGAGCTGCGGGCACGTGCCGACCTCCAGCGCGACGACCGGATCCTCGTCCTCGCAGATCGGCAGCAGCGCCGGGAAGAACTGGATGTTCTCCTCGAACAGATCGAAGACCGAGGTGATCCAGCGCTCCCCGAACCAGACCCGCGGCCGCACGCCCTGCCGCTTCAGCTCATCCGGCCGCGTGTCGGTGGCCTGCTCGAACAGCGTGATCCTGGTCTCGTGCCACAGTTGCCTTCCGAACAGGAACGGGGAGTTGGCGGCCAGTGCCACCTGCACGCCGGCGATGGCCTGGGCAGCGTTCCAGTACGCGGCGAATGACTCCGGGCTGACCTGGACGTGCAGCTGGACGCTGGTGCAGGCGGCCTCCGGCGTGATGCTGTCGGCGTGCGTCAGCAGCTGCTCGGCCCCCTCGATCTCGATCGACATGTCCTCGCCGCGTGCGGCGAAGATCTGCTCGTTGAGCACCCGGAAGCGCTCGTTGGGCGACATGGTGTCCTCGTTCACGTCGTCCTTGCGGAGCGTCGGCAGGATGCCGATCATGACCATCCGGCTGCCGACGACGCGCGCCTTGGCGTCCGCGGCGTTCAGGCTGGCCCGGACCTCGTGCTCCAGGCCAGCGACCGCGTCGCCGGCGAGCTGCCGCGGCGGCACGTTGATCTCGATGTTGAACTGGCCGACCTCGGTCGCCCAGGCGGGGTCGGCGATCTCGGCGAGCACCGCGGAGTTGTGCATCGAGGGCGCGCCCTGATCGTCGACCAGGTTGAGCTCGATCTCCTGCCCGACGAGGCGCGGTTCGGAGTCGAACAGATTCTCGCGCAGCATGCGCGCGAAGACGTCCAGCGAGCGCGCTAGCTTGGCCCGGTACGTGCGCCGGTCCTCGCCACTGATCTTGATTGCCTGAATGTCGCGGCCCATGTGTTCGCCTCCTGGCAGCTCCGGCGATGCCTTCCGTCTCAGGCCGCGGCGACGCGGCTGGTCTCCTCCCGGACCCACAGGCCCAGCAGGCCGCGCAGGTGCGCGATGAACTCCTCGTGCTCGTGCGGCGGGTAGACCGAGCGCACGGTCTGGACCAGCAGCCGATCGAAGTCAGGGCCAGCTACCCAGTCCAGGACGATCTCATCCAGGTGCGGCAGGCTGGCCGCGCAGAACTCGTGGTAGCGGGCGGTATCGAAGTACCCGTCGGCGAGCTCGGCGTACGCGGCGAGCTTCTCGGCGTAAGTCCTGTCGGAGTCATCGGCGATCTCGAAATACGGGCTGGTGGCCACGTCGAGCCGCGGGCGGCGCCGGGTAACCAGGGCGAAGATGCACCACTTCACGAGCGCCTTCATCGCCCACGGGAAGTAATAGTGGAGGCTGGTCAGCGCGACGTCGGGGCAGGCGTTGGCGTAGTCGATCGGGTAGACCTCGGTGCCCTTCACCAGCGTCTCGCAGGAGTTGAACTCCCAGCGGAAGAACGCGTTGACCAGCCTGCCGATCGTGAGCACCTCGGCGCCCGCCGACGCGGACAGGAAGTCGTGATCGACGGCGTACCGCCGGTGCATGGGCTGGTCGGGCTGGAACCGCATGACCATCGTCTCGGCCCCGATCGACAGTGACCGGGCGAACACGTCGTAGTCGTCGATGGCCTTCTGCAGGTGCATGAGCATCTCGCCGCTCTGGTCATAGGCGGCGTGCAGCTCGGCGGCATTGCCGATCCTCGATACGCCGCGCCAGGCCCCGCCGTCGTAGGGCTTCATGAACAGGGGGTAGCCGATCTGCTCGGCGAGCGCGTCCAGGTCGAACGGCTGGTTGTACCGCGCCGCGGTGTAGGCGTACCTGGCGTTGTCGACCGGGTTCTTGTAGGGCACGAGCACGGTGTCTGGCACCTTGAGGCCGAGGCGCATCATCGCGCAGTACGCGGCGTGCTTCTCCATCGACTGGAAGGTAAACGGGCTGTTCAGCAGGTACACGCCGTCCATCAGCGCAACCTTCTTGAGCCACTCCCGCGGGTGGTAGTACCAGTACGCCAGCCGGTCGATGACGAGGTCGTAGCGCGGCCGGTCCCGCAGCCCGAACGGCTCGATCGTGATCCGCTCGCACTCGAACGCGTGCGTGCTGCCGCCTCGATCCTTCACCGGGCCGATCCGGCGCAGGATCTCCTCGAATGCCGTCGGCCAGTCCTCTTCGGTGCCGAGCAGCAGCCCGATCAGATGGGTGTGCGAGGACATGAGGGCTCCCGTCCGTCAGCAGAATCTCGGCAGGTGGTGGGCTACCTGGGCGCGCCAGGACGGCCAGTCATGCGGGACGTCGTAACCCCAGAGGTCGAGCTCGTGCGGGATGCCCTTGCCCGCGAGCAGGGCGGCGAACTGGCGGGTGCTCGGCAGCGAGCCGGTCGTGTCCTCCCACTGGCCCTGCCCGCAGACGAGCAGCAGGCTGACGCGCCCGCGCAGCCAGTCGAGGTGCTCGCCGTGCAGATGCCCGACGTAATTGATCGGGTTGTTGAAGTACGCGGCCGAGCCGCGCTCGCCCCAGCCATCCCACGAGGCCGGGTCGTAGTTGCCCGAGAAGCACAGCGCGAGCGGGAACTCCGCCGCCCGCTTCAGGGCGAAGTTCGCCGCGTGGAACGCGCCGAGGCTGCAGCCGAGCGTCGCCACTTCCAGCGGCCCGCCGCAGTCGGCGTAGATCCACGGCAGCACCTGCCAGATGATCCACTCCTCGTACTCGCCGTGCCGTCGGGCCCGCTCCTCCAGCGGAATCTCCCGGTTCGACCAGGTCGCGGCGTCGTAGCTGTCGACGCAGTAGACCTTCAGCCGGCCGGCCTCGATGAGCCCGCCGAGCACCCCCACCATCCCGTTGTTCTCGAAGTCCCACGCCTTGCCCTGCTCCGAAGGGAACACGAGCACCGGCCGCCCGTAGTGGCCGTACCGGATCACCGTCCCGGCCGCGCCGATGCTGTCGGACCAGAGCTCGGCCACCTCGCGGTTCACCGGCTGACCTGCCGCACCAGGTCGGTCAGATCCGGATCGAATGCGTCCCGCCAGGCCGTGTAGTTGTGGGCGTCCGCGACCTCGTGCAGCGAGACCGGGTAGCCGCTGGCTTCCAGCGTCTGTGCCATCACCCGGTTGTTGGCGGCGTTCTCTTCCGCGATCCCGCAGGTCATGCCGACGGGGATCAGTCGGGCGGGCAGCCCTCCATCCTGCACGCGCCCAGTGAAAGTGACGATCCGCCGGTAGTACGGGAACCGTCGTTCCTGCCCGTCGAGGTGGGGCACGAAGAAGCTGGCTGACTGCAGGAACAGCGCGTCGAAGCTATCCGGGTAGCGGCAGTAGGCGTGCAGCATCGCGAGCCCGCCCAGGCTGGCGCCCATCCCGATCACGGCGGAGGCAGCTACCCGCTCGGTGATCGCGGGCAGGACCGCGTGCCGGAGCGCCCTGGCGTAGCGGGCATTGGCCGAGTACCAGCTGTCCCGCGATCCGGGGCTGAGCAGGGCGATCCGGAGCGGTGGCAGCCAGTGGCCCGCGACGCCCGCTCCGGCGTACCGGGTCAGGCTGGCCAGCGCATCGAGTTCCGGCCCGTCGTGAGCGACGACCAGCGGAAGTACCTCGTGGTCGGCTGACCCGGTCGGGGACCAGATCCGGACCGAGATCGGCCGGCCGGGCCCCGGCACGTGGAACGAGGCGGTCGTCCCCGGATCGGCGGGCACCGACAGCCAGGCAGGCGGGGCGTAGCCAGGGAACTCAAGTACGCTCTTGGGCCCGAAGGCGCCCGAGACGCTCCGCGGGTTGGCGGGATCGGTAACGACCTTGGCGTCGCCGCCCGGGTAGCGCAGCTCGAGCAGGTACTCGAGCCGCGCTACCGGCGGTCGGTCGAGGATCAGCTGCCAGCCGCCGCTGACCGGGCTGAACTCCAGCCGGTCGGCCGCGATCGGCAGGTCCTGCAGCAGCCTGACTCCGGCGAGGGCACGTTCCGGGTCCGCGACCCGGAACGTCGCGGCATCGTCGGCTGCCCGCGCGCCAGCCCACTCCATCGCAACTGGCTCGGCTGGCACCGATAGTCCTCCGCGGAAGCAGTCAATCGCCCATTACTCGCACATCGTGCCTGCTTCGCGCGGCGGTGACAATGGCGGCGATGCCGCCGCTATCAGGGAAGGCGGTAGGTAATCGTCACTCCGGTGCGCGTCCCGGCCTTGTTCAGGTCGCGGGCGACGATCGTGCCGGTGATTCCCCGGTACTTGCCGGTGCCGCCGGTCAGCTTGCCGGTGGCGCCGTTCTGGGTGAGGCGCAGCGTGCCGTTGATGAAGCCGCCGCGGGTGTCGAAGGAGAAGTTGCCTGAGCCTGCTCCGGTCTTGGGGTTGAAGCTGAGGTTCAGGTCGTCGAACCCGATGGTCTTCCCGGCCTTGGTCACGTCGGTGTCCTGCTGCGCGACGTTGGTCGCGGAGAACTGGAGATCGTGCTTCGTGACGCTGATGAACCTCAGCTTGTGGACGGTGCACCCGCAGGCTGGCTGCGCGCCGTGATGCGTGCTCGCGGCGGCCGGCAGCAGGAACGCCCCGGCGCCGAGCAGGGCGGCCGCGCTGGCCGCAACTAAGGACATATGCTTCTTCATGGTCCCCTCCGTGAAGTTTCTCCCCTATTGGAAATAGCGGACTCGCGCTAGATGCTAGCGAATTGTGGTTGTCTGGCTACGCAGAGCCATGAAATTGGCTGGGGGATTTTTGCGACTCGGCCCGATCCGCGAACCGGCCCGCACGCATACGGGACGAACCGGCCAGATACCCGCGCGGTCTCGTTATTGGGACCGTTGGTCAGCGCTATCCACTGACGAGCGGTCCCAGTATTTGCCGGAGGTCCGGGCTAGGTCAGATCCAGGTCGGCGCGCACGACCGAGTACAGGGCCATGTCCCGCCACCTGCCGGCCCGGTAGCAGGACCCCCGCCGGACGCCCTCGAACGCGAATCCGGCTTTCTCCAGCGCGCGACGCTCGGGCCCGTTGTCGACTTCGGTCTCGGCCTCGACGCGGTTGACCTGCGTGTGCCCCAGCAAGTACTCCGCGAGCAGGCGCTGCGCCGAAGCGCCGTAGCCCTGTCCGCGGGCCCGCGCGAGCAGCGCGATCCCGATGTTCCAGCAGTAGGACGTCGGCCCGGACGGCGACCGGTGCCAGCTCACATCGCCGATGAATTCGCCCGGCTCGCTACCGGCGACCAGCGCCACGGCGAGGCGCCCGCCGTGTTCGGACAGGAAGCCGTTCTCCGCGAACTGGCGCCGCTGCCGACCCGGATCCTGATACCCGAAGAAGCCGTACTGCGACGCCTCCTCGGGATCGGTACTCAGCAGCGCGAGCAGGTCCAGGTCGCTCTCGAGGATGGGCCGGATGACCAGCGTTCTCGATCCAGCTGGCCTGCCCGGTCTCATCTCTCCAAACCGGTCCACATCGGTCACAAGAGCATCATGGCCGTTCCGGTGCCGCCAGGTGAGCCGTTATCCAAGCCAGTGCCGGCTCGGGACCTCCCTGATGCCTTCCGGCAGTGGACAAGGGATCAGCCGGGGTTAATCCGGATCGACCCCGTGTCGCACGAGCGGCAGGCTTGAAATCGGCCGGCAGCAGTTCTGCTGCCTACCGCCTCATCGTGAACGGAGAACGATCGACATGCTCTGGATCATCGCCTTGGTCCTTATCGCCATCCTGGTGCTCGCTGTGATCAGCTTTGCCCTGCACCTGCTGTTCTCGCCCTGGCTGCTGCTCGCGGCCATCGGCATCCTGGCGTGGCTGAAGTTCCGGCCTCGCCGTTCTCCCCGGTAGCTCCAGCGGGTTCAGGCCAGCTCGGACAGCGCGGCCGCGAGCGCGTCCACGTCCGCGGCGGAGTGCGGCGGGCTCATGGTCACGATGGCCAGCTGCGCGCCGACCTCGCTGAGCTCGGCCGCCGAGGCCGCGGTCGCGGCCGCGTCGCCGCTGTACCGGACGTGCGTGGAGAGGAGGATTTCCGCCGGGTCGCGGCCGATGTCGGCGCAGTGCTGGTGCAGGACGTCAACCGCCCTGGTGAACTGCTCGGGCGTGCCGCCGACGAAGTTCCAGTGCTGGGCGAACCGCGCCGCCGTACGCAGCGTCCGCTTCTCCCCGCTGCCGCCGATGCAGATGGGCGGGTGCGGCCGCTGCACCGCCTTGGGCTCGCACCGGGCCTCCGTCAGCTCGTAGTAGGCGCCCTTGAATGTCGTTGTCTCCTGTGTCAGCAGCCCGACGATGACCTCGCAGGCCTCCTCGAACCGGTCGCTACGCTCCTTGGGGGACCCGAGCGGAATGCCGTAGGCACCCGACTCTTCCTCGTTCCAGCCGGCGCCGATGCCGATCTCAAGGCGGCCGCCGGACACGATGTCCAGCGTGGCCGCCATGTTCGCGAGCACCGCCGGATGCCGGTAGTGAATGCCCGTGACCAGGGTGCCCAGGCGGAGCCTCCGGGTGGCCTGGGCCAGCGCGGTCAGCGTGATCCAGCCCTCCATGCAGGGCCCCGTCGAGTCACTGAAGATCGGGTAGAAGTGGTCGAACGTCCAGCCCGACTCGAAGAGCTCGATGTCGTCGGCCGCCCGGAACACCTCCAGCATGGCGTCCCAGGTCGTGTTCTGCGGTGCGGTTTTAATGGCGAAGCGCATAGAGCAAAGCTAGCCCGCGGCCTTCGGCAATGTGAACCCGAGGCCGGCGCCGCGGCGATCGTGATGATTCGCCAGCAACCGTACCGAGGCCCTCACTAGAGTGATGCGCGTGCCAAGCCACCGGGCGCGTCAGACGCGAGCGGTGTCATGGCGCGCCTGGCTGGCGCTGGCCGCCTGCGTTGCGGTCCTGGCCATTGTCGCCGGCCGCGTTCTGCTGGCTAATACGGCGGGACCTGGCTCGCTGAGGACGGACGCAGCCGACCGCAGGCCGGCCACCGGGACACCCCATGGCTCTGGGTCCGCGCGGCCGGACCCACGGCCCCGCCCGGTTCCGGCGGCGTCCAGGCGGCCCGCACCGGAGTCGTCCTCCCCGGCGACGTCGCCCGCCAGTCCGTCGGCGACACCGCCCGCGGGCTCGCCCACGTCACCGGCCGCCACGTCGCCGTCGCCGTCGCCGTCTTCGTCGCCGTCGCCGGGCGGCTCCGATTCGGCCGCGGCCAGCAGCGTCCTGGCACTGATCAACCAGGCGCGGGCGCAGGCCGGACTGCCGGCGTACACGATTCTCAGCGGCCTGCAGGTCAGCTCGGCCCGGCACAACCAGCTGATGGCGGCCGGCTGCGGTCTGTCCCACCAGTGCCCGGGTGAGCCCGCCCTCGGAGCGCGCGAGACCGCGGCCGGCGTCAGCTGGACCGCCGCGGGCGAGAACATCGGCGAGGGCGGCCCGGTCGCTACGACCGCCGCTGCCATTACCCAGATGGCAGACGCGCTCACTCAGGACATGCTCAACGAGAAGCCGCCCGATGACGGTCACCGGCTGAACATCCTCAGCTCGACGTTCACGCACATCGGCATCGCCGTGTACCGGTCGGCCGACGGCACCGTGTGGATGACGCAGGACTTCGCCAACTAGCCAGCGCAAGGAAGAGGACTAATGCGGACACGCCGCCATCGGAGGCCCACCCGGCGCGCCCTGGCCGCGATGGCCGCGGGCCTCTGCATCGCTGTCTCGCTGGCCGGCGCCGGCATCGCCGCCGCGACGGCCGCTTCCGCAGCGCCGACCCAGGCGGCCCGCGCGGCCGCCGCGCCGACGTTTTTCCGCACCCTGCCGCCCGGCGCCAAGCTGCCGTCGGGCGCCCAGTGCGCACGCTGGGTCCGGGCGCGGCCGATCAAGGAAGACAAGGGCGTGAACAAGCCCTTCAACCGGAGGACCGGCGCGCGCCTCGCGGCCAACTTCCTGGCCGGGGACAAGCCACAGGCCGACAAGAAGCTGGTCCCGAGGGTCAACGGCGACTTCACCGGGACCACGGCGGAGATACTCCGCTGGGCCGCCTGCAAGTGGGGCATCAACCAGAACGTCGTTTTCGCCCAGGCGGCGGTGGAGAGCTGGTGGCGGCAGACCACCAAGGGTGACTGGGAGACGAGCGGATGCCCGCCCGGCCACGGTCCCGGCGTTGACGGCAAGCCTGGCCTCTGCCCCCAGAGCTGGGGAATCCTGCAGAACCGCTACCCGTACGAGACCTCGAGCTGGCCGGGGATCGAACGCTCGACGGCGATGAACGCGGACGTCGCCTACGCGATCTGGCGATCCTGCTACGACGGCTACGAGACCTGGCTCAACACGGTCACACACGTCGGCACGTACCGCGGCGGCGATCAGTGGGGCTGCGTCGGGCGATGGTTCGCCGGCCGGTGGCACACCACACCCGCTCAGCAGTACATCGCGAAGGTGAAGCTCTACCTGCGCGAGCACATCTGGACTACCCCGGACTTCCAGCAGCCCTAGCGGCGCCGGCCGCGGCTAGCCCAGCGCGGGCGGCACCACGACGGTGCCGGTGGCGGACACCGCCACGATCGGCTCGTCCAGCACCGCTGCCGCGGACGGGCCCCGCTCGGGCTGCGCCCGGCACACGACCCTCGCCTCGAACTCCAGCTGCCTGCTCCGGGTGCCGACGCGCGTGATCGTGCAGCTGATCTCGAGCACGTCACCGGCGATTACCGGAGCGCGGAACTGCACGTCGGAGTACGACGCGAACAGGCCCTCATCACCGTCGGTGCGGATGCACGCCTCGGTCGCGACGTCGCCAAAGAGGCCGAGCATGTACGCGCCGTCGACCAGACTCCCGCCGTAATGCGCGTGGCTGTAGGGCACGTACCGGCGGTGGGTGACGGTCAGCCCGAGCCGTGCATCCTGGCTCATGCCGCTGCTCCCTCGGCCATCGGGGCAGACTCCTCGTCGGCCGAGGCTCCGTCGTCGCCAGTGGGCGCGAGCGCGTACGCCAGGTAGCTCGCCACCTCGCCGGGAGTCGTGGCCTTGCCGAAGATCTTGTCGACGCCGAGATCGGCGGCCATCGACGGGTCGAACCGCGGGCCGCCGACCACCAGCAGCGGCCGGCCAGGCGCGCCCGGCTCGCCTGCCGCCGCATCGAAGGCGCCCGACATCTCCTGCGCGTTCGTGATGTGCGCGTCCCGCTGGGTGACCACCTGGCTGACCAGCACCGCGTCGGCGCCCTCCGCCCGGGCCCGGGCGACCAGATCGGGCACCGCGACCTGCGAGCCCAGGTTCACCACCCGGATCTCCCGGTAGTACTCCAGGCCCTTCTCGCCCGAGTGGCCCTTGACGTTCAGGATCGCGTCGATGCCGACCGTGTGCGCGTCCGTGCCGATGCACGCGCCCACGACGACCAGCTTGCGGCCGAGGCCGGTGCGGATCCGCAGGTTCACCTCGGCCGGCGACAGCAAGGGGAACTCCCGCTCGGTCACGGTTACCTCGGACAGGTCCACCAGGTGGGTTGCCCGCCCGTAGACGACGAAGAACGTGTAGTCGGGTCCCATGCCCTTGGCGTGCACGACCATCGCCGGGTCAAGGCCCATCTTGGTGGCGAGCTGCATGGCCGCGCCCTCGGCGCGCGCCCTCTCGGTCGCGGTCCCGAACGGCACCGGAAGCGTGAACGAGACCTGGACCCGGCCGTCACCCGTGGTGTCGCCGTACGGCCGGACGATGCTGCCGGTCACTGCGCTCCTCCGATCTGGCTTGCGCCCTCCAGGATGTCCGACGCCGGGTTGAAGTAGCCGTCGGCGCGGGCGATGACCCCGTCCAGGCCGCGGCCGCCGTCGGCCGGCCGCCTGGTGATGCCGAACGTCCCGTCCGCGATGGCACCCAGGAGGCTCTCGTCGTTGATCCGGCGCAGCAGTTCGATCGACTCCCCGAGCACCTGCCTGGCGCGCTGCTCGATGAAGCCGCCAGGGGCGGGCACGAAGCTCTCCCCCAGGCGCCCGGCCGCGTCCCGCACGTACCTGACGTTTTCCAGCGCCAGATCACGATCGGACAGGAACGGGGTGTGGATGCCCTCGGTCATCATCCCGATCAGCAGAATCGACTGGTCGGTCATGACGCCGCACAAGTTGAAGAACGCGTCCAGCAGGTAGCCCGCGAACACGTTCCCGGTCATGTGCTTGGTCGGCGGCATGTACTTGAGCGGCGCGTCCGGGAACAGCTCGCGGACGAGCTGGGCGTGCGCGAGCTCAAGCAGGAACGAGTCCGGCAGCGCCGGGTTGATCTCGAACGCGTGGCCGAGGCCGAGCTGACTGTCGGCCAGGCCCGCCTCCTTGCCGAAGAACTCGTTCATCAGCTGGCTGACCACCACCGTGTGCGCGGCATCCACGGCGTCGGCGGTGGTGAGGTAGTTGTCCTCGCCGGTGTTGATGATGATCCCGGCGCGGGCGTGGATCTGCCGGGAGAAGCGCTGGTCGATGAACGTCCGGCGCGGGTTGATGTCGCGGAAGATGATGCCGTACATGCAGTCGTTCAGCATCATGTCCAGCCGCTCCAGGCCGGCCAGCGACGCGATCTCCGGCATGCACAGGCCCGAGGCGTAGTTCGTGAGCCGCACGTACCGGCCGAGCTCCCGGGAGGTCTCGTCGAGCGCCGCGCGCATCAGCCGGAAGTTCTCCTGGGTGGCGTAGGTACCGGCGAAGCCCTCGCGGGTGGCGCCCTCGGGGACGTAGTCGAGCAGCGACTGCCCGGTCGAGCGGATCACCGCGATGATGTCCGCGCCCTCGCGGGCGGCGGCCTGGGCCTGCGGGATGTCCTCGTAGATGTCGCCGGTCGCCACGATCAGGTAGATCCACGGCTTGCGCGGCTCGGAGGTCTCCTCGATCATCTGCTGGCGCTGAGCGCGATTGGCGTCGATCCTGGCAATGCCCCGGCCGAGCGCGGCGCCGGCCGCGGCGCGGGCACCGGCCGCGTCATCACCGGCCGGGAGGCGGAACTTCACCTTGCCCTGAGCAGCGGCCTCGGCGAGGGTCCCGAGGTCACCATGACCACCGGTGAGCAGCGCGTCCCAGGCCGGCAGGGCCACCCCGTGCTCGAGCCCGGTGCTCTCCCTGACGGCATCGACCAGGCGGTTGACCCAGGGCATCCCGTCGGGATCGGCGCCCTGGAGGCCGGCCAGCCGCAGCACTGCTCGTTCCACCGAAACCGTGGTATGGGTCCTGGCCATCTCGACGATCGGCTGGCCAGCGCGGGCCGCCAGCTCGCGCGCCTCCCGGACGACGGCCGGGTCGAGGTTGAGTCGGGTCTGCATTTCACTTACTCCGCATGCTCGTCAATGCGCCGCTGGAAGATGCCCCGGACACCGGGCTCGCCCCGGAGCAGGTCGATGGCCAGCTGCGCGTGCCCTGGAACATACCCGTTGCCGACCAGCATCGTGACATCGGCGGCCACGCCCTCAGCGCCCAGCGCCGCGGCAGTGAACGAGGTGGCCATCGAGAAGAAGATGACCGTGCCGCCCTGCGCCGTGGCCAGGATCGCACCGCCCTCGCAGCCAGGAACATCGACGCACACGACGGTGACATCGGCCGGCCCGCCGGCCGACGCGATCGCCGACGAGACACCCACCGGATCGCGCGCGTCCGCGATCACGATCTCGTCGACCAGGCCGTGCTCGCCGTCTCCGGCAGGAGCGTCGCGCAGGATCTCGGCTTCCCTTTCTACGGGAACGACGCCGATGACGTGGCTGGCCCCGGCCCGCCGGGCCGCGGCGGCCGAGAGCGAACCACTCTTCCCGGCCGCGCCGATGATCGCGACCACCCCGGCCTTGCGCTCGGTCACCACGCGATGGGTCAATGCCGGCGCCCCGCACACGTCCATGACCGCCAGCGCGAGTTCGGCCTGCAGGTCGTCGGGCAGCCTCGCGGCGATGGAGCGGCCGAACAAGATCGCGTGACCCTGGCAGGGCACCTGCTCGGACTTGCCGTCCCAGCTGGCCAGGCCATCGGTGACGACTAGCGGCGTCAGGCTGAGCGAGACCAGCGTCGCGATCTTGTCCCCGGCCTTCAGCCCGAGCGGCGACCGCGGGCCCGCCTCCTCGACCACGCCCGTGAGCATGCCGCCTGAGCCGGTCACCGGATTCTGCATCTTGCCCCGGTCTGCGATGATTTCCAGCACCGACTGCCTGATCTTGTCCGGGTCGCCGCCGGTGGCCTCGGAGAGCTGCCGGAAGGACGCGGCGTCGAGGTTCAGCCGCTGGACCCGGATCCTGACCTCGTCGGGCCAGATCTCGGGCCGGGCATCGAGCCGCCATGCGGCCTGCGGCAGCACGCCGTCCGGTTCCAGCACCCGGTGAAGCCCGAGCGGGGAGCTGACCTGGGGGTCTAGCTGCGGAGATGACACGGAGCGGTCCTTCCAGCGGGCGCCCGCACAGGGCGTAGGCGCGGCGTATGAGGGGCGCGTATGGACAGTGTTAGCAAGACAGGCCGTCAAGGCTATCCGCGCAGCAGAAGATTCGGTAGAATTTGTTGTCTAGAACTATACAGACAGTATCTTCTTGCGTAGCCTGCCCATTCGGCAAGCTAACATCCTGATGATCGCTGACGCGATCCATACGATGCGGGGCAGGTGCAGTTCATGATCGACCAGCCGTACGTCTACCGGCACCGGGAGCTGGTTGAGCCTGACTGGCAGCGCCTGCCTGGCTGGGCCGGGGTGACCGCAAGCGACTGGGCCTCGGCGCAGTGGCAGCGCTCGCACTGCATCAAGAACATCCGCCAGCTGCGCCAGGTAGTCGGCGACGGCCTGGACGAGAGGTTCTACGCGGACCTGGAGCGGGACCAGGCCGAGCGCGCCACGATGTCCATGCTCGTGCCGCCCCAGATGATCAACACGATCGTGCCGCACCTGGCGCCGTCGGATCCCGGCTTCACCGAGGCGTTCTACGCCGACCCGGTACGCCGGTACATGATCCCGGTCTTCAGCGACCGGCAAGCGGACTGGCCCTCGCATCCCGAGTCTTCGAGGGACTCGCTGCACGAGGCCGAGATGTGGGCCGTGGAGGGCCTGACCCACCGCTACCCGACCAAGGTGCTGGCCGAGCTGCTGCCGACGTGCCCGCAGTACTGCGGCCACTGCACGCGGATGGACCTGGTCGGCAACCCGACCCCGGTGATCGAGAAGGCCAAATTCGGCCTCACCAGGGACGACCGGCTCGGCGCGATGATGGACTACCTGCGCAACAGCCCGGGCGTCCGCGACGTCGTAGTCTCCGGCGGTGACGTGGCCAACCTGCCCTGGCCGCGGCTCGAGGCGTTCGTGGCCGGGCTGCTCGATATCCCGAATATCCGCGACATCCGGCTGGCGACCAAGGCCCTGATGGGCTTGCCGCAGTACTGGCTCAGCGACGAGGTCCGCGCCGGCATGGAGCGGCTCGCCACTACGGCCCGGCAGCGCGATGTCAGCATCGCGATCCACACGCACGTGAACTCGGCCCAGTCGGTGACGCCGCTGGTGGCCAGCGCCGCCAAGGCCATGCTGGAGACCGGCATCCGGGACGTCCGCAATCAGGGCGTGCTGCTGCGCGGCACCAACGACAAGACCGAGCAGATCCTCGACCTCTGCTTCGCGCTCCTCGATGACGCCAAGATCATGCCGTACTACTTCTACATGTGCGACATGATCCCCAACGCCGAGCACTGGCGGCTCACACTGGGCGAGGCCCAGCAGCTCCAGCACGACATCATGGGCTACCTCCCCGGCTTCGCCACCCCGCGGTTCATCTGCGACGTGCCGTACGTCGGCAAGCGCTGGGTGCACCAGGTCGCCAGGTACGACCAGGAGCTCGGGATCTCGTACTGGACCAAGAACTACCGGACCGGGGTCGAGCAAGACGACGCGTTCGCGCTGGAGCGCGAGTACGAGTACTACGACCCGATCCACCTCCTCCCCGAAGTCGGTCAGAAGTACTGGGCTCGGCGCACCGAGGAAATCGCCAGTTAGCGCCCGCTAGCCCAGAGGTCCTGACCGCGGGACTCCACCCTGGCGCGGACTGCGGACAGGGCCGCGCCGACATCCATGGCGGGTAGCTGGCGGCCGTCGCGCAGGCGCAGGGAGACCTTGCCTGCCTCCGCTTCCCGGTCGCCGATCACGGCGATGTAGGGGACGAGGCGCGCTGAGCGGATCCGGGCACCGAGACTGCCGTCAGAAGCGTCCAGCACGCTGGCTCGGAGACCCTCGGCGATCGCGCGGCGCTCAAGCCCGGCCGCCCGGGTCGCCTGGCTCTCGGCCACGGGCAGGATCGCTAGCTGGGTCGGGGCCAGCCAGGGCGGGAAGGCGCCGCCATGCACCTCGATCAGATGCGCCAGCAGCCGCTCCAGGCCGCCGATGATGCTCCGGTGGACCATCACCGGCGCATGCTTGTCACCATCGGGGCCGGTGTAGGTCAGGGAAAACCGTTCCGGCTGGTAGAAGTCGACCTGGATGGTCGACAGGCTGGCCTCGCGCTCGCTGAAGTCGGCGATCTGCACGTCGATCTTGGGACCGTAGAAGGCCGCCTCGCCTTCCTCAGCCTCGTACGGCAGGCCCGCGTCGGCGAGAGCCTTCACCAGGATCTCGGTGGCCCGGTCCCAGCTGTCCTGGTCGCCGACGTACTTGGCGCCCTGGCTGGCCAGCGACAGCCGGTACCTGGCCGGCTCAATGCCCATCGCGCGGTAAGCCTCGCGGATCATCGCGAGCGATCCGGCCACCTCTGCCTCCACCTGGTCAAGGGTGCAGAAGATGTGGGCGTCGTTGAGCTGGATCGAGCGCACCCTGGTCAGCCCGCCGAGGACTCCGGACAGCTCGGCGCGATACATGCCGCCGAGCTCAGCCATCCGCAGCGGCAGCTCCCGGTAGCTGCGGCCCCTGGACCGGAAGATCAGCGCGTGGTGCGGGCACAGGCTCGGCCGCAGGACGACCTGCTCGCCGCCGACAAGCATCGGCGGGTACATGCCGTCGCGATAGTGCGACCAGTGGCCGGAGATCTCGTACAGCTCGCGCTTGCCGAGGACCGGCGAGTACACGTGCTGGTAGCCGGCCTTGCGCTCAAGGTCGCGAACGTACTCTTCCAGCTCGTGTCTGATGGCGGCGCCGGCCGGCAGCAGGTACGGCAGGCCGGCGCCCATCAGCGGATCGGTGTCGAAAAGCTCGAGCTCGCGGCCGAGCTTGCGGTGATCATGCATGGCGATGCTTCCTCTCACAGTTACCGGGTGAGTGCACCGCAGGAACGCCGAAGCCCCGGGGCACTCGCCCCGGGGCTTCGGTCAAAGACAACGGTCAGCGCGCCGGGACGTACTCCGGCGTCGTCGTCACAATCGCGCGCTGCATGCCGCTAGCGTATCAGCGCGCTCAATCGGATTCCGGAAGCACCGATCCCAGCGGGATCAGGCCGATCGCCGGGCCGCCGCCGCCTACCCACATGACGACCGTGTCCGTCGTGGTGTCGAGGAAAGTTGGTCACGTGATGGGAGGCCGAGTGCACGATCGCCAGGACCGCGAACAGCACCAGGATCGCGACCTCGACGTCAGGCGCGGATCGGTATCAGCCCGGCCCGCTCTTGTCCTCGATCTCCCACCGGTGATCCAGGACGTGCCAGGCCATCCGGCGGGCGGCGTACCGAGGTGGCCAGCCCTTCTCGGGAGTCACCAGCTCATCCGGTGCCTGCAGGGCGCCCACGATCTGCTCCCGCAGCCGGGCCGTCGCGTCCGCCACGGATCCGGCGGTCTTGTCCCGCTGCAAGCCCATTTTTCGGGCATACGTGACTTCGGCGCCGGTCACATGCGCGACGATCTGGTCGGTGTCGCGCCCGCCGCCGCGCGGGCCCTTGCGCAACTGCGCGGGCGCGCCGGCGACAGTCTCCTCGAAGGCCACCCAGCTAGCCGCCAGCAACTTGGCCAGCTGCAGGCCGACGTCGGCCGTGAGGGGTTCCCGCTCGCTGCTGGCGATCTCCCCCAGCGAGCCGAAGTCCGCGTTCTTCGCGACGCGAGGGTGCCGCTCGACCACGACGAGCTCGCCGTCCGGAGGTTCCAGCCGGACCCGGTCCACGATGCGGGCGTACCGCGGCAGGTAGTCGGCGAGTGCCTCGAGCGCCAGTTCCTCGGTCTTCGCGCTCCTGGCCCACCCCGGCCAGTCCAGCGCCGACGCAAACACGCGCCTGCTGCCCGCCTCGATGAAGACGGGGATGGACCCGGCCCGGCGGCCGGAATCGGTGGCCCGACTGCTCATGTCAGCCGATCATGCCACGACGCCTGCGGCCCGCCCGCGGTCTACTGCTCGGAGTTGCGAGCCGCGGCCTTCGCTTCGTCCAGGTCGGCGTCCCCGGCTTCGGCCTCCTCGCCGTCGTCTGCAGGCGCCTCGGGCAGCGTAATCGCTGGCCGCCGCTGCGACTGGGCGAACCAGGCGAGGCCGATCAGCGTCATGATCGTCGCCACGTAGAAGTTGAGCCGCAGGCCGAGGAAGTGCTCGGAGGAATCGATCCGCAGCGACTCCTCGAAGATCCGGAATGCGGAGTATCCGGCGACATACAGGGCGAACAACCCCCATGGCCGGATCTTCCGGTGATGACCGAGCCAGACCAGGAA
This sequence comes from Streptosporangiaceae bacterium, assembly GCA_036758685.1. Classification (GTDB taxonomy): domain Bacteria; phylum Actinomycetota; class Actinomycetes; order Streptosporangiales; family Streptosporangiaceae; genus JAJYUU01. The sequence goes on along the minus strand of DAIOWC010000005.1, from coordinate 44,167 downwards.
CGCGGCCAGGGCCAGGTCCCAGATGATCTCGTACAGAAACGTGGGCTGGAACGTGCTGGAGGCGGCGTAGCCCGCCGGGCGGTTGCCGAGCGCGATCTCCAGCCCCCAGGGCAGCGAGGTGGGCTTGCCGAACAGCTCCTGGTTGAAGTAGTTGCCGACCCGGCCGACGGCCTGGGCGACGAGCAGGGCCGGAGCTATGGCGTTGGCGAACTGGCCCGTGCTGGCGCCGGCCTTGTGCACCCGCCAGATGCCGGCCGCGGCTCCGGCGGCGATGCCGCCCCAGATGCCAAGCCCGCCGGACCAGAGGGCAAAGACGCCCCACCAGTGGTGCGGGATATCAGCTGGCGTAGTGATGTCGAAGTAGATCCTCGCCCCGATCAGACCGGCGGGGACGGCCCACAGCGCCACGTCGCCGACCAGGTCGGGATTGCCGCCCAGAGCCCGCCACCGGCGGCGGGTGATGATGATCGCCAGCGTGATGCCGATCACATACATCAGGCCGTAGAAGTGGATGAACAGCGGCCCGATATGGAACCCGTTGATAGGCGGGCTCGGTATGAAGCTGAGGACATGCTTCGGCATGGAAACGAGGGTAGCCGACCGACGGGGGCCCCGCCGTCGCCATGACGGCGTACCTTACTACCCGATGTCGGACCGGGACGCGTTAGCATTGCCGGCCATGAACCGTCGCACCGAGCAGCTCAGCGAGGAACTCCAGGACTACGTCGTCGCGCACAGCTCCCAGCGCGATGCGGTGCTCAGCCAGCTCGCCGCTGAGACCGTCAGCACCTTCCCCGACGCCGCCGGGATGCAGATCGGCTCGGAGCAGGGCGCCTTCATGACGATCCTGACCCAGCTGGTCGGTGCCCGCCGGGCGCTGGAGATCGGGACGTTTACCGGCTACTCCGCCATCTGCATTGCCCGCGGCCTGGCCTCCGGAGGCCGCCTGACCTGCTGCGACGTCAGCGAAGAGTGGACCTCGGTCGCCCGCCGGTACTGGCAGGAGGCAGGCCTGGCAGACCGGATCGACCTCCAGCTGCGCCCCGCGATCGAGACCCTGCACGGCCTGCCCGCCGACGAGACCTTTGACCTGGCCTTCATCGATGCCGACAAACCCAGCTATGTCAGCTACTGGGACGAGGTGGTCCCGAGGATCAGGACGGGCGGCGTGATCATGGTCGACAACACCCTGTGGAGCGGCCGGGTCGTCGACCCCGACCCTGCCGACGCGAACCTGACGAGCATCCGCGCCTTCAACGATCACGCGGCCGCCGACGACCGGGTTGACCTCGTCATGCTGCCGATCGGCGACGGGCTCACCCTGGCCCGCAAGCGGTAACCCGCCCGCTGACAACGGGAAAGGTCCCCGGACGCCCGCCCGGGGACCTTCCTGTCTAGATGTCGCGCCGGCCGCTACCTGCGCGGCTGGCTCGGGTTCTGCTGACCGCTGCTGGCGAACTGCTGGTCCGGCTCGAGCTCGATCCGCTCCCGGCGGATCTCGTCCCGGTAGGTCTTGTCCTCCTCGACGCGCTTGGCCGTCAGCCGCACGCGCTCGACCGGCACCGTCTCCTTGCGCATGACGGCGCGCTCCTCGTGCAGGATGATCTCCTGCTCGCCTTCCTGGATGTTCCCGCTGATGCGCTCGTCGGCGGTGATCGGAACGCGCTCGATGTCGTACTCCTCGTGGAATACGTGGACGACCTGCTCCACCGGCTCCACGTCCACGTACTTGTGCAGCCGGACGTGGCCGGTCTCGAGCATCTCCTTGCCTACCTGGAGGCGCTCCTCCTGGCGGACTAGCCAGTCCTCGTCGGTCAGCTTGCCCTGCGGCATCTGCTGCTGGCCCTGCTGCAGCGGCTGGTCTTGCTGCATCTGCTGGCCCTGCTGCATCTGCTCGCCCTGCTGCATCTGCTGCGTCTGCTGGGTCTGGGTCTGCTGCGAAGGGATGGTGAGTCCGTAGTAGCGGCTGAGATCCTCGGCCTGGGCCGCCGACATGTGCTGGCCGGCATCGATGTTCGGGCCGCCCATGATCTTCTGCGAGTCGTAAGGGACGCTGAGGCCATCTCTGGTGACCTGGCTGCTGGCGAGAGGCACGAAGCGGCCGGTTTTGCCAGAGCGGACGCGAGCCCAGGCAGGGGTTCCGTCCACGTCGTCCCTGAATACCTGCTCGACGGTGCCTACCACTTTGCCATCGGCGCCAGTTACCTGCGCGCCGAGGAGTTCCTCGGCCTGTGTCGTCATGGTGACATCTCCCCCCGAGTCGCTATCACCGGACTGTGACGGGCATCGGCCGTACCTGCTGCCATGCTCGTGTACCAAATGTAACCTACCCACTACTGTCCGAATCAATATGAGTCCTAGAGGTGCGCTTGGTGACTGTGAGCCGACCGCTAGGCCGCCGCCCGGATGCACGTGCGTGACGAAATGGCGCCAAGGCAGGAAACGTGCGCGCAGAGTGGTCACGGCCGGGCCGCCAGCTCGGTACGATGTCCCGCTATGGCGGCATTGTTCAGCCGGATCATTCCGATCCTCTTTGTCGGAGATCTGCAGGCAGAGCGCAAGTTCTACGAGGACCTCGGATTCCACGTCACGTACGAGGGACCCGAGTATCCGTACTTTCTCGCGCTCGGCCACGGCAAGCTTGAATTCGGCATCGAGTGGCGGTCGGATTTCTCTCCTTCTGGCCCGGATCGCGTGCTGACGTGGCAGTTCGGTGTGAGCGACCTGGATCTCGCGAAGAAGCGCCTCGAGGAGGCCGGCGTCAGGTACCGCGAGGAGCTCATGACGCCCAGCGCGGACTGGCAGTACCGGGTCCTGCACGCCCGGACCCCCAACGGCTACCACCTGCTGCTCGAAGAAGGCAGCGACTGACCTCGCCGGCGAAGTACCCGGGGCCGTAGGGAACCCCGGGTACCTCTGGACAGCCTTACTCGTCGGCGACGATAGAGCCCACCCGGTCACCCACTCCGGGGTCTCGCCGTACCAGCCAGACCGCGTAGCAAACCGACAGGACGATGATCGCGAGCCCGAGGTAGGGGAACCAGTCGAGCGGAGCGGCCTGGCCCGGTTTCACCAGGTAGTACATCGGGATCCCCACGGCGACTATGCCGAGAGCCGGCAGTACCGCGTGCTTGACGATCCTGAACTCGGACGGCCGGTACCGCCGGTAATAGAACGGCAGCGCGAGATTCGACAGGAAGTACACGACCAGCACCAGGATCGTGCCCATCGTGCCCGACTCGCCGAAGAACGTCAGCGGGTTCATCTCGCCCCGCTGCGCATGAGTGCCGAGCAGGTGCAGGAGGCACCACACTGCGATGATCAGGCCCGCAATGCCGGTGAAGACGAACAGGGCATTGCGCGGCGTCTGCCTCGGCGCCTGGACCTTGCCGATCCAGCGCGGCAGCAGGCCCTCCCGCCCGGCATTGAAGATCAGCCTGGCCTGGGAGTTACAGGCAGCGATCAGGACGCCCATGGTCGAGGTCAGGCCGGCCAGGTAAGCGAAGACGGCGAGGGTCGCCGCGGCCTTGTGCGAGACCGTGATGAACGGGATGGCCGAGCTGCCGAGCGCCGTCCCGTTGTTGGCGAAGCCGCTGGTCGTGGCGTAGGCGAAGAGCAGGTATCCAACCGCCATCAGCGCGATCGACAGGAACACCGCCCGCGGCACGTTGCGCCGCGGATTGCCGGTCTCCTCGGCCAGCGCCGCCGAGTTCTCCCAGCCGATGAACAGGTACACCGCCAGCGGGAAGCCCGCGGCCAGGCCGCTGAAGCCCTTGGTGATGTGACTCGGCTCGAACGGCGCCGCGCTCAGGTGGCTGCCGTTCTTGACCAGCGCGACGACCGAGACGACAACCAGCACCAGCATCTCGAAGCCAAAGAAGATGCCGGCGAGCTTGGTGGACACGCCCACGCCGCGGAGCATCATGAACACAGCGCCAGTGGTCAGGATCACCGAGAAAATGATCCACGGCACGTTCCAGTTGAAGTAGTACTGCAGCGTCATCGACAGGAAACCGCCGGAGATCGCCAGCACCGACGAGATCGCGATGATGTAGCCGGCCCCGCACAGCAGCGCCGTGGTGACCGCGCTGGTGCCGCCGAACGTCTTGCCCACGAACGTGATGAAGCCGCCGGTCGAGGGGTGCGCGCGGGAGAACTCGGACAGGGTGTTGCCGAGCAGGGCGACCGCGATGGCGGCCGCGACGATCGTCAGCGGCGCCGCGAGGCCCGCGGTCACGACGATGAAGCCGTAGCTGAAGTAGAAGCTGTAGGCCGGGCCGATGTTCGCCATCGTCGAGGCCGAGATGTCGACCAGACTCAGCGCGCCGCGGCGCAGCCGGTCCGGTGACTCGGGTGCCTTGGTCTCAGAAAATGGTATTGCCGCTTCGCTCAATGTCAGCCCCTCTAGTCCGGTTGAGCCTCAGACCTTGTTCAGGCACCCCTCTCGGCTAGGAATTGGCAACGCAGTAAGAATCGGACCGATTACCCTCGAAAGCCACGCCGGAGGCATAGACGCCGCAGCACGGGCACTCATTGATCAGCCCCCCGGCCTGGCAGTACCGCGGCATTTGCCCTTGTCGCAGGGATTGACGCCGGGGACGGCCGTCCGGTTCGTGAGCCAGATGTGCTTCCGGTCGCCGGAATCTGACGGCACTAAGGCAGCGATTCCGAGGACTCGGGCGGCGCACGGCAGGTCCATTGGAATTACTCCCGGGTCAAATGGCAGAGAATAGTTCCGAAAAGCACTTATTTTGCATATTAAGATGCGGGTATTGCTCCGTCAAGGTGTGTCCCGGAGCCGAAACGCCGCTCGGCACGGCCCGGTCGGTGACAATGACCTCAGCTTGGTCGAAGCTGAGGCAGCGCGGCTGCCGCGACGCTGGGGGGCGCGGCCGATGGGCAGGTCAAACAGCCCGGTCTATCTGCGAGTGCTCGAAGATCTGCGGATGCGGATCCGCGATGGTGTGCTGGCGCCCGGCGCCAGGATCCCGTCGCGCAACGCGATCATCGCGCGCTACGGGGTGGGCGAGACCGCCGCCAAGCACGCGCTGCAGGTGCTGGCGACCGAGGGCCTGATCGAGGCCAGGGCCGGCTCGGGCTCGTACGTGCGGCACGCGCCCGCCGGTCACTATCTCGATCACGACCGGCTGCACTTTCCCGGCTCGCCGTTCGGGCTGGACGAGTCCGCCAGTCCTGGTGACCATGCCCGCAGGCTCACCTGGGAGCATCAGACTGAGCACATCGCGCCGCCGCCTTCCATCGCGAGACGGCTCGGGGCGAGCCCGGCGGCGGTGTTAGTCACCGCGACCAGGTATCTCCTCGCCGCCGACGGCGAGCCGGTCCAGCTGGCGACCAGCTACGAGCCGGCCGGGCTCACCGAGGGCACCGCGGTTGCGCTGCCAGAGCAGGGTCCGCTGGCCGGCCGCGGCGTGATCGAGCGGCTCGGGTCGATCGGGATCGAGGTGGACCAGGTGCTGGAGGAACTGCTAGTGCGTCAGTCGCTGCTGGGCGAGGCCGAGGCGCTCGCACTGCCGCCCGGTGCCCAGGTGCTGGCGATCGAGCGCACTCATCTGTGTGCCGGCGATCCGGTGGAAACCGCCGACCTCGTGATCCCGGCCGACCGCTTCCGGCTGCGGTACCGGTTCGACGTGCCGGGCCGGCCGGCGTGATCAGGCGCGCTGCTCCGGCCGACGTGCCCGCGATCCACCAGCTGATCCGCGAGCTCGCCCAGTACGAGCGGTCGCTGCCCGAGGCAACCGGGACACCGCAGCAGCTGGAGCAGGCGCTCTTCGGCCCCGAGCCCGCCGTGTTCGCGCACGTCGCCGACCATGACGGCCGGATTGTCGGGTTCGCGCTCTGGTTCCTCAACTTTTCCACCTGGCTCTGCCGACACGGCATCTACCTGGAGGACCTGTACGTGACCCCCGAGATGCGCGGTCACGGCATCGGCAGGCAGCTGCTCGCCGAGCTGGCCGCCCTCTGCGTGGAGCGCGGCTACGGGCGGCTCGAGTGGTGGGTGCTGGACTGGAACGAGCCCGCCATCGGGTTCTACCGGTCGCTCGGCGCGACCGCGATGGACGAGTGGACGGTCTACCGGCTGACCGGCCACGCGCTCGCCAATCTGGCCGCTGGCCGGGCGCAGGCCTAGGCCCGGCCGCGTGCGAGCATGAGCACATGCGGATCACTGGCGCGGACTCGACCGATCTCTTCCTGGGCAGCGCGGCCCGCCCGCTGCAGGTCATCCGGGTACATCTGGCCAACACCGGCGCCTCGCGGGCAGGCGAGCAGGACACGATCACGCTCGCGGTGAACGGGCCGGCGGTCAGCACGCCCGAGCCCGTGAGCGTCACCGGCATCGCGCCGGGCGCCGAGGTGACGGCCGAAGTCGGCGTCGAGATTGCCGCCCCCGCCCAGCCCGGCTCGTCGCGCAGCGTGCTCATCACCGCGTCCGGCCCGGCGGGCACGGCCGAGCTGGCCACCGACATCACGGTGGCCGAGCCCGGCTGGGTCATGTGGATGGTCAGCCACTTCCACTACGACCCGGTCTGGTGGAACACGCAGGGTCAGTTCCTGGAGAGCAGGCTGCTGCTGCCCGATGAGCACGGTGAGATGCCGGAGGTGCGGACCGCGTTCGAGCTGGTCCGGCTGCACCTGGACGCCGCCCGCCGCGACCCGGACTACAAGTTCGTGCTGGCCGAGATCGACTACCTGAAGCCGCACTTCGACGCGCACCCCGAGGACCGCGCCGACCTGCTCGACTTCATCAAGGCCGGCCGGATCGAGCTGGTCGGCGGCACCTACAACGAGCCCAACACGAACCTCACCTGCGCCGAGTCCACGATCCGCAATGCCGTCTACGGCCTGGCCTACCAGCGGGACGTGCTCGGCGGCACCCCGCGCACCGCGTGGATGCTGGACGCGTTCGGCTTTGACCCTGGGTACCCCGGCCTCATGGCCGCGGCCGGTCTGACCGACTCGTCCTGGGCGCGCGGCCCGTTCCATCAGTGGGGGCCGAAGGGATCGGGCCACGACAACCGGCTGATGCAGTTCGCCTCCGAATTCGAGTGGCTGTCACCGGACGGCACCGGCCTGCTGACCGGCTACATGGCCAACCACTACAGCGCGGGCTGGCTGGCCGGCTACCACGCCAAGACCCTGGAGCGCGCCGAGACGGACGCTTACGAGCAGTTCCGGGAGCTCGCGCCGGTGGCCGCGACCCGCAACGTGCTGCTGCCCGTGGGCGGCGACCACGTGGTCCCGCCGCGCTGGGCGACCGCCATCCACCGGGACTGGAACGCCCGCTACGCCTGGCCGCGGTTTGTCACGGCGGTGCCGAGCGAGTTCTTCGCCGCGGTCCGGGCCGAGGCCGCCGACCGCGACATCTGGATCACTCCGCAGACCAGGGACATGAACCCCCTGTACACCGGCAAGGACGTCACCTACATCGACACCAAGCAGGGCCAGCGGGCGGCCGAGATCGCCGTCCTCGACGGCGAGCGCCTCGCCACGCTGGCGTGGCTGACCGGCGCTCCGTATCCGCTCGCAAGCCTGGACAAGGCCTGGCGCCAGCTGGTGTTCGGCGCCCACCATGACGCGATCACCGGGACCGAGGGCGACCAGGTCTACCTCGACCTCCTCGGCGGCTGGCGCGAGGCGTGGGAACGAGGAGCAGGGGCCAGGGCGGCGGCGATCGCGCATCTGGCCGGGCTGGCCGACACGGCGAGCCTCGGTGCCGATGGCGGGCTCGCGGTCGTGGTGGTGAATTCGCTGTCCTTCGCCAGGACCGCGATGGCCTCGATCGCGCTGGAGTTGCCCGACGGCTGGCCGGCCTGGCTCGAGCTGACCGACGACAGCGGCGCAGCCGTCCCGTTCCTGGCCGAGGGCATCAGCCGGACCGCGGAGGGCGGGCTGTCCGCAGTCACGATCACCTTCCGGGCCAGCGACGTGCCCGGCGTCGGATATCGCAGCTACGTGGTGCGCGCGGTTGACCTGTCCGCGGGGGGTCCGGGGGGTCGTCCCCCCGGGTCAGCACTGGCAGGCTGGCAGCCCGCCCCCGGCGCGCCGCCGGTCCTCGAGAACGATGCCCTGCTCGTCGAGGCCGACCCGGCCCGCGGCGGCACGCTCAGCCGGGTTCTGAACAAGCGGTCGGGGACCGAGCTGCTGGCCTCTGGCGGTGGCGGCAACGAGCTCATGCTGCAGCCCGAGCATCCCGGCCACCCGCGCTGGAACGAGGGCCCGTGGCTGCTCTGCCCGGCCGGTCCCCCGACGGAGCTGGCCTCGGCCGCGCCCGCCGCGGTGCGGGTCGAGCGCAGCCCGGTCGGCAGCCGGCTGGTTGCCGAGCTGACGCTCGGCGGCCTGCGGGTCACGCAGGAGACGCTGCTGTTCGACGGGGCCCACCGGGTTGAGTTCCGCACGCACGTTGACGGCTCGATCGGCCAGGACACCCTGCTGCGCGTCGCGTTCCCGGCGAACGTGCCCGGCGGCCTGCCGGTGTACCAGACGGCCATGTCGGTGATCGGCCGCACGCCCGGCGTCATCGACATCGACGTCGCCGAGCACTGGTACACGCTGGACTGCCCGGCGAACGAGTGGTTCGGGGTCGGCTCGACCGCGCGCGTCCGGGTGCCCGGCGCGGACGGCCCGCAGCTGCAGGCGGTGGGCGTCGCCGAGGTGGTCTGCCCGCCGAGGCTGCGCGCGGCCGGACGTGACCTGGTCGCCGCGCTGGCCCGCCAGGGCGTCACCGCCACCTGCTCGCAGCCGGCCGGTCCCCGGTACGGCTACCTCCAGCTCGACTCGAACCTGCCTGACTTCCGGATCAGTCTCGGCGGCCCCGAGGACAACGAGTTCACCGCCGAGGTGCTGGCCGCGGCCGGGCCGCCCGCCCAGGCCGCGCTGGCGGAGCAGATCGCGGCGGGCCAGGCGCGGCTCTGGCTGCCCGCCGCGCGCAGCCGCGCGGACGCATTCGGGCCAGGGGCGGACGTGCGCGGCGCACTCGATCTGCCGGTGCTGATCGTCGCCGGCGACGAGGTGGCCGCGCAGGTCGCCAGCATCGTCGCCGACCTCGAGGATTCGGTCATCGAGGCGGCGAGCTCCGACGGGGGCGGCGACGGCGCGGGAAGCGCCGCCACCGCGCTCGCCGGGCACATCGTCGGGCTGTTCAACCGCGGCACGCCCAGCGGGCTGGTGACCCCGGACGGCGTCCTCACCATGGCGCTCATGCGGTCCTGCAGCACCTGGCCGTGCGGGGTCTGGATGGACGGCGAGAAGCGCGCCGCGCCCGACGGGACGAGCTTCGCCTGGCAGCACTGGAGCCACACATTCGAGTACGCGCTGGCGGCCGGGCCTGGCGACTGGCGCACGGCCGGATTCCCGGCCGCTGGCCAGGACTACAACCACGAGCTGCTGACGGTCGCGACCGGGCTGCACACCGGGCCGCTGCCTGCCGCCGCGTGCCTGGCCAGCGTCGAGGGAGTGCCGCCGGCCGGGCCGACGACCCCCCGCAACTCCCCGCGGGCCCTGCTGTCCACGCTGAAGCCGGCCGGCAACCCGCTGGCTCCCGCCGGCCAGCCCGCGCCCGCGGACGGCGTCACGGTGCGCCTGCGCGACATCGCCGGCCGCGGCGCCGGCGACGCGCGGGTGCGCCTGCATGACGGGGTCGCGGCCGCGCGGTCGGCCAGCCTGTGCGAGGACGCCGCCGGGCCGGACCTGCCGGTCGCGGACGGGACGGCCGTCATCGCCGTGCCCGCGGCGGGGATGGCGACCTCAGTGCTCACCCCGGCAGCCAGCCCGGCAGGCGGCCCGCTGGCGGCAGCCGGCCCGCTGACGGCGGGCGCCGGCGGCCCGGCTGACGTGCTCGAGCCGGCCCAGCCCGTGTACTCCCGCTACTGGCTGCACGGCAAGGGCCCGGCTCCCGCCGGGAACATGCCGCTGGCCGTGCATCTGTCTCCGGCCCGGCTGGCGCTCGACGACGGCCAGCCGCTGCCGCTGCGGCTGACCATGGCCTGCGGCCCCGCGGCCGCGAGCGGGCTCATCGAGCTGGCGGCTCCGGCCGGCGTGCAGGTCCGGCCCGCGGGGCCGCTGCGCTACGACCTCGCCCCGCTCGGCCAGGTGGGCTGGGACCTGATGGCGCAGGCAGCGCCGGGTCTCGCGCCGAGCCGTAGCTTCGTCACGGCGCGCGTGACCGACGCTCAGGGCCAGGTCTTCGAGGACAGCGTGCTGCTGACCATCGGCCAGCCGGCGGCCCCGCCGGTCGACCTGCCGGTGGAAGAGTTCGCGGTCCGGCAGCAGGCCGTCAACGACGCCCAGGCGGGCGAGATCTCGGTGACGCTGGCCGCCGCGAGCCTCGCCCTCGCGCCCGGCTCCACCGGGGTCATCGGGGCGCGGATCGTCAACCACTGCGCGTCGGAGATCCGGGGCGAGGCCCAGCTGATCTCGCCGCACGGCAGCTGGCAGCTGGCCCGGCCGTGGACGACCGGATTCGGCGCCGAGGCCGGTCAGGAAACCACGCTCCGGTTCGAGGTGACCGCTCCCGCTGTCGCGCGCCGGGGCCAGCAGTGGTGGGCGATTGTCAAGATCATGTACTTCGGCCGGCTGTACTACACCGAGCCAGTCGAGGTCACGATCGCCTAAGCCGGGTCACGCCGGGCCTGTTCGCTACCGCTTACAGTGGGCAGTTCTCATTGTCGCCGTGCCCACCCGGGCGGCGGACTAATGCGAGAATGCAATGGCGAATACGTGGAATACCGACATGACAGCAGCGATCAGCAACCCCGCAGCCCCTCGCCTCCCCGCCGAGCCGAACAGCTTCGTCGGTCGCGAGCGGGATCTGGCTGACCTGGCGATGCTTCTTGCCGATGTCCGCATGCTGACTTTGAGCGGCGCGGGCGGGGTCGGCAAGACCCGCCTGGCCAGCCGGCTCGCCGCCCAGATCGGCGGCCGCTTCGACGCCGGCGTGTGGCTGGTCGAGCTGGCCGACATCCATGACCCGGCGCTGCTCGGGCTGCACGTCGCCACCGCCCTTGGCATCAGGGAAGAGCCGGACCGGCCGGTGACCGAGACCCTGTCCGATGCTCTCCGCCAGCGCCACCTGCTCCTGCTGCTCGACACCTGCGAGCACCTCATCGAGGCCGTCGCCGAGCTCGCCCACCGGCTGCTCACCGAATGTCCGCTGCTGCGGATCGTCGCGACGAGCCGCGAGCCGTTGCGTGTCCGCGGCGAGACCGTCTGGCGGGTACCGCCCCTCGCCCTGCCGCCGGCAGAGGCCCGGGCCGGCGAGCCGCTCAGCGACCTGGCCGGTCATGAGGCGGTGCGGCTGTTCCTCGACCGGGCGGCGGCGGTGCGGCCGGGCTTCTCACTCGGCCCGCAGAATGCTTCCGCCGTCATCGGGCTCGTCCGTACCCTCGACGGCATGCCGCTGGCCATCGAGCTGGCCGCCGCCAGGATGCGGGCGCTGTCCGCGGAGCAGATCGCGGCGCGGCTGGATGACCGCTTCCGGCTGCTCGCCTCGGGCGACCGGACCGCGCCGCCACGGCAGCAGACGCTGCAGGCCGCGGTCGACTGGAGCCACGAGCTGCTGACCGGCCGGGAGCAGACGCTGCTGCGCCGGCTCGCGGTGTTCTCCGGCTGGACGCTGGACATGGCTGAGGAGGTCTGCTCGGACGAGCAGCTTCCCTCGGCCCAGGTGCTCGAGCTGCTGGCCAGCCTCATCGACAAGTCGCTCGTGACCATGGAAGGCGAGGTCTACGGCGCGGCCCGCTACCGGCTCCTCGACACGATCAAGGGGTATGCGGCGGACCGGCTGGCGGCTTCGGGGGAACAGGAGTCCATCCGGCAGCGCCATCTCGACTCCATGCTGGCGATGGTCGAAGACATCGTGGCGCAGGCGTTCCAGCGCGGCGACCCGCCCTGGCCCGAGCGCGTCGTCCTGTACCAGCGGGCCGCCCTCGAGCTGCCGAACTTCCGGGCGGCGCTGACGACGGCGCTGGAGTACGGCCAGATCGAGCAGGGCCTGCGGCTGTGCTCGGCGCTGCGCGCACCGTGGGTCGTCTATGGCGACGCGACCGAGGGCAGCGCCTGGTTCGACCGGTTCCTGCGGCAGGACGGCGAGGTCAGTCCCGCGGTGCTGGCCCGCGCGCTGACCCTCAGCGGCGAGCTGGCGTTCGAGCAGCAGGACTACGTGAAGGCGGCGACCGCCGCGCAGGCAGCGCTGGACCTGTATGCCAGCGCGGACATGCCCGGCGGCTCCGGCGGGCTGCGCCTGCTCGGCCTGATCAGCCTGCGGGCCGGCCAGCCCGATCAGGCGCTCACCAGCGTCCAGGCCGCCATCGACACCGCCAGGGCGGACAAGGACGAGTGGGAGGAGGGCCTGGCGCTGACCGTCCGGGCCATCGTCCTGGCCCGGCTCGGGCGGCTGGACGAGGCCGGCGAGGCGTTCGAGATCGCACTCGACCTCCTGGCCGACAACAACGGCTGGGGCGTGGCCAACGCCCTGTACGGGTTCGGCAGCCTCGCCCGGGCGCGGGGCGACAACCAGACCGCGCTGCGTCACTTCCGCAGCGCCCTGGCGCTGTTCCGGGAGATCGACGCCAGGACCGAGATCGCCCGCTGTCTGGCCGGGATCGGCTGGGTCACGCTGGCCGCGGGCGATCTTCGTTCCGCCGCCGAGAGCCTCCTCCAGAGCCTGCAGCTCAGCGTCGCGACCGGCCAGCGGCTCGGCATCGCCCGCGGGCTGGACGCGATGGCGGCCGTCGCGGTCGCCGCCAGTGACCCGGCAACGGCCGTGCGCCTGGAGGGCGCGGCTAGCGCGGTGCGGGACCAGCTCGGGCCGGTGCGCTCCGCGGCCGCGCAGACCCGCCTGGATGACGTGCTTGCGGTCGCCAGGCGCCAGGTCGGCGAGCAGGCGGCCACGCGGCTGCTCGCCGAGGGCATGCGGCTCGGCGTGCAGGAGGCGGTCAGCTGCGCGGTCGCGCTCGCCGCACAGGCGGCCAGCCTGCGGGAAGCCAGCCCCGAAGCGGCCGCCGCGGGTAACCGGGCCGGCACCGGCAGCCGGGCCACCGGCGCTGGCCGGGCCGGCACCGCATCGACGCCGGTCCTGACCGCCCGCGAGTGGCAGATCGCGGAGCTCATCGCCCGCGGGCTGTCTAATCGCAGCATCGGCGAGGAACTGGTGATCAGCCCCGCGACTGCGGCCAGGCACGTGGCCAACATCTTCAGCAAGCTCGGCGTCACCTCGCGCGCCCAGGTCGCCGCCTGGATCGCCGAGCACGGCCCCGCCAGACCTGGCTAGCACCGCGCGTATGCACGGTGCGCGGGCCTGACCTACATAGCTGTTCAGTCCGGAATATGCACATCAGAATGCGTCAATCGATGCATGTCCAGTTAGCCCCCTACTGCTTAACCTCTCATCGAGGGCCATGCTCGTCGCTGCGGCCGGCCACCAGGAGGGGGGTGGCCGGCTCCGGCGCCAGCCTTCGTTCCCGCCAGACTGCCGCAGGCGCGCCGATCGCCTGCGCTCGGTCGCGGCCCGCCGATCCTCCCCCGAGTGGGCACCGGCGTCTGCGTATACATATGCAGTTACACATTCCTGACGATGCCAGAACCCGGCTCGGTTGCATACCGTCGTCGAGTGACCTCAGCGGACACCCGCGGCAGGGGCAGCCGCGCATCGGCTGGCACCGTACTGCCTGCCGAGACCACGGTGACGCAACGCCTCATCACGGCCGCCGCCGCGTACGGCTGCCGGCCTGCGCTGGTCGGGCGGCGTCCTGAGCCGCCGTATTCCTTCGCCGATTTCGCCGGAACGGTGCAGCGCGCCGCCGCCGGCCTGGCCTGGCGCGGCCTGCGCCCGCGCGATGTCGTCGGCGTCTACGTGCCCGACGCCATCTGCTACGCGCTGGCCTGCCATGCGATCAGCGCCGCAGGCGGGATTCCGTCGCCCGTCAGCAGCCAGCTTTCGATCCCCGAGATCGCCGGGCAGCTTGCCGACTGCGGCGCGAGGATGCTGCTGACCGCCGAGCCGCTGGCCTCGGCCGCGCTCGCGGCCGCGGACCGGTCGTGGGTCCGCCAGGTGGTCGCGTTCGGCGACGCGCCGGCCGCCACCCCGTTCAGCTCGCTGCTGGGTATGGGATCACTGCGCCCGCCGAGCGCTCGCCCGCACGAGCTGGCGATGCTTCCCTACGTCCGGCAGGCCGACGGGAGCCTGCACGCTGCGGGCCTGACGCATCTGAACATGGCCGCCGAGCTCAGCGCCCTCTCCTCGGCCGCCGATATCGGGCCGCAGGATGTCGTGCTGGCCGCGCCGCCAGCGGGCGACGGGCGGTCGTACACCACGTTCCTTGACCACGCCCTGCTGCACGGCGCGACGGTCGTGGCCACCGGGGCGGACGAACTGGCGGCCGCGGCAAGCGAGCACCGCGGCACCGCGGCGATCATCCCGCTCGGGCTCGATGTGGGCGGCGCGGGGGCGCTGCGCCTGTTTGCCGTCGCTTCCTAGGCCGGGAACGAGGCGGAGCCGGGGTACTCGACCTTCGGCGCGCGATTCTCGAACGGGGTACTGAGCACGATCGTCGTCCGCGTCGACACGCTGGCCGCGGCCCGGATCTCCTGGAGCACGTCCTCGAGCTCGCGCGGCGAGGCCACCCGGACCTTCAGGATGTAGTTCTCGTCGCCGGCAACGCTGTGGCACGCCTCGATAGCCGACATGTGCGCCAGCCGCTCGGGGGCATCGTCAGGCGACGCCGGGTCAAACGGCTTGATCGAGACGAACGCCGTCATCGGCAGGCCGATCTCCTCCGCGTTTATCACGGCCATGTAACCCTTGATCACGCCGCGCTGCTCCAGTCTGCGCACTCGCTGCTGAGCGGCAGACACCGACAGCCCGGTGCGTCGCGCCAGCTCAGTGAAGCTCATCCGCCCGTCCTCGGCCAGCAGCGCGATGATCTTGCCGTTAATCTCCTCCACCCGGCCACCGTAGCGCCTCGCTCGCAGGATGCGGAAAGACACGCAGATCACGGCGCCATCACGGCCTTACACTCGCGTAACGGTGATGATCCGCCGGATAGCCGCGCCCTGAACCGCAAGGTACGCTCCGGCCAGGACCGGCCCGCAGGGCCGCTTTGTCTGATACCTCAAGCGGCAGGAAGGCCTCCATGGCGCAGATCATCCTCAACCAGGTCGACAAGACCTATCCCGGCGGCGTCAAGGGCGTCGACGGGCTGAGCCTGGACATCTCCGACGGCGAGTTCATGGTGCTGGTCGGCCCGTCTGGCTGCGGCAAGTCGACCGCGCTGCGCTCCATCGCGGGCCTGGAGGAGATCACGGCGGGGACGATCACCATCGGCAGCCGCGTCGTCAACGACCTTCCGCCGAAGGACCGCGACATCGCGATGGTGTTCCAGAACTACGCGCTGTACCCGCACATGACGGTCGAGCAGAACCTGGCGTTCGGGCTCCAGCAGCGCAAGACGCCCAAGGACGAGATCAAGCGGCGCGTGCACGACGTGGCGGTCATGCTCGGCCTCGAGGACTATCTGCGCCGCAAGCCCGCCGCGCTATCGGGCGGCCAGCGCCAGCGCGTCGCGATGGGCCGCGCGATCGTGCGCGAGCCGCAGGCGTTCCTCATGGACGAGCCGCTGTCCAACCTGGACGCCAAGCTGCGGGTGTCGATGCGGGCGTCGCTGTCGCAGCTGCACGCGCGCCTCGGCGTGACCACCGTGTACGTGACCCATGACCAGGTTGAGGCCATGACGCTCGGCCAGCGCGTGTGCGTGCTGCGGGACGGGAAGCTGCAGCAGGTCGACACGCCGCAGGCGCTGTACAACTCGCCGGTGAACCTGTTCGTGGCCGGCTTCATCGGCTCGCCGGCGATGAACTTCACTACGGCCCAGCTGGTCAAGGATGACGGTGGCGCGGTGGTGTTCGCCGGACACCGGCTCGCCGTTCCCGCCGCGCTGCTGCAGACCAGGACCGGACTCGACGGCTACTTCGGCCGCGATGTCGTGCTCGGCATCCGGCCATCCGACTTCGAGGACGCGAGCCTGGCGGAGCCCGCGTGGCCGAGGCTGCCGGTAGACGTCAGCGTCACCGAGGAGCTCGGCAGCGAGATCCACGTGATCTTCGCGATCGACGCGGCCCCCGTGCAGCACGCGAGCATTGCCGATGCGCGCGACACCGACGGAGACGACGAGGCGATCCCCCTAGCCGCCGACAAGACGCAGTGGACCGCGCGTGTAGCCGCGCGCAGCGGGATCAAGCCGCATAGCTCGGCCCAGCTCGCGATCGACACGTCCAACCTGCAGTTCTTCGACCCGACTAGCGGTCTGGCCATCGGTCACCCGGCCAACTGACCGGCGGGTACTACTCGGACGGCAGCAGCGGGCTGGCCGCGCCAGCTCGGCGGGCAAGCGCGTCAGGTCTGCTTGGCCAGCTGCCTTCCGATCACCATCCGCTGGATCTGGTTCGTGCCCTCGACGATCTGCAGGACCTTGGCCTCGCGCATGAGCCGCTCCGCCGGAAAGTCTTCCACGTAGCCGTAGCCGCCGAGGACCTGGACGGCATCGGTCGCAACGCGCATCGCAGTGTCGGATGCGAACAGCTTGGCCATCGCCGCCTGCTGCCCGAAGGCAAGGCCCGCGTCCTTGCGCCTGGCCGCGGCCAGGTAGAGCGCGCGGGAGGCGGCGACTGCGGTGGCCATGTCGGCGAGCATGAACTGCAGGCCCTCGAAATCGATGATCGCCTGGCCGAACTGACGGCGCTCGCGGGCGTACTGCGCGGCAAGGTCGAGCGCGGCCTGTGCCAGCCCGGTCGAGCACGCCGCGATGCCGAGGCGCCCGGCGTCCAGGGCGGCCAGCGCGATCCGGAAACCGCGGTCGCGCTCCCCGACCAGATTCCCGGCCGGGACGCGGGCTCCCTCGAAGATCATCTGGGCGGTGACCGAGCTGCGCATGCCCATCTTGTGCTCCGGCGCCGCCGCGGATACTCCCGGAGTCTGGGCCGGAACGTGCAGGCACGAGATGCCACTCGCCCTGGCCGGCCCGTCGGGCTCGCCCGACGTTCGCGCGAACAGCGTGTAGAAGTCGGCCTGGCCCGCGTGCGAGATCCAGGCCTTCACGCCATCGATGACGAACTCATCCCCGTCAGCGACGGCTCGGGTCCGTACGGCGGCCGCATCCGACCCGCTGGCGGGCTCGGACAGGCAGTAGGCGCCGAGCTGGTCGCCGCCGAGCATCCCCGGCAGCCAGCGCTCCTGCTGCTCCGGCGTGCCTGCGGTCGCGATGGGGAAGCACGTCAGCGTGTGCACGCTGACGCCGAGCCCGACGGCCAGCCACGCGGTCGCGAGCTCCTCCACCACCTGCAGGTAGGTCTCGTAGCTCTGGCCGCCGCCGCCGAGCTCCTCGGGATAGGGCAGGCTCAGCAGGCCGGCCTTGCCCAGCGTGCGGAAGATCTCCCTGGGGAACCGCGCCTCGCGCTCGGCCGCGTCAGCCTGCGGCCGCACCTCACCCTGCGCCAGCTCCCTGGTCAGCTCGAAGAGCGCCGCGGTCGTCTCGTCCCGGGTCTCGCGCTCCACCCCGGCAGTCACGCCGGCACCACGATCAGATCGCGCGGCGCGTTGTTGAGCCGCCGGAAACCGTCCGCGGTGCAGACCACGATGTCCTCGATCCGGGCGCCGTGCGGCCCCGGATAGATGCCGGGCTCGATCGAGAACGCGTGCCCCGGCTCGAGCGGCTTGGTGTTCCCGGCGACAATGTACGGGTCCTCGTGCGTCTCCAGGCCGATGCCGTGCCCGGTCCGGTGGAGGAAGTACTCGCCGTATCCCGCCGCGCTGATCGGCTCGCGCGCCGCGGCGTCGACTGCCTCCGCCAGAACGCCGGGACGCACCGCCTCGCAGGCAGCCTCCTGGGCGGCCCGGAGCACCGCGTAGTAGGCCGCGAACTCGGCTGGCGGCTCGCCAATCGCGTACATCCGGGTGCAGTCCGAGCAGTACCCGCTGGGCATCGTCCCGCCGATGTCGATCACGACCGCGTCGCCAGGCTGCAGCACGCGATCGGCGGCGGTGTGGTGCGGGCTCGCGCCGTTAGGCCCCGAGCCGACAATCGCGAAGTCGGCGCGGACGTGACCCTCGGCGACGATCGCCTCGCAGATGTCGGCCGCGACGTCACGCTCGGTGCGCCCCGGCCTGAGCCAGCCAGGCACCTGAGCATGGACCCGGTCGATCGCCTCGCCCGCGGCCAGCAGCGCGGCGACCTCGGCCGGGCTCTTGCGTTCTCGCAGCTCCCGCAGCGCGGCACTCGCGAGGACCTGCTCCGTCTCCGGCAGCGCGGCCCGGAACCGCAGCACCATCATCGCCCACATGCGGTCCGCAAGGCCGGTCTTCCCCGGACGGCCGAGCCGGCCAGCCACCACGGCGTACGGATCGTCGGTCTCATCCCAGCCGACCACCTCGAGGCCCAGGCCCCCCGCGGGGGAAGCCAGCGCCGCCCGCAGCTCAAGCCGCGGCACGACCAGCAGCGGGTCGCCGTCGGCGGGCATTACGAGGCAGGTCAGCCGCTCGCTCTCGTGGGCGTCGTAGCCGGTGACGTACCGCAGATCCGGACCCG
Source organism: Streptosporangiaceae bacterium (assembly GCA_036758685.1). Lineage (GTDB taxonomy): Bacteria > Actinomycetota > Actinomycetes > Streptosporangiales > Streptosporangiaceae > JAJYUU01. Next base: position 25,574 of record DAIOWC010000005.1, on the reverse strand, counting down.
GAGTCAGCAGCAGCGCGTCCAGGCCGGCCGCCGCGGTCGCGTCCCTGACCTCGCCGATCCTCGCCGCCGGGTAGAGCTCAGCACTGACCGGATCGTGCGCCATGGTGTCCTCCAGCTTTCATCCCGCGAGGGCGACATTGCCCCGCTCGCGCATCATCTCATCTCAGCCGACCTCCGCCGCATCTAGACAGAGCTGCCGGACATGCCGCACGCTGGGTGCACGGCGACCTAGTTCACCCCAACAATGGCGACCAGGGATACAGCGCAAGTACCCACAAGCCGCCCGGGCACGGCGGCTCGGTCCCTGCTATCCAGGTCCTCGAAGGCCGGCCTGACCGAGATCAGCGCCAGCCAGGCCAGCACTCCCCCGACCAGCACGGCCAACTCCGGTCGACAGGCCGCCGGGCGCGACAGCGCCCGGCTGGAGGCCGCAATGCCCGAACCGGCGCCACCCGAGCCCGTTTCCTCCTCTGGTCCGGGCGAGCCGCCGCCAGCGGAGACCGCCGGGCAGGACACCGCGCTCCGGCAGGCCCGGGGCGCGACCCTCGCCGCGGCCCTGCCCCCGCTCGAAGAGCTGGTCCCCGAGCCCGGCGACTCGCATACCCGCCAGGGCAGCCGCGCCCGCCTCACCGCCGAGCTGGCCATGCAGCGCCACGTAACGCTGGAGCTCCAGCGCGCCATCCTGCCGCTGCACGACGAGCCGTTCGAGCTTCCCGGCCTGCGCGCGGTGGTCAGGTATTTGCCGGCCTCCAGCGCCAGCCGGGTCGGCGGCGACTGGTATATCGCCGCCGAGCTCCCGGGCGGGCACGTACTCCTGGCGATCGGCGATGTGGCCGGGCACGGCCTGACCGCCGCCGCCGGGATGGCGAGGCTGCGCGGCGCCCTGGCCGGGCTGTCGATCACCGGGGCCCCGCCCGAGCAGCTGGTCGGCTGGCTGAACGACCTTGCCCGCCACGTCGGCCTCGAGCACACGGCCTCGGTGGTCGCGGGCTACTTCGACCCCGTCAGCAAGATGCTTACCTGGGCGCAGGCCGGGCATCCGCCGCCGGTGCTGATCCGCGGCCCGTGGGCCAGGACGCTTCCCCAGCCCGACGGCATCCTCCTCGGCGCCAGCAGCGACGGCTACACCGCCGCCACGGTCCAGCTCCAGCCCGGTGACCTCCTGTTGCTGTACAGCGATGGCCTGGTGGAGCGCCGCGACCGCTCGATCGACGAGGGCCTGGAGACACTGCTCATGGCAGTCAGAGACATCGCCGACCCCGAGCTGGCCATCGCCGCCGCGCTCGGCGCCCTCGGCACCACCGACCCCGAGGACGACACCTGTCTCGTCGCGCTGCAGATCATCGACGACGGGACCGACGGCAGGCCGCTCGGCGAGACCCCACAGACGTCGGCTCCATGATCACGCGGGTTTTGCGGGGTCCGGGGCCCTCAAAACCCGCGTGATCACGAGCCCGTGACGGACGGTCCGCCGGAGTGGATCGGCACCCCGGTGGAGTGGAAGCTCTGCCAGGCCGACGAGTACGCCATTGTGCTCTTCCAGCACCAGGGCTGGCCGGAGCCCGTCGAGTTCATGCACCACTGCAGCACAAGGTGGGCGATCTTCCTGATGAGCCTGAAGTCGCTGCTCGAAACCGGCCAGGGTGCTCCGGATCCCGACGACGTGAAAATCGACAACTGGAACTGACGCCGCGACGAGGTGTGGAAGTTCACTGTCGCCCTAGCGACAGTGAAGTTCCACACCTAGGCGGGCGCAGCGGCCAGGGCGGACAGCATCCGGGCCAGGGAGCTGTCCAGGTCGTAGCGCCGGTCGAGCTCAGCCACGCGCGCCGGATCGGCGACCGTGGAAGGCAGCCAGCCGCCGTCGGCGGACACCGGGGCGTCCGTCGCGACGCTGACGACGGGCATACAGGCGTCCAGGTACTTCCTGGCCGCGACGAGCTTCGCCCGGCTCCCGACGGGGAATCCGCCGTGGCCCCCATCGAGGGCGGCCAGGATGCCCTCCACCGAGCCGAACACCCGGATCAGGGCCGCCGCCGTCTTCTCCCCCACGCCGGGCACGCCGGGGAGCCCATCGCTCGGGTCGCCGCGCAGGGCGGCGAACGACGCGTATGACCTGCCTGGTATCTGGTATTTCGCCGTTATAGCCGCTTCATCCATGATCTGGAGGTTGGCTACACCCTTGCCGATGTAGGCCACCCGGACGCCGCGGGAGTCGTCGACCACCTGGAACAGGTCCCGGTCCCCGGTCACGACCTCGACCGGCTGGTCGGCCTGGGCCGCCAGCGTGCCGATGATGTCGTCGGCCTCGTACCCGGTCGCTCCGGCCGTCTTCACCCCGGCCGCAGCCAGGACATCAGTGATGACCGGGATCTGTGCGTTGAGCGCAGGCGGGACTTGCTCGGAGCCGTCGGGATTCGCCCGGTGAGCCTTGTAGGAGGGGATGGCCGCGACCCGGAACGCGGGCCGCCAGCTCGCGTCCATGCAGGCGATGAGCTGGGCCGGGCGCCGGCCGCGGACCAGCCTGGTGATCATGTCGAGGAAGCCGCGCACGGCATTGACCGGCATGCCGTCGGGAGCGGTCATGGTTTCGGGCACGCCGTAGAAGGCCCGGAAGTACATCGACGCGGAATCCAGCAGCATGACGGTGCCCATGCCGGCATCCTGCCAGGCCGCGCCGGCCGCCGGACGCCTTCCTTCATTCATATTTGCCCTCTATGGATCCATGGAGCATTGGCATTGGAGCCTCATGGTGATGAGTCCCTAGGCTGGGGTAGACCTGAAGATCACCACTTAGCAGCGGCAGGAGGCCCGCCATGACCGTGATCACGCCGGTTCGCAGCCGGTGCCCGGCTGGCCTGGTGGCGGACGTCCAGGCGGCTACCCGCCAGCATCGCGACTGGTCACAGACCGCCCAGCTAGTCGCGCGGGCCCTGGCCAGGAACCTGCCCGGCCCGGAGATCCTGACCGACGAGGAACGGGCAGGCGGCCTCGACTGCTACTGCTGCCACACCCTGCACGTCGAGCCGGACGGGTCATTCTCCGTGGTCGCGGCGGTCTGGCGCCCCGGCCAGGTGACCCCAATCCATGATCACGTCGCCTGGTGCGTGGTCGGCGTGATCCAGGGTGCCGAGTACGAGGAGCTGTACTCCCTCGCTGCCGACGGCAGCCACCTGGTGCAGGTCGGCCGCAACCGGAACGGCGTCGGCAATGTCAGCGGCTTCGCCCCGCCCGGTGACATCCATCGGGTCGCGAACCGCGGCGACGACGTCTCGATCTCTATCAATATCTACGGCGCCGACATCACCCGGCTCGGCAGCAGCATCCGGCGCACCTACGACCTGCCGGTCATCGCGCGCGCCCGCTGACCGCCCGCCCTGCGCCTGTCCCGCCAGCCAATCCAGGCCCGTTCCGTTAGCCGACCGGCGAGTAGGCGACCACGCCGCGCCGGAGCGCGTCCATCGCCGCCCGCGCCGTGCCGGCCAGTTCGCCGCCGGCGTCGGCGACCGCGAGCTGGCCGAGCAGGTCAATCAGCTGCTTGATCGCCCGGACGAAGTCTCCGGCGGTCAGGTCGGAACTGACCAGCTTGTCCAGCGCCGTGCCGCGCGCCCAGGCATTGACGGTCCAGGCAAAACCGAGGTCGGGCTCGCGCAGGAACGACAGGTTCTGATCCCTCTCCAGCGCCGACAGCTCGCCCCAGACGCTGACCATCGACGCGAGCACCTCGCGCGCCCGGCCCTGCGGCAGCCGCGGCGCGGCCGCCTCGTCCGGGCGGCGCGACTCGAACGTCAGTGCCGAGACGCACGCCGCCAGCTCGGCGGGCGGCAGGCCCGCCCAGGTGCCCCGGCGCAGGCACTCGGCGGCCAGCAGGTCCAGCTCGGTGTACAGCGCGGCCAGCCGCCTGCCCTCCGGCGTCACCTCGTCGTCGGCGAGATAGCCGAGCTTCTCGAGCACGGTGCACACTCGGCCGAACGTGCGGGCCAGCACGTGCGACCGTCCCGACACCCGCTGCTCCACGGTGGCGGCCTCGCGCTCGAGCCGCGCCCGCCGCTCCAGATCGCGCAGGTGGAGCTGCAAATCAGGACAGCCGTGGCAGGGATGCTGGCGCAGTCGCCGTCGCAGCGAGGCGATCGCCGCCTCGCCGTCTTCGCTGTGGCCGGTCGCCCGGCGATGCCGGGGCAGGTCGATCCCCGCCACCTTGTTCCTGACCGTGGAGGCCAGGTCGCGACGGTTCGAGGGCGAGCGCGGGCTGAACCAGTTCGGGATCCTGATTCGCTCCACGGGCACGGCCGGGATCGGGAAATCGGCCACCGACAGGCGCCTGACCTGCCGGCCCGCGGTCAGCACCAGCGGCAGCGGCAGGCCGTCCGGTCCGGTGCCCGGTTCGAGGACCACGGCGACCCCCGACTGGCGCCCGGCAGGGACGCTGATGATGTCGCCGCGCCGCAGCGCCGCGAGCGAGCTGATCGCCTCCGCGCGCCGGGAGGCCGAGCGCTGCCGAGCCTCGTTGCGCTCGAGCTCGCCGAGCTCGCGCCGGATCGCGTCGTAGGATTCCAGGTCGCCTTCGTCGCAGCTGGCCGTGATGGCGGTGACCTGTGACCGGAGCTTGGCCGCCTGCCGGGCCATCCCGACGACGCCGCGGTCGGCCTGGAACTGCGCGAACGACGACTCGAGCAGCTTGGCCGCCCGCGCCCGCCCGACCTGGCCGACCAGGTTCACGGCCATGTTGTACGTCGGCCGGAAGCTGGAGTTGAGCGGATAGGTACGGGTGCCCGCGAGGCCCGCGACCGCGACCGGGTTCATGTCCGGCTGCCAGAGGACGACCGCGTGCCCTTCCACATCGATGCCGCGCCGGCCGGCCCGGCCGGTGAGCTGCGTGTACTCGCCGGGGGTGAGCTCAGCGTGGTGCTCGCCGTTCCACTTATCCAGCTTCTCGATCACCACGGTCCTGGCGGGCATGTTGATGCCGAGCGCCAGCGTCTCGGTCGCGAACACGGCGCGGATCAGCCCGGCCGCGAAGAGCTGCTCGACAACCTCCTTGAACGTCGGCAGCAGGCCGGCGTGATGGGCCGCGATGCCCCGGCGCAGCCCGGTCAGCCAGTCGGAATACCCGAGCACGAGCCGGTCGCTCTCGCTCAGCCACTCCGTCCGGGCGCGGGCCACCTCGCTGATCTCGTCGGCCTCATCCGGCGTGGTCAGCCGCAGCCCGGCCACCAGGCACTGCTGCACGGCGGCGTCGCAGCCGGCGCGGCTGAAGATGAACGTGATGGCCGGCAGCAGGCCCTCGGCATCCAGGCGCTCGATGACATCCGGCCGCCGCGGCGGGCGGAAAGCGGCGGGCCGGTGACTACTGCGACCGGCGCCCGGCCGGCCGCGAGGAGGCCTGCTCCCGCGCTGATCGCGCTGCGCCAGGCGGCGCAGCTCCGGATTGACCGCCCCGTTCGTAGCGAAGAGATCGAAGAGCCGCCGGCCCGCGAGCATGTGCTGCCACAGCGGCACCGGCCTGGTCTCGTCGACGATCACGGACGTGCCGCCGCGCACCTGGCGCAGCCAGTCGCCGAACTCTTCCGCATTGCTGACCGTCGCGGAGAGCGCGACGACCTGCACGGACTCCGGCAGCTGGATGATCACCTCCTCCCAGACGGCGCCGCGCAGCCGGTCGGCCAGGTAGTGAACCTCATCGAGGACCACGTAGGCCAGCCCGTCGAGGGTCAGTGAGCCGGCGTACAGCATGTTCCGCAGCACCTCGGTGGTCATGACGACTACCGGCGCCTCGCCGTTGATGCTGTTATCCCCGGTCAGCAGCCCGACCCTGGCGGCCGAGTAGCGGCTGACCAGGTCGTTGTACTTCTGGTTGGACAGCGCCTTGATGGGCGTGGTGTAGAAGCACTTGCGGCCCTGCTCGAGCGCCAGGTGGACGGCAAACTCGCCGACCACGGTCTTGCCCGACCCGGTCGGGGCGGCCACGAGCACGCCGTGGCCGGAGTCCAGCGCGCGGCAGGCATCAAGCTGGAACTGGTCAAATTCAAACCCGTAAAGCTGCTGGAACGCGGCAAGCCGTGGCCCGTCGGCTTCCCGGCGGAGCCGGGAGGCCCGATAGCGATCCGCTGGACTCTCCGGCGAACTCATAAGGCCAAGATTAGGTGTCCGCCCGGCTCGCCGCTCACGGCACAGCTTCAGCCCGGGCCCGGCGCCGGACCCGGTTACGATTTACGCACCATTCGTCCGCTTCTGCGGCGGGATGGCTCGCGGCCTCGCACCGGCTGGTACCCGCCGAAACTCGTGTCCATCACGCCCTCGCCGCCGCTCAGGCCGGGCAGCTGCTGCTGCAGGCGGTGCACCTGAGCCGCCGGAAGCTGCGCCCCGATCGTTGCGACCTCGCCCCGCAGCGACGGAGTCTCGAGCGTGGCGCCGAGGCGGGTGAGGACCGCCAGCACCGCGCCCATCCGGTCGGCGGGCAGCTCGAGAGCGACCAGCGCCATCGGCTCGCAGACGACGGTTCCCGCCAGTTTGAGCGCGCGCGCCATGACCAGCGGGGTCAGCATCCGGAAGTCGGCCGCCGTCGTGCGGGGCGTGGCGAGGATGCGCTTGCCCGGCCCGTCCCCGACGTAGTAGGCGCACTCGTACATGGTCACGACCGCGTCCGTGACCCGCCAGCCGCGCCGGCCTTCCGCCAGCGCGGCGCTGACGTACTGCGTCATCGCCGCGGCGAAGCTGGCCGCGGTCTTGTAGATGTACAGCGGCAGCAGCCGCGGGTCGACGTCGAGCCGGACCACCAGGCCTGAGCCCGCGGGTCCCGGCTCGATGAGCAGGCCCACGGTCGCCGAGTACGGGTGATCATCCGATTGCAGGACCTCGACCGCACGGCCGCGGCCCGCCGGGCGCTCGATGCAGATCATCGTCGTCTCGCCGAAGGTGACCTCGATGCCGTAGTCCAGCGCCAGCGTTGCCTGGATGACCTCCTTCTGGACCTCGCCGTACAGCGACACTGCGATCTCGTTCCGCTCGTCGTCCTGGCGGACGTTGATGAGCGGGTCCTGCTCGGCCAGCTGGCCAAGCGCGACGCTCAGCCGCGACCCGTCGGCCCGGTCCGTGGCAGCCACGACAGACTCCAGCGTCGGCGGTGGAAACTCGTGCCGGACGCCGCTGCCTGCCGACGGGCCGATGCGATCGCCGATCCGCACGTCGGCCAGGCCCCAGAGCTTGCCGATCTCGCCGGCGACGACGGCCGGTCTCGGCGCCGCGGATCCGTCCGCGAAGACCGCGATCGAGGTCACCTTGTCCTCCCCGCCGGCGCCGAAGCGCAGCCGGTCGCGAGCCCGCACCGTGCCCGAGGACAGCCTGACGAACGCAACCTTCTCGCCGCCGCCGCCCCGCTCGATCTTGAACACGCTGCCCGCGACCGGCCCGCCGGGGTCAGGCACCGTGGCCGGCAGCAGTTCCGCGATCGCGGCCATCAGCTGCTCGGTGCCCGCCCCGGTCATGGCCGAGCCGAAGAACACCGGATAGACCAGCCCGCTGGCCGTCTGCGCCGCCAGCCCCTGGCGAAGCCGGCCGTAGGAGATCGGCGCGTCGCCGGCAACGTACGCGGCGAGGAGCCGGTCATCGCCGTCGGCGAGCACCTCGGTCAGCCGGGCCACGAACTCCGCGTCCCCGGCGCCCGATGGGGTGAAGTCAGCCCCGCGGGTCCCGAGACCCTGCGTGCTCCCCATCGCGATGGTCGTCAGCCGGAGGCGCTGGCCGATCGCGTGCAGCACGCGCCTGGCATCCGCGCCCGCCCGGTCGATCTTGTTCACGAACAGGAGCGTCGGGATCCGCAGGCGCTGCAGCGAGCGCATCAGCACCCGCGTCTGCGGCTGCACGCCTTCGACGGCGGAGACCACGAGCACGGCACCGTCGAGGACGCTGAGCACGCGCTCCACCTCGGCGATGAAGTCGGGGTGGCCAGGCGTATCAATCAGGTTGACGGTGACGTCCCCGACCGGGAACGACGCAACGGCGGACTTGATAGTTATCCCGCGCTGTCGCTCCAGCGCGAGCGAGTCGGTCAGCGTCGTGCCCGCGTCGACGCTGCCGAGCTGGTCGATGACACCGGCGGTATAGAGCAGCCGCTCGGTGAGAGTCGTCTTACCGGCGTCTACATGCGCCAGAATCCCGAGGTTGAGTGTCTTCCGCGACACGCGCCATACCCTTCGTACCGGCCTCAACGGACATCACGATGGACATGGACGCCTCGCGCATCTGCCCTCCTCAGGGTGTCGGCACACGTGCTTTCAGCAGCCACCTTATGGATCTCCAGCGGCCGCGCAACTGGTTATCCGCCGCCGTAGGCGCCGCCTTAGAGTGCCGCGTCCGGCTGGCCGCCGAAATAGGGAATCCGTCCGATTCGCTGCGGCCGGCCTTACTGCGAGTCTCGAATGTGTCGGGCCAGGTCGGCCCGCAGACAGGAGGGCAACGATGTACGCGAACGTGATCCTGGCTGTAGCCGAAGATCACCTCGAGGAGCAGCGCCGCCGGGCCGCCAGCCGCAGGCTCGTGCGCACGGCCAAGCTGGCCGAGCGTCAGCCGAGGCTACGCCGGTCAGCTAGCCGCAGGCCGGCAGGCGTACCCGTCCACACCGAGTGCAGCTAGCGCTGGCTCGGCTCCGGTGGACAGGAACTCCCCCGCCGCGGGATCGGCGCGTAGCGCCGAGTCCAGGTGGGCCACGACGAGACCGCAGGTAAAGGTGTGCGCGGTCTCACCGGAAACTAGCGCGCTGGCCGGGAGCATGGCGGCCGTCATCCAGGCCGCCTCTCCCGGCAGCGTCATTGCCCGCAGCGCCTCGTGGGTCGCCTCGACGTCGTCCGCGAAGTGCTCGTGGTCGGCCCGGCGCAGCACGAACATCCGCTTCGGCGAAGGCGCCCGCCCGAACACCTCCTGGACCCCGTCCAGCGGCACGGGCACGTCGCAGTCACCGGTCAGGATCAGCACCGGGGCCGGCCGTCGCCAGTCGAACGTCAGCGTCAGCGGCAGCACTCCCGGTACCGGGCGCGAGCTCCCGCCGGGTGCCAGGGCGACGACCGCCGCGACCCTCTCCTCCTGCTCCGGCACGGCCAGCGCAGTCCAGCCGCCGAAGCTGTGCCCCGCGAGGCCGATCCGCCCGGCATCCAGCTCACGGCCGGCCAGCTCACGGCTCGCCCGGCCGTCCAGCAGGTAGTCAAGCAGGAATCGCACGTCAGGGACGCGAGCCGAGATGACCGCGTCGATGCGGGCAGCGCGCTCGGCGGCCGACTCACCCGCCCGGCTCCCGAACTCCGGAGCCACCACCTCGCTATGGTCCATCGCGGCCACGACGTAGCCGTGACTAGCCAGGTGCATGCACAGGTACGTCGCGCCGAGACGGCCGCCGCCACTGTGGTGCGAGAAGATCACCAGCGGGAGCGGCCCCGGCGCCTCCGCCGGGATCCAGATCTCAACCGGGAACGTCCGGCCCCGGCTGCCATCGACCGCCTCCAGGCTGGCGCTGCCGACTCCGAACCGGCCGCGAGAAAAGGGGTCGTACCCCGAGCTGCTCATCTCCGCCAGCATCGCAGGCGCGCTCCGCGCCGGGTAGCCGCGTTCGCTCAGGGCGGGAGGAGCCGGCGGCGTTAGGAGCCGGCTGAGCTGCCCGCCGCCGCGTCGACCTCGCCCTCGAGCGGCTTGTCCAGCCCGTAGGCGGCGACTTCCTCGGCACTCAGGCCGGGGTAGGCCAGGCTGCCGGCGCGCGCCCGCCGGCGGTCATTGGCCCAGACGAAGACCTCCGATGCCTCGACCAGGACCACGCACGGCACGGCGAGCAGCAGCATGCTGATCGGGTCGGGGCTCGGCGTGAAGACGGCCGCGAACGCGAACACCAGAAAAATGATCATCCGGCGCCACTTCCTGAACCGCTCGTGGGTCAGGACGCCGGCCACGTTCAGCAGGATAAAAACCAGCGGCAGCTCGAAGGCGATGCCGAAGATCGCCAGCATGGCCAGCGCGTAGCCGATGTAGGTGTCGATCGTGATGATCGCCGTGGCACCCGGCGGCACCAGGTCGAGCAGGAAGTGGATTCCCTTGCTCATCGCGAAGTAGGCGGTGGCCCCGCCACCCACGAACAGCGGTACCGCCGCCCCCACGAAGAAGTAGGCCCAGCGCCGCTCCCGCCGGTACAGGCCGGGCGCGATAAACGCCCACATCTGGTAGAACCAGACCGGCGAGCTGATGATCAGGCCGGTGACGATGGAGATCTTCAGGCGCAGGAACAGGCCGTCGAACAGCCCGGTCACGAACAGATGGCAGCCCTTGCCGGCGAAAAGGTCCCGCGGCTGCGGGATCCGGCAGTACGGCGCCTCGATGAAATGCCAGACATGGGGGTAGAGGTACCAGCCGATGACCGAGCCGACGACGACCGCGAGGGTGACCTTCAGGACCCGGTTCCGCAGCTCGCGGATGTGCTCCATGAGCGGCATCCGCGCCTCGGGGTTCACCCGGTGACTGCGCCCAATCTCCGCGGCCCGGTCAGCCGCATACGGATCAAGGCCGTCGTCCGGCATAACCACCTCAGGCAGCTAGAACGGCTGGCTGGTCTGCCCGGCATTCGCCTGCCCGGCGTTGCCGCCAGCAGCCTGCTGCTGCAGATCCTGGATCTGGCGCTGGAGGTCCTGCAGCTGACTCTGCGTGGCGTCCTGGACCGGGGCGGGCTGCTGGACCGCGGGCGGCAGGACCGGTGGCATCGCCGGGTTGGCCGGGTTGGCGGAGTTGACCGGGTACGGGTTGGCCGCATCGTCCTCAGAGTCCAGGCCCGAGATGCTGCGCTTGAAGATATGCATGGACTGGCCCAGTGACTTAGCCGCGCCGGGAAGCCGCCTGGACCCGAACAACAGCAGGACCACGATCAGCAGAATGATGATGTGTGGTGCGCTCGGGTCAAACATGTAAGTCCCCATTCACACGGGTGTCGGGCCCCTCGGCCTCGCCAAGAGTCTACACGCGGGCTCTATGCAAACGGCTATACGTGGCTGGCCGTCGGATGGCGGTTAGCCAGCGCGTGAACGTCACATTGCGGTGTCCATAATGCTCTGCGTCGCATAGTGCTCAAGCGCCGCCATGGCATCGGCGGCGATCTGCTCGGCCAGCTCGGGCGGGGAGATCACCCGGCCGTCCTCCCCGAGACGCAGCGCCAGCCTGCGTACCATCTGGGTGTCCGGCGTCCGCAGCATGATCCGCAGCCGCCCGTCGGGCGTCTCCTCGGCCGACTCGCACGGGAAGTACTCGGCCACCCACCGCCCGGCGGCGCCCAGCTCAAGCACCACGTGAACGTCCTCCGGCGAGGGCCGGAACAGGCCGCCATCGACGTCCACGGGCTGGGCGCCGGTGGGCACCTCCTTGGCCACGTCCAGGACCTCAAGAGCCAGGATCCGGTCCAGCCGGAAGGTCCGCACCGCGTTCGCCCGGCGGCACCACCCTTCCAGGTAGGTGCGGCCCTCGACGACGAGCAGGCGCATCGGGTCCACGTCCCGCTCGGTCGCCTCGTCCCGGCCGTGAACGTAGTACGAGATGTGCAGGCGCCGGTCCCGGCCGAGGGCGTCGGTGATCTGGGCCATGGCCGTCTGCCCGGCGAGGTGGTCCATCTGGACCGCCACCTGGGCGCTCGGGCCGCCCGCGTTGCCTGCCGCCGCCTCCAGCTTGGCGATCGTCCGGCTCAGCGCCGACCCGTCCCCGATGCTTGGCAGCTCGGCCAGCATGCGCAGGGCCACCAGCAGCGCGCACGCCTCGTCGACCCCGAGGCGGAGCGGCCTGTCCATGGCCTCGGCCTCGCTGATCATGATCTCGCCGCCCTCGTAGGACAGGTCGATCGGGCAGTACGGGTCGGGCGACCTCAGCTCGACGCACCAGAGCATGTTGAGGTCATCGACCAGCTCCCGCTCGGTGATCCCGAAGGCGGCCGCGGTCTCGGCCATGCCCACGACGTTCCGGCTGACCACGTACGGGACCAGCGCCAGCAGCCGTTGCAGCCGGTCGGTCGCGGTCTGGTTGCGGGCGGCACTGTCGTTCATGCCAGCACTCCCTTGAGCCGGCCGATCACGGCATCTCGCAGGTCCATGGGTTCGAGCACGACCACGTCGGCGCCGAAGGAGGCAATCTGCTCGGCGAACCATCCCAGGTCGGTGAAGGTCACCTCGACCTCATCCCATCCGGACTGACGAGCGGGCGTCACGCTGCGGGCGTGCCGGCGGAGGCCATGCCCGGCGCCCTGGCGGATGCGCAGGCGGCAGGTCCGCACCGGCGGCGGCTCGGAGTCCCACGCCATGACCGTGCCGCGTACGTCCGTGCCCGGCGGGACGGTCACCGAGCCCGACGGGCCGATGAACGTCACCGACCCCGCGATCCGGCTCAGCCGGAACACCCGCTGCTCACCCCGGTCGCGATCGTGCCCGACCACATACCACCGGCCGCGCCGGTTCACCACGCCCCAGGGCTCGAGCAGGCGCTGCTGCGACGTCGACCGGCCCGCGGCCAGGTAGCCGAAGGACACGGGGCGCCGATCGCGAACGGCCTCCCACAGCGGGCCGAACGCCGCCTCGCCGGTCTGCAGCCTCGGCTCGATGCCGGGCTGGCTCATATCCTCGGCCTCGATCCCGGCGGCGCGCAGCTTCAGCAGCGCCCCCTCGGCCGCTCCGGCCAGCTCGGCGCGGCGCCACACCCGCGCGGCCAGCCCGAGCACCGCCGCCTCGTCCGGCTCGAGCCTGATGTCGGGCAGCTCGTAGGCCTGGCGGGAGATCCGGTATCCGGCCTCGTCCTCGGTCCCCGCGTTCACCCCGGTCTCCAGCGGGATCCCCAGCTCGCGGAGTTCGTCCTTGTCGCGCTCGAACATTCGTTTGAACGCGTCGAACGAGTCTGGATAGCCAGGCACCGCGTCCCGGATCTGCGCCGCGGTCAGGTACCGGCGAGCCGACAGCAGGCAGACGACAAGGCTCAGCAGTCGCTCGGTCTTCCGCCTTGACATCGCCTTCCCTTCCCCGGCTCCGACGCTACCCTGCCTGAGTGATCAGGTGGCGCAGTGGCGAGGTTTCAGCGCTCGGCCGATCGTGGCGCGGCGCGCTCGAGCTCGAGGTGCGCATCGGTGACGTGACGGTGCTGGCACTCGCCTATCCGGAGCTGACCGGGACGCCCGCGCCCGGCGACCGGGTCCTGCTCAATACCGGAGCCCTCGACCTCGGGCTCGGCACCGGTGGCTATGCCCTGGTGGTGGCGATCCCCGACCGGCTGCCGGCCGACGCGGCCGGGCCTGGCCATCTGATCAAGGCACGGTACACGCCGCTGCAGGCGACCGTGCTCGGCGCCGAGGAGCAGGGCTCGCCCTACCACGACCGGCTGCAAGACGCCGACGACCTCGGCGGGATGCCCGTGGTCGCCGCCGATCTGCACTCCGCGCTGCCTGCGATCCTGGCGGCCTATAGATCGGAACGAGCTGGCGCTAGGCGGGGGTTCCGGGGGTCGTCCCCCGGGTCAGCAGGGCCCGAGTCGGACGATCCGCGCGTCGCCTACGTCATGCTCGACGGCGGCGCCCTCCCCGTGTGGTTCTCCCGCACCGTGGCCGCCCTGACCGATCTGGGGTGGCTGGCCGGGACCGTAACGGTCGGCCAGGCCTTCGGCGGCGACCTGGAGGCCGTCACCCTGCATAGCGGCCTGCTCGCGGCCAGGCACGTGCTGGACGCCGAGCTAGCCGTGGTCATCCAGGGTCCGGGAAACCTCGGCTCGGGCACCCGCTGGGGCTTCTCCGGCGTCGCCGCGGGCGAGGCCATCAACGCCGCCGCGGTACTCGGCGGCTCAGCCGTCGGATCGCTTCGGGTCAGCCAGGCCGACCCGCGGCCGCGCCATCGCGGCGTCTCTCACCACAGCCTGACTGCCTACGGCCGGGTGGCCCTGGCCAGGGCGGACATCGTCGTACCCGAGCTGCCGGGCGAGTTCGGGGCGCAGGTGGCCGCGGCGGCCGCCCCGCTCGCCGCCAGGCACAGCCTCGTCCGGGTCAGCGTCGCGGGGCTGGAAGACGTGCTCCGGGCGTGCCCGGTGCCGCTGTCCACCATGGGCCGCGGCCTCGACGAGGACCTGGCGTACTTCCTCGCGGCGGCAGCTGCAGGCCGGCACGCGGCCGGCCTGCAGGCGGCTACCTCAGGATGACGGGCCCTGGACGCCCAGGATGTCGATGACGAACACGAGCGAGTCGTTCTTCTTGATCCCGGCGCTCGCCTGGCCGCCGCTCGGGCCGTAGCCCAGCGACGGCGGGATGACGAGCATGACGCGGCTGCCGACGGTGGTGCCGGGCAGCCCGTCATTCCAGCCCGTGATGACCTGCCCGCCGAGCTGGAACGAGAACGGCTGACCACTCGGCTGCGACGACGAAGGCCACGAAGCGCTGAACACCTTGCCGGTGCGCCAGTTCACCCCGACGTACTGGGCCACGACCGTGTCACCCTCTTGCAGCTCGGCGCCGTTGCCCTTGATGAGGGTCGTGACCGAGAGCTTGGTCGGCGGCGACTTCTTCGGGATCGTGACCACCGGCGCCGAGCCGGCCTTGGTCGTCACGGTCGGCAGCGCCCCGCCGCCGTTCGAGGTCTGCGAGCCGCTGACCGACTGGCCGGGCGCGAACTGCTGCAGCAGGTCGATGACCCAGACCAGCGTGTCGGTGCCCTTGACGTTCAGGCTGGAGTTCCCCTGCGTGCCGTAGGCGTACTTCGGCGGCAGGACCGCGACGATGCGGCTGCCGATCGAGGCACCCTTCAGCGCCGTCGTGAGGCCCGACAGGGGCAGAGTCGCCGGGATGAGCTGCGGCCCGCTGGTGTAGGTGCTGTCCAGCAGGGTGCTCGTCTTCCCGCTCCACTTGTAGATCGCGACGTTGGCCAGCGCGAGGTCACCCGAGGCGATCGCGCCGCCCGAGCCCTTGATCGGCGTGCTGTAGTAGAGCTTGGCCGTCGGCTTCTCGTGCGGGATCTTCACCGTCGGGGTGTGGTTGAAGGTCCCGGAGACAGTCACGGCGGAATTCGCGTTCCCGCTGGCGGAGCCGGACGGGCTCGATGACCCGCAACCCACGAGCGCCGCACCGGCGACGAGGGGTATCAGGAGGGACGCAGCAATGCGGCGCATGAGATTCCTCAGTTTCGATTTCAAAGACCCGGGTCAGCCTACCGGCAGACACAGACCGGATCAGGCCACCCGCGCACCTGCGGAGGACGGCACCCGAGCGGCAAATCCGGGCGGATTACTGCATAACTGTCAGAAGATTCTTATTCCAGACCAGGACAGTGTATTGGGCCAAGTAATACACCCGGGCGGGCTGCCCGAAAGCGCCCAGCACTCCCGGCACGGTCGGAGGCAGCGGCCCAGGGCCGGGCGGCGGCCCGATGCCGTTGCTGGGCAGCACGACGAAATTGGCGTCATGCAATTCGGGATTGTACCAGCTTAATTGGATTTCCCACCATTCTGGCCGTGCGGTCTGCTCATTGCCCTTGAGGGGGCAGAGATGAACCGCGCCGCCGCTGTCGAGCGTGACGGAATTCGCAATCCAGTATCCGGCCAGGCCATACGTGAGCCGGTGCGCGGCGAGCCAGCCAGCCAGGGCCTGATTCTGGGCGGCCGCCGGCGGCTGGGCGGCCAGGCTCACAGCGCCGATCGCGTAGATCCCGAGCACGACCCCGAGGGCGGGGAGCATGCGCGCCCGGCTGAGCCGGGGCGCAAGCGTCCGACCGGCGAGCGCGGCCGCGAACGGCAGGACCGCGGCGAACTCCCGGCTGCTCAGCGGCTGGCCGGCGTTCGGCCCGAGCGCGAAGCTGGCCAGGCTCGCCAGCGTGGCCACGACCATTAGCTGGATCACCAGCTCGCTGCCGACGTACCGCCGCACCGCCGCGCACACCGCCCAGACGGCGAGGCCGAGCCCGACCAGGTGGACCAGGGCGAGCCCGGCCGCCAGGCCGGCCGGCTGGCCCATGAAGTCCGCCCCGAAGAGCAGGAGTATGCCCTGGTAGGTCTGCAGCAGGTTGTGCGGGAAGTTGTCGAGGCTCACCAGCCGCTCGCTGACCGGCCAGACCAGGAAGCCGCCACTGTGCTGGATAAGAACAAGGGCGCGCTCCCCCACCGCCGCCCCGGCGAGGCCAGCCGCGCCGAGCGAGAGCTCGAACCACGCCGACCGGAGCCGGGCCCGCTCGCGCACCAGCTTCTGGTAGGCGCGCGCCGCCGCCACCAGGACCACGGGGGCTACACCGGTGATCAGGATGATCTGATCGGCCACGACGGCCAGCGCCAGGAGAAGGCCGGATGCCGCGGGCACATACCAGCGCCGGCCGGCCCGGTCGATCAGCAGCCACATGAGCAGGACCGGCACCGTGCTGCCGACATGATCGGGCGACAGCATCAGCACCGGGACCTCGGCCGCCTGCGGCGCCAGGATGATGCCGGCTGCCAGTGCCGCCCGCACCAGCCCCTGCCTCCCCCGCGCGCCGCCCTTGGCGAGCCGCGCCGCCAGGAGCAGCACGAATGTGTACGTCATGGCCGCGCCGACGTGCACCACGTCGGGCGTCAGCCCGCGGGCAAGCTCGATGAGCAGGTACTGCGGCAGCTCGGTCGTGTAGAACGACACATCCGACAGCTCCCAGCCGCGCAGGAGCGGATTGCCGTGCAGCATCGCCCACGCCTGCAGGGCGTTGGACGCGCCGTCGGAGTTGACCGAGACGGTCCTGGACATGTGCAGGTACAGGGCGAACAGCCCCAGCCCGCAGATCGCCCAGCCGACCGCGGCTGAGCCAGCTAACAGCCAGCTTCGCCGGCGCCGGTCGGGCTCCCGGTCCGGCGCGGGCCTGCTCGCCGGCTCCGGCACCAGCCGGACCGGGACTCCGGTCAGGCGCGGGCCGAGCCGGCCGGGCAGCAGCAGGCTCGGGCGGGGCAGCACCCGGCGGAACGGCGTCAGCAGCCGCTCGAGCGCCGGGCCCGGCGCTGGGGGTCGTCGTCCCCCCGGGACAGCACATCCTTCCGCGGACGGAGTCATATCCGCACGCCGCGGTCGGTGACGCCCCAGATGTCGGCCAGCAGCAGGCCGGCGGGCAGATCCCGGTACTGCGGGTGCGGTGCGGCGACGACGATCAGGTCCGCCGCCGCCAGGACGGCTGGGAGCGGCAGCAGGTCCGGGTCGGAGATCACCAGCGGGTCGCTGCACAGCACCTCGCGGGCGCGGGCGGCCAGGAGCCGCTTAAGCCGGTAGGAGAGGCTGGAGCGCGTGTCGTCCGAGCCGCCCTTGAAGGCCATGCCGAGCAGGCCGACCCGCATGCCGGCCAGGTCATGCGTGCTGGCCAGCCGGTCGACCACGTAGTCGGCGAGGCCCTCGTTCGCCGCCACGGCGGCCTGCCCAAGCCGGAACTCGCCGCCGCTCCCGATCAGGCTGAGCGTGTCCTTGAGCAAACACGGGCCGGCGGCGAACCCGGCCGGGGGGAGGCCGGCCCCGCGCGGGTAGTCGAGCTGGAGCCCCTCCCTTATCCGCTCGAAGTCCAGCCCGCGATCGTTGGCGATCTCGTAGAACTGGTTGGCGGCCGCGAAGCCGATGTAGCGCCAGGCGTTGCTGAACAGCTTGGCGAGCTCGGCTTCCTCGGGCGACATCGTCACGAGCGCCGGAACCAGCCGCCGGAACAGGCTCGCAGCCCGTTCCACGCCGCGCGCGGTCCGGCTCGAGATGATCTGGGGCAGCTCGAACAGCTCGGTCATTGCCTGTCCCTCGGCGATCCGCTCCGGGCAGAACGCGACGTCGACGTCGATCCCGAGCTCGGCCGCCAGCTTCTCCAGCCGCGCGGTATCGCCCGGCGCAGCGGTGCTGCGCAACACCACCAGCTGGCCGTCGGCGAGATACGGACCGCAGGACGCGAACACGTCGGCCAGCGCGCCGTCGACGGTAATGACGACGTGCTCGGCGGAGCGGATGACCGACGCGTCGGTGGTCGCGGTCAGCCGCCCGGCGGCCAGCGCGGCGCGCAGCGGTGCCGCCGCGCCCGGCTCGCGGAACGGCATCGTGCCGCTGCGGACCGCGGCTACCGCCGGCTCGCTCAGGTCATAGCAGACGACCCTCATCCCGGCCGACGCCAGTGCGATGGCCAGCGGCAAGCCGATATGGCCGCAGCCCCCGACAACGGTAGCGCCCGGATCTAAGCACGATGAATTGCCTGAACGCGGCACGAACGAGTCCCCCGATTAGCCCCGAATGCCCTGACCCCTTGGGCTTCATGCAACCCGGAGAGCGTAGCAACAATAAGTAGTCGCGCGAAGGCAACTAGTAGTCATCAGGCCCCCGCCCGGACGCGCTACATGCCTGCGATCAGCTTTTCCACGCGTTCGTCTACCGATCGGAACGGGTCCTTGCACAGCACGGTCCGCTGCGCCTGGTCGTTGAGCTTCAGGTGCACCCAGTCGACGGTGTAGTCGCGCCGCCGCTCCTGAGCCCGCCGGATGAACTCCCCGCGCAGGCGCGCCCTGGTGGTCTGCGGCGGGATGTTCTTCGCGGCGAAGATCTCGATGTCACGGCAGGCCCGCTCGACCGCGCCCCGCTTCTGCAGCAGGTAGTACAGGCCGCGGCCGCGATGAACGTCGTGATAGGCCAGGTCGAGCTGCGCGACCCTGGGCGAGGCGAGCTGCAGGTCGTGCTTGGCGCGGTACCGCTCGATCAGCTGGTACTTGGTGACCCAGTCGATCTCGCGGGCCACCTGGCCCAGGTCACCGGTCTCGACCGCGGTCAGCGTCCGCTGCCACAGGTCGAGGACCCTGGCCGTCACCGGGTCCTGACCCTTGCGCGTGGTGAAGTCCAGTGCCTTGGTCAGATACTCCTGCTGGATCTCCAGCGCGCTGACCTCGCGCCCGTTCGCGAGCCGCACCTTGCGCCTGCCGGTCATGTCGTGGCTGACGTCCCTGATGGCCCGGATCGGATTCTCCAGTGTCAGGTCGCGCATGACGATGCCCGCTTCCACCATCCGCAGCACGAGGTCGGTGGCGCCGACCTTCAGCAGCATGGTGGTCTCGCTCATGTTCGAGTCGCCGACGATCACATGCAGGCGGCGGAAGCGCTCGGCGTCGGCATGCGGCTCGTCCCTGGTGTTGATGATCGGCCGGGACCGGGTCGTCGCCGAGGAGACTCCCTCCCAGATGTGCTCAGCACGCTGGCTCACGCAGTACACCGCGCCTCTCGGCGTCTGCAGCACCTTGCCCGCGCCGCAGATGATCTGGCGGGTGACCAGGAACGGGATCAGCACGTCGGCTAGCCGGCCGAACTCGCCGTGCCTGCCGACGAGGTAGTTCTCGTGGCAGCCGTAGGAGTTGCCGGCCGAGTCGGTGTTGTTCTTGAACAGGTAGATGTCCCCGGCGATGCCCTCCTCGCGCAGCCGGGTGTCGGCGTCGACGAGCAGGCCCTCCAGGATCCGCTCCCCCGCCTTGTCGTGCGTGACCAGGTCAATGAGACTGTCGCACTCGGGCGTCGCGTACTCGGGGTGGCTGCCGACGTCGAGGTACAGCCGGGCGCCGTTGCGCAGAAAGACGTTGCTGCTGCGGCCCCACGAGACCACCCGCCGGAACAGGTACCTGGCCACCTCATCGGGAGACAGGCGGCGCTGGCCGCGGAAGGTACACGTAACGCCGTACTCGTTCTCCAGCCCGAAAATGCGCCTGTCCATCCGTCCCCAACTACCAATCGACGGCGATGTACTTGGTCTCGGTGTACTCCAGCAGTCCCTCGTGCGCGCCCTCGCGGCCGAGGCCGGACTGCTTCACGCCGCCGAATGGCGCCGCCGGGTCGGAGACCACTCCCCGGTTGATACCCACCATGCCCGCTTCCAGCGCTTCCGCGACCCGCAACGCGCGCCGCAGGTCACCGCTGTACAGATAGGACACCAGCCCGTACTCGGTGTTGTTGGCCAGCGCGACCGCCTCGTCGGTGTCCGTGAACCTGACGATCGGCGCCACCGGGCCGAAAATCTCCTCCGACAGGATCCCGGCGCCAGCCGGGACGCCATCGAGCACCGTCGGCTCGTAGTAGTAGCCGGCCCGGTCCGGGGCATGCCCGCCGGTCAGCACCTGCGCCCCGTCACCGGTGGCCGAGTCCACCAGATCGGCGACCTTCGTCCGGGTGTCGGCGTTCACCAGCGGGCCGAGATCGACGCCGTCATCGAGGCCGGGCCCGACCTTGAGCCCGGCCAGCCGCGTCGCCAGCTTGGCCGAGAACTCGCCGGCGACCTTCTCGTGCACGTAGAACCGGTTGGCCGCGGTGCAGGCCTCGCCGCCGTTGCGCATCTTGGCCAGGAACGCGCCCTCGACCGCGGCGTCAATGTCGGCGTCGTCGAGGACCAGGAAGGGGGCGTTGCCGCCCAGCTCCATCGAGCAGTTCGTCACGTAGTCGGCAGCCTGCTTGAGCAGCATGCGGCCGACCTCGGTCGAGCCGGTGAACGACAGCTTCCGCACCCTCGGGTCGGCGAGAATGGCCGACGTCAGCGGGCCGGGCTTGTTGGTCGGCAGCACGTTGACCACGCCGTCCGGCACCCCCGCCTCGGCCAGGATCTCCGCGACCGCGAGCGCGCTCAGCGGGGTCTCCTTGGCCGGCTTGAGCACGACCGTGCAGCCCGCCGCCAGCGCTGGACCGATCTTGCGGGTCGCCATTGCGGCCGGAAAGTTCCAGGGCGTGATCATGTAGCTGACGCCCACCGGCTGGCGGATCACCATGATCTTGTTGGCTCCGGACGGGGCGACGGACAGGTGGCCGTCGATGCGCACGGCCTCCTCGGAGTACCACCGGAAGAACTCGGCGGCATAGAGGACCTCGCCGCGCGCGTCCCGCAGCGCCTTGCCGTTCTCCAGCACCATCAGCCGGGCCAGCTGCTCAGACCGCTCGGTCATCAGCTCGTAGGCCTTGCGCAGGCACTCACCGCGCTGACGGGGCGGCGTAGCGGCCCAGGCAGGCAGCGCCGCCGCCGCGGCCCCCACGGCCTCCAGGCCATCCTCAGGACTGGCGTCGGCCACCTCGGCCAGCACGTCCTCGGTGGCCGGGTTGAGTACGCGCAGCGTGCCTGACCGTCCCGACGTCCACTGCCCCCCGATCAGCAGGCCGGTGGGCGCATCGATGCCAGTGATGGTCGCCAGGTCCGCGGTCACGGTGTCCTCCTGCTGCGGGGCGGGACCGCGCCGCCGCGGCCCCTGAATTCGACAGTATCAATGCCCGGAAATCGCGGTGTTTTCCCGCTCAGCCGTCGAGGTGCCCCTGGGCGGCGTCTTCCCTCGTCGCCAAAACCGCTCCTCAGTCCAGACACCGCCGGCACCTCGCCGACTCGCTCAGTTACTCGCCGCCGTCAGCCCCGTCGGAGGGCGAACCGATCTCGCCGGCAGTCGCTGAGCCCGCGGGCACCGGCTTCTTCAGGGCCTCGGTCAGCAGCGTGTCCAGCCGGGCGCCGGAAAGCCGGCGGAAGGCCCGGTGCGTCCGGCTGCGCTCCAGCAGCGCCGCCTCGAGCTGATCGGCGGTGATCGTCTCGGAGCTGCTGCCGTCGTTCTGCACGGACAGCGCGCCGATCGCCAGCGTCATCGCATCCGTCAGGGACAGGCCCGGCTTGTAGCTCTCCCTCAGGACCTCGGCGACGCGCTCGGCCTGACCTCCCATGACCACGAAACCGCCGTGCTCCTCGGCGACCGACCCGTCGAAGATGATCCGGTAGATCTGGTCGGCATCGGGGGTCACGCCGACCTCAGCGACCACGAGCTCGACCTCGTACGGCTTCGGGCTGTCGGTGAACAGCGCCCCCAGGAGCTGCGCGTACCAGTCGGCCAGGCCGCGGGCGGTCACGTCCCGGCGGTCGTACTGGAACCCGGTCATGTCCGCGTACCTGACGCCCGCCTTGCGCAGGCTCTCGAACTCGTTGTAACGGCCGACCGCGGCGAAGGCGATGCGGTCGTACAGCTCGCTGAACTTGCGCAGCGCCCGCGAGGGGTTGGGCGCGACGAACAGGATGCCGGCTTCGCAGGTGATCACAACGCCGCTGCGGATCTGCGAGATGCGCTTCCGCGCGTAATCCGACTTGTCCTTCATCACCTGTTCAGGTGACACGTAGAAGGGCATCGACACCGCTAGCGTTCCTTACTCGAGTGGGCCAGCTGGACAGGATTCGGCTGAGCTTCCGACGGCTAGGACGTGATCTGCTGCATCGCGGCGGCCGGGCCGTCAGGCAGTTGCATGCGCTCGTTGACGACGGCGAGCGCGTACCGCCCGGCCGCCTCATCGGACAGCCGCTCGAAGCCGTCCTCGGTCACCGTCGCGACCACCGGGAAGATTCTCCTGCTCACGTCGGGACCGCCGGTCGCCGAGTCGTCATCGGCCGCGTCATACAGCGCCTGCATGCAGGCGAGCACGACATCCTCGACCGACATGCCGTCACGGTAGAGCTTCTTGAGCGAGCCGCGGGCGAAGACCGAACCCGAGCCGATCGAGCTGAACCGCTGCTCCTCGTACCGGCCGCCCGCGACGTCGTAGGTGAAGATCCGCCCGTGCCGTACCTCTTCGTCGAAGCCGGCCAGTATCGGCACCGCGACCAGGCCCTGCATGGCGCCCATCAGGTTGCCGCGGACGAGGCCGGCCAGCCGGTTCGCCTTGCCCTCAAGCGACAGCGATCGCCCCTCGAGCTTCTCGTAGTGCTCGAGCTCGACCTGGAACAGCCGGACCAGGTCGACACCGATGCCCGCCACTCCGGAGATGCCGACGCAGGAGTACTCATCGCCGGGGAAGACCTTCTCCATGTCGCGCTGGGAGATCATGTTGCCCGACGTCGCGCGGCGGTCACCGGCCATCACGACGCCGCCTTCGCAGATCGCGGCCACGATCGTGGTGGCGTGCGGCAGGTCGTGACCGAGAGCCGCGCCGGCCTCGCGTTGCGCGGGCAGCAAGTCCGGAGCTGCCGTCGTCAGGAAGTCAGCGAAAGACGAGGATCCCGCGGCCAGGAACGCCGAAGGCTGCCACCGCGACTGGGGTTCAATGCCGCCCACTGCAAACGTCCTTCCGGTCTGCCAACATCATTTAAGACCCTAGCCCCGCCGCTGACCCAAGGGCGCCGGGGAACGCTCGCGTTCGCTCAAGGCTGCAACGGCGTCACTCGCCGCCCTTCTGGACGTACGACCGGACGAACTCCTCGGCGTTCTCCTCGAGGACCTCGTCGATCTCGTCGAGGATCGCGTCGACGTCGTCGGTCAGCTTGTCCTGCCGCTCCCGGACTTCATCGGTTTCGCGCGGTTCGACTTCCTCTTCTTCCTCGGTCCGCCTCGTAGTCTGCCGCTGCCCGCCGGTGTCCTTCGTCGCCATGCTCTACCTCCGTGCTCCGCGGTGCCACCCGCGCTCTCTCAACGCTAATCCTCGCCTGCTAGTGAGCCATCCAACCCTGGACCAGAGCATCGGTATCACGTCGAGACAACTCGTGGCCAGGATAGACACAGGCGCACGTGTCACGTCCAGATCAATATCGCGGCTTTTGCGAGGGTTCGCGGCTTACCGCACGTGCGGCCGCTAGTCCTGGCCGGTCAGCGCGGCCACCAGCTCGCCCGCGGTCTCGCATCGGTCCAGCAGGTCACCGACGTGCGCCCGGGTGCCGCGCAGCGGCTCCAGCGTCGGCACGCGCTGCAGCGACTCCCGGCCGGGGATGTCAAAGATCACCGAGTCCCACGACGCCGCAGCCACCGCGTCCGGGTACTTCCGCAGGCACCGGCCCCGGAAGTAGGCCCTGGTGTCCGCGGGCGGCTCGTCCATCGCCGTCAGCACAACGTCCTCGCTGGTGAGCCTGACCATCCGGCCACGCGCGGCCAGCCGGTTGTACAGGCCGCGGTCCAGCCGGACATCGGAGTACTGCAGGTCGACGAGCTGCAGGCGCGGATGACCCCAGCCGAGTCCGTCCCTCGACCGGTAGCCCTCAAGGATCTCGAGCTTGGCCACCCAGTCCAGCTCGTGCGAGGTCTGCATCGGGTCATCGGCGAGGCGTCCGAGTACCGACTCCCAGCGGTCGAGCACATCCCTGGTGAGCTCGTCGACGTCGTTGCCGTACTTGTCCTCGGAGAACTTCTTCGCCAGCTCCAGGTACTCCAGCTGCAGCTGCACGGCAGTCATGCGGCGGCCATCGCGAAGCGTGACCAGGTGGCGCAGTGACGGGTCGTGGGAGATCGCCCGCAGCTCGGCCACGGGCGACTCGATGGACAGGTCGCCGGCCAGGAACTTCTCCTCGATCATGGCCAGCACGAGCGCCGTCGTGCCCAGCTTGAGGTACGTGGAGACCTCGCTCATGTTCGCGTCGCCGAGGATGACATGCAGCCGTCGGTACTTGTCCGGGTCGGCGTGCGGCTCATCGCGGGTGTTGATGATCGGCCGCTTCAGCGTCGTCTCCAGGCCAACCTCGACCTCGAAGAAGTCGGCCCGCTGGCTGATCTGGAAGCCCTCCTCGCGGCCGTCAGCGCCGCGGCCGACGCGGCCCGCGCCGCAGACCACCTGGCGGGATACGAAAAACGGCGTGAGATGGCGGACGATGTCGGCAAACGGCGTCGACCGGTTCATCAGGTAGTTCTCGTGGCAGCCGTACGAAGCGCCCTTATTGTCGGTGTTGTGCTTGTACAGCTGGATCGCCGGGCCGCCGGGGAGGGCGGCGGCGCGGACTGCGGCCTCCGCCATGACCCGCTCGCCGGCTTTGTCCCAGATGACCGCATCCAGCGGGTTCGTGCACTCGGGCGCCGAGTACTCCGGATGCGCGTGGTCGACGTACAGCCGCGCCCCGTTCGTCAGGATGACGTTGGCGAGCCCAAGGTCCTCGTCGGTGAGCTGAGAGGCATCGGCGGCTTCCGCGGCCAGATCGAAGCCCCTGGCGTCGCGTAGCGGGTTCTCCTCCTCGAAGTCCCACCGGGCCCGGCGCGCCCGCGCGGCCGTCGCCGCCTGGTAGGCGTTGACCACCTGGGAGGAGCTAACCATCGCGTTCGCACCCGGCTGACCAGGCACGGAAATGCCGTACTCGGTCTCTATGCCCATGACCCGCCGCGCGCTCATAGCTATGAGCCTAATGCCGTAGTGCCAGCACGCCGCACGCCGCGCCCTGGAGTTGTGGCTTCAGCGCCAGCCACCGGTTGTCCGCGGGGGTCCGGGGGTCGTCCCCCGGGTTAGCACGCCTGGGGCGTCAGGCCCGGCGGAGCCGGGCCTGACGTCACAGATATTGGCCGGTGTTCGACACTGTGTCGATCGAACGGCCGGCCTCGGTGCCGCTCTTGCCGGAGATCAGCGTGCGGATGTAGACGATCCGCTCGCCCTTCTTGCCGGAGATCCGCGCCCAGTCGTCGGGGTTGGTGGTGTTGGGCAGGTCCTCGTTCTCCTTGAACTCATCCACGCACGCGCTCAGCAGGTGCGCGACGCGCAGTCCCTTCTGCCCGGTCTCCAGGAACTCCTTGATCGCCATCTTCTTCGCCCGGTCGACGATGTTCTGGATCATCGCGCCGGAGTTGAAGTCGCGGAAGTACAGCACTTCCTTGTCGCCGTTGGCGTAGGTGACCTC